>NZ_JBNYXZ010000028.1:0-66311 GCF_051380935.1 Janthinobacterium algoris | reverse complement strand
AAACAACTTTGCGCCGATGATAGTGCTGCAACCAGTGTGAAAGTAGGTTATCGTCAGGCTTGTTATTCGTAGTAAGAGAAAAACCCCGCCAGCAATGGTGGGGTTTTTTTTCGTCTGGTGGTTTTATCCATGCCAGCGATTACCGGGTTTTTGAAAGGGATATTTTGTCTGCTGAGCATACACTAGAACAATTACGCGCTGGCCAACTGGCCGGCGTGCGCCGCCTGACACTGTCCTGCGGCTTGACCGACTTCCCCCGCGAGATCTTCGACCTGGCCGATAGCCTGGAAATCCTTGATTTGTCCGGCAATGCGCTGTCTTCCCTGCCCGAGGATTTGACGCGCCTGCACAAGTTGCGCATCATTTTTTGTTCCGATAACTTGTTCACCACCTTGCCGGCCGTGCTTGGCTGCTGTCATGCGCTGGAAATGATCGGTTTCAAGGCGAACCAGATACGCCAGGTGCCGGCCGCGGCCTTGCCGCCCAGGCTGCGCTGGCTGACCCTGACCGACAATGCCATCGAAGTCTTGCCCGATGAGCTCGGCAAGTGCCGTGAACTGCAGAAACTCATGCTGGCAGGCAATTGCCTGAGCCACTTGCCCGCGTCCCTGGCAGATTGCCGTCAACTGGAGCTGGTGCGCATTGCCGCCAACCGTTTTACGACGCTGCCCGATTACCTGCTGTCTTTACCGCGCCTGAGCTGGCTTGCGTACGCGGGCAACCCCTTCACGGAAGTGCGCGAACTGGCAGCTCTATCCGATGCCGGCGCGGCGGGTGTGGCATGGCAGCGCCTGGAATTGGCGCAGCAGCTGGGCGAGGGCGCATCGGGCGTGATATATCGTGCCCGCCTGGATGGGCGCGATGATGTCGCAGTCAAAGTGTTCAAGGGGGCGATGACCAGCGACGGCTTGCCGCGCAGCGAAATGGCCGCCTGTGTCGGCGCGGGTGCGCACGTGGGCCTGATTCCCATCCTGGGCACCCTGGACGGGCATCCGCAAGGCGCGCTTGGTCTTGTCATGCCGCTCATCGATGCTGCTTTCGCTAATCTGGCCGGGCCACCGAGCCTGGCCTCATGCACGCGTGATGTGTATGCCGATGGCGCGCGCTTTGACGCGCCGCAAGCGCTGTCGATTGCCCATGGCATCGCCTCGGCCGTGTGCCAGCTGCATGCGCGTGGCATTCTGCATGGTGACTTGTATGGCCACAATATCCTGCATGCGGATGGTGGCGCCTGCCTGCTGGGCGATTTTGGCGCGGCGTCCATGTTTGCGCCCGGCTCGCCGCAAGGAGACTTGCTGCAGGGCATAGAGGCCCGCGCCTTTGGCGTGCTGCTGGGCGAGCTGATCGCGCATGGTGCAACGTCCTTGCCAGTCTTGCAGTCTTTGCAGCAAGCTTGCCTGCAAGAAGAAGTGTTGCGGCGGCCCAAGTTCGACGTGATTGAGCGGGCATTGCTGGAAATGCTCCACGCATAAAAAATGGCGCAACCTTCGCAGGCTGCGCCATTTTCAGTTCAGGCTGAGAATATTCAGCCCTGGACTTCTTTTTCCGGCAGGGCGATCTGGTTGTCGACGCTGAACTGGTAGTCTTTGAAGACGTGTTCGGCCGTCAGGATCTGGTATTCGCCATTGTCCAGCTTGTGCGTGGTGTCCTTCAGGCGATACGTGTAATGGCCGCAGGTCCAGCAGTTGAAGTTGCGCATGTGGGTGCACAGGCAAGTCTTGTCCATCACGACGACGGTTTTTTGCTCCGGATGGGCAGCTACTTCGCGGTTGTACGAGTTGATGTACGCGCAGTTACCCGTCGCGTCGAGCAGATAGCCATACGATTCGCAGCCTGGACGGATGCCGGCGCCGATGGCTGGCGTGTTCTTCAGCATGCGCATCGGATAGCCCGTCGGCGAGACGCCATTGACGATGATGTCTTCTTCCGATGCCTTGTAGTACTCCTGCTTGACCTTGTTTGGCAAGCCACATTCCTCGGTGACGGTAAAGCGCGTCGCCACTTGCACGCCAGCCGCGCCCGCTTCCAGGAAAGAGACGGCATCGCTACCCGTGAAGATGCCGCCAGCGGCGATCAGCGGGATGTCCAGTTGTTCCGTTTTCAGATAGGCCAACAGTTCCGCCGTGATCGTGTGCAGGTCGTAATTGGCCCAGTCCATGCCGAAACCCAGATGGCCGCCGGCCAGCGGACCTTCGACGATGATGAAGTCGGGCAGGCGGTCCAGCTTGGCGTTCTTGCGCAGGAAAATCTGCAAGGCGCGTACGGACGAGACAATGATGCCCAGCTTGGCATCGCGGAAACGCGGATGGTCGGCCATCAAGGCAAACGAGCCGAAGTGCAAGCCGGCCGACAGAGTGATGCCGTCGATGCCGGCGTCCAGCGCCGCATTCAGGCGCACGCGCAGGGTTTCGCGGGGGCCGTTCATGGTCAGCTTTTCCATGCAATTGACGAAAATCAAGCCATCGCCTTTTTTCGCTTCCATGGTGCGGCCGATATGCAGGCGCTGTGCTTCCGCCAGGCGGCCCAGGTCGAACTGCACCACGGCCTTGTCGCTGTTATTGATGTTGAACTTGTACAGTTTCGTCTTGTCTTTGACGAAGGTGGTGTCGAAACGACGATCCGACACATCTTCCACCATGGCATCGGAGATATGGCCGATACCGTTCAGCCGGGCCGCTTCCAGGGCCAGCTCCGAGGTGGAAATATCCACACCCATTCCGCCTATCATGATGGGCACATATTCTTTTTTGCCAAATCGCAGGCGGAAATCATCAACACGTTTCATTGCTATCCTTAGACTACCGTGGTTATCACTGAGCCAGATATACGGTCAAGCCCGCCGCCGGTCAGGCGCACGGGCACATGTAGCTGTGCACAGCTTCAATTCTACCCCAAGCGGGCAGGCTCTCCGGGGCAGCTTGCCACCATGCCGGTGCAAGCGCGTGCCGGATCGCACGCTTCATCGAAATTAATCGCGGAAATTGTTAAATTCCAGCGGCATGTCGGGCACGTCCTTGCGCAGCATGACCATGGCCGCTTGCAGGTCGTCGCGCTTGGCGCCCGTGACGCGCACGGCTTCGCCCTGGATGCTCGCTTGTACTTTCATCTTGCTGTCCTTGATGACACGCACGATTTTCTTGGCATCATCCGATTCGATGCCATTCTTGATCTTGATGATCTGCTTGACCTTGTCGCCGCCGATTTTCTTGATGTCACCTTCGTCGAGGAAGCGCACATCGACCTTGCGTTTGGTCAACTTGTTGGTCAGTACGTCGCGTACCTGGCTGAGCTGGAATTCCGAATCCGCAAACGCAGTCAATTCGTTTTCCTTGTGTTCGACGCGGGCGTCGCTGCCCTTGAAGTCGAAACGCGTCGTGATTTCCTTGTTGGATTGCTCGACGGCATTCTTGACTTCGATCATATCGGCTTCGGAGACTACATCAAATGACGGCATGGTCTGTTCCTTTCGTGTTAGAGCGAGCGCGCTAGCAGCGCGCCGGGCGCGCGCATTCTTTGCAAAATGGCATAGCCTCGTTAAAGATGCGACATTTTAACGGACAACGGACGGCCTGCCCTTGTCTTGCGCTGGTTTTTTGTCGGTTTCACTCTATAATCGAGCAAAATAATCGTTATCCCTTGTTTGCAGAGCTCACCATCGAACACAATTACTCCCTCCAGCGCCTGAATACCTTCGGCATCACGGCCAACGCGGCCGCCTACGTACGCATCACTTCGCAAGCCGAATTGCAGGCCGCGCTGCAAGATCCCTTTCTCTCCGCCATGCCGCGCCTGATACTGGGCGGCGGCAGCAACATCGTGCTCACAGGCGACTTTCCCGGCGCCGTGCTGCACATGGCCACGCGCGGCATGCGCCTGGCGCAGGCGGATTTCGAAACGATACTCGTCACGGCCGCGGCCGGCGAAAACTGGCACGACTTCGTGCAGTGGACGCTGGCGCAAGGCGTGGGCGGACTGGAAAACCTGTCGTTAATTCCCGGTACGGTAGGCGCCGCGCCTATCCAGAATATTGGTGCGTATGGCGTTGAAATCAAGGATTATCTGCATAGCGTGAGCGTCATGCATAGCGCCAGCGGCATCGTCTTCGACATGGATCGTGATGCTTGCCGTTTCGCTTACCGTGACAGCATCTTCAAGCATGCAGACGGACGCGAGCTGATCGTGCTGGAAGTGACGTTTGCTTTGCCGGCCGAGTGGCAGCCGAATTTGCGTTACGCGGAACTGGCGCAGGCCGTGGCCGAGCGCAATCTTGTCGAGCCGACGCCGCAACAGGTGGCTGACACGGTGATGGCAATACGCCGGCGTAAATTGCCCGACCCGGCCGTGATCGGCAATGCGGGTAGTTTCTTCAAGAATCCCGTGGTGTCACGAGAGCAGTGTCTTGCCTTGCTGGAACGTTTCCCCACGCTGGTACACCATGCGCAAGCCGATGGCACGGAAAAGCTTGCGGCCGGCTGGCTGATCGATCAGTGTGGCTGGAAGGGAAAAAACCTGGGGCCCGCGGGAGTGTATCCCAAGCAGGCACTGGTTCTGGTGAATAATGGCGGCGCTCGTGGCGCGGACATTACCCGGCTGTCAGAAGCGATACAAGATGATGTAGAGGCGAAGTATGGCGTGCGCCTGTCACCCGAGCCTGTGTTCGTTTAATCAGGCAAAATGACAGACGTAATCCACGGTTTCAGTTGTTTCGATATCAAAATGGCTATTGCCCGGCACCTTGAATTCCTGGCCCGCGCCGTAGCTGCTCCATTCTGTCGCGTCGGCGAGGCGTACCTTGCACAGGCCGCCGACGATTTCCATCGTTTCCGGTGCGCCCGTGTTGAAGCGCAGGGATGAAGGGAAAATCACGCCCACGCTTTTCTTCGTGCCATCGGCCAGGATGACGTTGTGCGAGACGCACTTGCCGTCAAAATAGATATTCGATTTTTTGACGACGCTGACATTGTCCAGTTGTGTGCTCATGCTTCACTTTCCTTCAGTTAGAAATCAGTCCTCGACGTCATCAGCGCTCAGCACGCTGTTGCGTCCGCCGCGCTTGGCCGCATACAGGGCCTGGTCGGCGCGGTTGATCAGTTGCTCAACCGTCGAGTCCGGCGAGGGCACGATGGTGGCCACGCCGATCGAGATGGTGACGATGCCCGTGTTTGCCGCCGGGTTCTCGATCTGCAAGCCCTCCAGGTGGCGCCGGCACGCTTCGGCGATCAGCAAGGCCCCTGCCGCCTCCGTTTCGGGCAGGATCAGGGCGAATTCCTCGCCCCCATAGCGGGCCGCCAGGTCGGCCGGGCGCTTCAAATGTTCCGTCAGCACGGCGGCGACTTTTTTGAGGCACAGGTCACCCGCCAGGTGGCCAAAGTGATCGTTATAGCTTTTAAAATGGTCGATATCGCAAAATAGCAGGCTCAGTGGCGCCTTGTCGCGCTGGCCCCGCTGCCATTCGAATTGCAGGGTTTCATCGAAGCGGCGGCGGTTGGCGATGCCCGTCAAGCCATCGAGGGCGGCCAATTTCTGCAATTCAATATTCGCGTCGGCCAGATTTTTTTGGCTTTCGCGCAGGAAACGAAATGCCTGGTCGCGTTGCAGACGGCTGATGTGGGCCGCCGAATGGTAGCGTATGCGCGCCAGCAACTCCAGGCGGTCCGGCAGTTTCACCACATAATCGTTAGCGCCGACGGTAAAGCTGTGGGCCTTCAATTTCGGGTCATCCTTGGCCGACAGCACTATGACTGGCACATGCGCCAGCGCCTCGTTTTCGCGGTACAGCTGGATCAGCGCGAAGCCGTCGATGCCCGGCAGCACCAGGTCTTGCAGGATGACGGTCGGTTGCAAGCGCAGCGCCGTGTCCAGCGCTTGCGTGGCGTCGGTCACGTAATGAAACTCGATATCCTGCTGGTCGCTCAGCATGCGCCGGATTGCCTCAGCAATGATCAACTGGTCGTCCACCAGCAGCACGCTGACCTTGAATTCGGTCAATGCGGGCTCATGCAGGGTGAAACTGGAGGAAAATTCTGGCATTGCATTCTTTTCAGATGTTAGGGGAGGACTCCCACCCATTGTTGAGTTTTGCGCCCAGGCGGTTGCGCAGGCTGGCACCTATTCTATCCAATGGCAAGATTTGCTGCGCCGCTTCGAGTTCGGCCGCCGCGCGCGGCATGCCATACACGGCACTGCTGGCCTGGTCTTGCGCGATGGTCGTTTTGCCCGCGCGGCGCATGGCCAGCAAGCCGTCGCCGCCATCGCGGCCCATGCCTGTGAGCAACACGCCGATGGCATCGCCGCGCCAGTGCTGTGCCACGCAATGAAAGAAGACATCGACCGAAGGACGGTAAACATAGTCGCGCGGTGCTGCATCGTAACCCAAACGATAATTTTGATCTAGCAGCAGGTGATCATTAGTCTTGGCGACCAGCACACTGCCTGCCACCAGTTCGTCGCCCTCGGCGATCACGCGCACCGGCATGTCCAATTGATCGTCCAGCCATTTGGCAAAATGCGAGGCAAAGGTTTCATCGATATGCTGCACCACCACGATGGCGCAGCCGGGCGGCGCGCTCCAGCCGGACAGCACCTTGGCTACCGCCGACGGTCCGCCCGTCGAGGCGCCGATGGCCACCAGGGTGGTGACCTGGCCGTCGCTGCGTTCGCCGTTGGCTTGCACCAGGCGCGGCGACGGCGTTTCGGCGCTGTGGCGTATCAGCTTGCCGATGGTCTTGATCTTGGCCAGCAACTCGCTGTCGCCCCCCACTTGCCCCTGCAGCACGGGGGTGGCCGTGACGTCGAGCGCGCCGGCGCCCAGCGCGCGGAAGACCTGGTTGACATTGTCTTGCGGGCGTCCCGTGACCACCAGGATGGCGCACGGGCTTTGCTCCATGATCAGGCGCGTCGCCTCGACGCCATCCATCTCCGGCATGTTCAGATCCATCAGGATCAGGTCGGGGCGGTTGCCCTCGCACATGCGCACCGCTTCGAGTCCCGTGCGGGCAATCCACAGCACCTGGTGTTCCTGCGTGCTGGCGACCACCCGGCGCAGGGCTTCGGCGGCCATGGCGACATCGTTGGCAATGGCAATTTTCATGAACTACGACTCATAAGCGGGCATCTCCTATCAGGTCCGCCACCGCGTCGAGCAAGGTCTCGTCGTGGAAGCTGCCTTTGGTCAGATAATAGTCGGCGCCGGCGGACAGGCCGCGCGCGCGGTCTTCCGGGCGGTCCTTGTACGACACGATCATCACCGGCAGCTTGTGCAGGTGCAGGTCCTTCTTGATCAGCGACACCAGTTCGATGCCATCCATGCGTGGCATGTCCACGTCGGTAATTACCAGGTCGTACTCGCCGCTGCGCACCACGTTCCAGCCGTCGATGCCGTCGATGGCCACGTCGACGTCGAAACCGCGCGCCAGCAGCAGCTTGCGCTCCATTTCGCGCACCGTCAGCGAATCGTCGACGACGAGGATGCGCTTGGCCTTGCGGCGCTCGGTGTGGCCGGCCTGCGCCAGCTGGTGCAGGCCGCCTTCGTGCAACAGCTTGTCGATCGAGAGCAGCAAATCGGGCACGTCGAGGATCAGCACCGGCTCGCCATCATCGAGCAGGGCGGCGGCGGAAATGTCGCGCATCTTGCCGAAAATCGGATCGATGGCCTGCACGGCCAGGCTTTGCTCGCCGCGGATGGCGTCGACCACTAGCGCATAGCTTTGCTTGCCGCGCCCGATCACCACCACCGGCAAGTCCTCGGCCTGGTTGGCCGCTTCGCCCAGCTCCAGCACCTGCGCCGCCGATACCAGGCCCAGATGCTCGCCCTTGAGTTCGAAGAACTGCTTGTTTTCCAGCGTATGGATAGCCGCTTGCGGCACGCGCACCACGCTTTCCACCTTGACGATGGGGATGGCGTAGGCTTCGCCGTGCACGTCGATCACCAGCGCGCGCACGATCGACTGCGTCAGCGGCAGGGTGATCAGGGCGCGAAAACCGCGGCCCGGCTCCGACTCCAGGCGCACCGTACCGTTTTGCTGGCGTATCGTTTCGTGCACGATGTCGAGGCCCACGCCGCGTCCGGACAACTGGTTGGCCGTGGCCTTCAGGCTGAAGGCGGGCAGGAACAGAAATTCCAGTAGCTCGCCCGGCGACAGCGCGGCGGCCATGGCGGGGCTGGCCATCTTGCGCTCGATGACGGACTGGCGGATTTTTTCCAGGTCGACGCCGCGCCCGTCGTCGCTGATCTCGATGCTCAGCATGCCGGCGCGGTGGCGCGCTTCCATGCGTATCGTGCCCAGCGCTTCCTTGCCCGCGTCGATGCGCTCGTACGGGCCTTCCATGCCATGGTCGATGGCGTTCCTCAGCATGTGGTTCAGCGGGCTTTCGATCTTCGCCAGGATGTCGCGGTCGACCAGGGTGTCTTCGCCGTCGATTTCCAGCTGTACTTCCTTGCCCAGGCTGCGCGCCAGGTCGCGCACCATGCGGGGAAACGCGTGGATGCCGTCGCGGAAAGGGCGCATGCGCAGCGCCAGCACTTCGTCGACCATGCCCTGCGAGACGGCCAGCAAGCGTCGTTCATAGGTTTCGATGTCGGCGATGTGTTCGAGCATGAACTGCTTCAGGGGCTGCGTCTTTTGCAGCGCCAGCAGCGACTTTTCCATCAGGCCCGCGTCGCCCGAGCGGGCAATGGCTTCGTGCAGGTGTTCGACGGCGGAAAACAGGCTGCTCTGGTTGCGCTTGAAGCGCTGCAGGGCGCCGATGAACGGGTGCATCTGGTGCGCATTGATGCGTGACTCGCTGGCCAGCGACAGCAGTTTGTCGAAATTCTGCGCCTGGGCCTTGGCTGGCGCGCCGGCACGCGGCGCGGGCGCGGCCGCCGACTCCACTTCCTCGCCCGCCAGGCCGCTGGCCACGCGCGCTTGCAGTTCGGCGGGGGTAGGTGGTAAGGGCGTTGCTGGCGGCGTCGGCGTCGGCACGGGCGAAGGCAGCGAGGGCAGGGCCGGCAGTTCGGGCAGGTCGGCGATGCCGGCGATGGCGTTCAGGGTCTGGTCGATCTGCGCCGCATTCGCGGCCAGCCACGCTTCGGCGCCCGCGTCGTCCAGGCGCGACAGCTGCACGATCAGGTCGACGCCCGACAGCAGCACGTCGACCCGCTCCGGCGTGAGTTTCAAGCGGCCATGCTGTGCGGCGACAAAGCTGTCTTCCATGCCGTGCGCCAACTGCACCACCACCTGCAGGCCGACGATGGCGGCGGCGCCCTTGATCGAGTGCGCCGCGCGCATCATCGCTTCGACGGCGGCCGCGTCGCCCGCATGGCGCTCCATGGCCAGCAAGCCATCGGTGAGAATCTGGGTCTGGCTGTCCGCCTCCATGCGGAACAGGTCCAGCATGGAAAAGGCGCTCAGATCGCCGTGCTGGTCCTGGCTCATCGTAAAAGTCTCGCAAGTTGAAAGCCGATCAGCGCCGTGTCGAGGCAGCCGATGCGCATGTCGCCCTCGGTGATGACGCCCGACAGATAGCGCGACAGGCCTTTGTTGATGGTGGCCGCCGGCGTTTGCAGGCTGCCCGACGCATAGCGCACGATGCCGTGCAGGTCGGCCACGGGTAGGGCGTAAGCTTGCTCTTCCCAGCGCATCAGCAGCAGACGCGCAAAGGTGTGGCGACCCCTGGCCGGTGGCGCGCCCTGTTCGTCGATGCCCAGCAAACTGGCCAGCGACATGCATGGATACAACTTGCCGCCGATATTCACGATGCCCGACAGGCCGCGCCCACTGCGGTGCGGCAGCGCATGCGGCTTGGCCTGCGGCGCGACGGAGTCGAACACGCGCGTGGGCAGCGCCAGCCATTCGCGGCCGATGCGAAACACCAGCGCCGAGCTGTCGCGCACTTCGCCGCCCGCATCGATCTGGCGGAAGTGGCTGGCCCAGTCGCGCTGGTAGTGTTCGTCCACGGGGCGCTGCAGGTTGCGTTGGGCGGCGCCCGCATATACGTCGCAGTTACGGCAATGCACGTTGGCTGGCAGCTTGGGGCAGCTCTGGTCGCCGACCACGCCGATGTGGTTCCAGCAGTCGTCGATGGTGGCGGGGGACTCGGTGGCGCTGAGGTTTGTCATGCTTGCCCCTTAGTTGGACGCCTGGCGGCGCTGGTAGATGCGCGCCGCGCGCGCCTTCAGGGTGGCGGCGGCCGTGTGGTTGCCATTGCGTTCGGCCAGCAGCGAGAGGTGGCACAGCGCCTCGTAATGGTCCGGCTGCAGGTAGATGCAGCGGCGCCAGTAATCGTCGGCCAGGTCCATCTTGCCGGCCAGTTCATTGATGATGCCCAGCATGAAATACGCTTCCGCCGCCTCGGGCACGCGGGCCAGGTGGGCGTGGCATTTTTCACCGGCCTCGCGCAACTGGCCACGGTCGGCCAGCAGGCGCGCCTCGGCCAGTAAATCGGCTTGCGCGGCCGGTGCCGGCGGGGGCGATGGCACGGACACGGGACGCGTGCGCAAGGCCGCCGGCGCAATGGGAGTGGCTGGAGCGGCAGTGCGCCTTGGCGCGGGCGGCACGCTGCGCAAGGCCGGCAACGGTGCTACTTGCACGGTGCTGGCCGGCGCCGCCGTTTCCTTTTTCAGGGCAAAGGCCTGGCGGAACTGCAGCGTCGCAAAGCCGTTCTGGCAGAACGAGGGCACTTCCGCATAGCCGGCCAGCAGCATGCCGTCGTCGGCCAGCAGGGCGGATAGGTTATCGATAGCAGCGCGCGTGGTCGGCTTGTCGAAGTAAATCAGCAGGTTGCGGCAAAAGATGACGTCGTAGTGGCGGCTGAAGGTGGCGGTATCGAACTGCAGCAAATTGCCCTGCCTGAAAGTCACCTGTTCGCGCAAGGCGTCGATGATGCGGTAGGCGTCGTCGGCCACGTGCGTGAAATAGCGTTCGCGGAAGGCCACGTCCTGCGCGCGGAAGGCGTTGCGGCCATAGATGCCGGCCTGCGCCCGCTCGATGCAGCCGGGGCTCAGGTCATACGCGTCGATGTTGAACGCCTGTTTCGGCACACCGCCGTCGCGCAGCGCCATGGCCATCGAATACGGTTCCTCGCCGCCCGCGCACGGGATCGACAAGATGCGCGTGGCGCGCCCGCGCGCCCAGCGTTCCTGCACCAGTTCGACGGTGGCGTAGAACGCCTGCGGGTCGCGGAACAGCCACGATTCCGGCACCACCACCAGTTCGATCAGCTGCGTCATTTCGGCCGCCGTGAGCGCCTGCAGATAGGCTGCACTATCGGTAAAGCCAGTCTGCTCCATGCGCTGGCCGACGGCCCGCTCGGCCACGGCTTTGGAGACGGACAGGCCGGTCGCGCGGCGCAGCAGGGCTTGTGCCGTCATGCTGCGCTCGCGTCTTGAAACAGCAGCGCGCGCACGTCGGACGTCAGCAGGTGCTGCAGTTCGACCAGTTGCACGATGCCGTCGGCGTCGCTGGCCACCTGGCCCAGGAAGGGCGCCGTCGCCACGCCGCTGTCTTCAAGCTGCTGCAGGTCGATGTCGGCGATGCCGCGCACCTGCGAGGCGAGCAGCCCCAGCGCATGCGTGGCGCCGCCTGCTGTGCGGTAGTCGACGATGACGATGCGCGTGTCGAACTGCGCGGCGGCGGCTGGCAGCCCGGCCAGGCGCGACAGGTCGATCACGGGCACGGGCGTGCCGTGCAAGTCCATCAGGCCGGCCACATAGTCTGGCGTGAGAGGCAACTGCTTCAGTTCCAGCAGCGGCAGCACGCGCACGATGCCGGCCAGGGGCAGTCCATAGCGGTCGCGTCCGATGTGAAAGAGCAGCACTTTCATGGCATCAGATGTTCACGGCGAAGGTCGAGACGCTCGACTGCAGGTCGCCCGCCGCATATTGCAGCTGGTGCACCGCCTCGCTGGTGGCTTTCAAGGATTCCACCGTTTGCTGGGTGGCGTCGTTGAGCTGCATCATGGTGTCGGAGATTTGCGACGCGCCTATCGCTTGCGACTGCATGCCTTGCAGCACGGCGTCAAATTGCGGCGTGAGCTTTTGCACCTGGTCCATCACGGACGACAACTGCTCGGCCACTTGCCGCACTTCGCCCACGCTGCGGCGAATTTCCTCCGAGAATTTGTCCATGCCCATCACGCTGGCCGAGACCGCCGACTGCATTTCCTTGAGCATTTGCTCGATATCCCAGGTGGAGACGGAGGTCTGGTCGGCCAGGCGGCGAATTTCCGTGGCCACCACGGAAAAGCCGCGGCCTGCCTCGCCCGCTTTTTCCGCCTCGATGGCGGCGTTCAGCGAGAGGATATTGGTCTGGTCGGCCACCTTGGTGATGGTGATCAGTACGCTATTGATATTGCTGGCTTTTTCCGACAGGGCGGCCAGCTTGGCGTTGATGGAATCGGTGGCCGAGACCATGTGCTGCATGGTGGAATCCATGCGCTTGAGGTTGTTTTGCGCTTCGGCTGTCGCATTCGTCGTGTAGTCGGCCACGGCGGTGGCGTCTTCCATGGTTTTCAGCAACTGGCTCGTGTTGGCCGAGATTTCCTTGGTGGTGCTGAGAATTTCCACGCTGGTTTGCGCCTGTTCGATGCCCGTGGCTTCCTGCTGGCGTGCCGAGGCGGCGATTTCCGTGGCGGACGTCGTCACCTGGATGCCGGCCTTTTGCACATTGTTGAGCAGGCTGCGCAGGTTTTCGAACATCTTCGACAGGCCATTGCCCAGCTGGCCGATGGCGTCGCTGCCCGTGATGCCGACCTTGCCCGTCAGGTCGCCCGAGGCCGCTTTCGACACCACTTCCAGCAAGGAATCGACCTTGGCCCGCAGGCTATTCGTGGCGGCCAGTTCATTGGCCTGGTTGTCCTGGATGGTTTGCGCCATGCGGTTGAACTCTTCCGTCACCTTGCCCAGCTCATCGCGCGAGAGGATGGCGGCGCGCGCGCTTTGCTCACCCCCAGCGATGCGCCCGACGGCATCCGTCAGGTTGTTCAGCGGGCCGAGGATGGAACGGCCCAGCAGGTAGGAAATGCCCAGCGCCAGCACCACGCACAGCAAGCCGCCCAGGGCCAGGATCAGCAGCATGGTTTCCTGCAATTTTATCGAAGTGGCCGTGCGTTCGGCCAACAAACGGGTTTCTTCGGCGGCCGCATCCTCGAGCATCTTGTTGGCTTGCTTGACGGCCGGGTAGCCAGTCGGCGGCATGGTGCGCGCCACCGATTCCGTGGCCCCAGGCGCATTGCCCAGCGCGCGGCGCTTCTCGATCAGGGGGGTGATCCATTCCTTGACCCAGGTGGTGGTCAACTGGTCGATCTTGCGGAAGCGTTCCGACTGCGGTTTGTTATCGGCCGTCATGCTGATGGCTTTTTGCATATGCTGCGTCATCACCGCCATCTCGTCCGTTTCCGGGTTCAGCGATGCTTCGTTGCCGGTCAGGATGTAACCGCGCGTTTCCACCTGGATTTGCAGGATGGAACTGTGAATCTTGTCGATCTCGATCAGTACTTCCATGGTGTGCCGATCCCATGCATTGGCTTCCGACAGGCGCGAAAAGCTGTTGTAGGCCACGCCCAGCAGAATCAGGATGATGGCCACGATGGAGCCGAAGCCCAGGTACAGTTTATTCTTGATACTCAGGTCTTTGAACATGGGAGGGCTCCGGAAGCGGGGAAGTCAGCATAATTGCACTGTAGCATTTTGCCATGCCGACAGCAAAATGGGGGTGATCTGGGCGCGCGCAGGGGCGTAAATCGCTGACTTGTGCGTTTCAGACGTAAAAAAAGCCGCCCGTGGGCGGCTTGGGCTGGCGCGGGAAGCAGTGCCTCCCTGTCACGAATTACTTCTGGCCGCGCTTTTCGCGGGCGATGGCGGCGATGCGCATGCGCAAGGCGTTCAGCTTGATGAAGCCGCCGGCATCGGCCTGGTTGTAGGCGCCGCCATCTTCGTCGAAGGTGGCGATGTTCATGTCGAACAGCGAGTCCGTTTTCGAATCGCGCGAGACGACGATGACATTGCCCTTGTACAGCTTGATGCGTACCCAGCCGTTTACGGTTTCCTGCGTATGGTCGATCAGGGTTTGCAGGGCAACGCGCTCGGGCGCCCACCAGTAGCCGTTGTAGATCATCGACGCGTAGCGCGGCATCAAATCATCTTTCAGATGGGCCACTTCGCGGTCCAGGGTGATCGATTCGATGGCGCGGTGGGCTTTCAACATGATGGTGCCGCCCGGGGTTTCATAGCAGCCGCGCGATTTCATGCCGACGTAGCGGTTTTCCACCAGGTCCAGGCGTCCCACGCCATGCTTGCCGCCCACCTTGTTCAGTTCGGCCAGCACGGTGGCGGGCGACATGCGCACGCCGTTGATGGCGACGATATCGCCTTTTTCGTATTCGATGTCCAGGTATTGCGCTTCGTCCGGCGCCTTTTCAGGGCTGACGGTCCAGCGCCACATGCTTTCTTCCGCCTCGGCGCTGGGGTTTTCCAGGTGGCGGCCTTCAAAGCTGATGTGCAGCAAGTTGGCGTCCATCGAGTACGGCGCGCCGCCGTTCTTGTGCTTCATGTCGATGTCGATGCCGGCGTCTTCCGCGTATTTCAGCAGTTTTTCGCGCGACAGCAGATCCCACTCGCGCCATGGAGCGATGATTTTCACGCCTGGCTTCAGGGCATAGGCGCCCAGTTCGAAGCGCACCTGGTCGTTGCCCTTGCCGGTCGCGCCGTGCGAGATGGCGTCGGCGCCCGTGGCGTTGGCGATTTCGATCAGGCGCTTGGCGATCAGCGGACGGGCGATCGAGGTGCCCAGCAGGTATTCGCCTTCATATACGGTGTTGGCGCGGAACATCGGGAAGACGAAATCGCGCACGAATTCTTCGCGTACGTCTTCGATATGGATGTTTTCCGGCTTGATGCCGAATTTGATGGCCTTGGCGCGCGCTGGTTCCAGTTCTTCGCCCTGGCCCAGGTCGGCCGTGAAGGTGACGATTTCACACTGGTAGTTATCTTGCAGCCACTTCAGGATGACGGAGGTGTCGAGTCCGCCGGAATAGGCCAGGACTACTTTTTTAATGTCGCTCATATTGCTTCCAGTTGTCGTTGTCGATGTATGTGTTGCGATGCTGCCAGAATGGTTGCAGTACCCGGCGAATTATTGGATTTTACCGAGTAACAGGTATTCGATTAAAGCTTTTTGTACGTGCAGACGGTTTTCCGCTTCGTCCCACACCACCGATTGCGGGCCGTCGATCACTTCGGCGGCCACTTCCTCGCCGCGGTGGGCGGGCAGGCAGTGCATGAACAGCGCGTCGGGCGCGGCGCGGGCCATCTTCGCGCCATCGACGATCCAGCCGTCGAAGGCGGCAATGCGGGCCGCGTTTTCCGCTTCGTAACCCATGCTGGTCCACACGTCCGTGTTGACCAGGTGCGCGCCCTCGCAGGCGTCGGACGGGTTGGCGAAGCAAGTATAGCGCTGCGTCTTGACTTGCGAAAGGTCGATGTCGTAGCCCTGCGGCGTCGACACGTTGACGTGGAAACCGAACACTTCGGCCGCCTGCAGCCACGAGTACAGCATGTTGTTGGCGTCGCCGATCCAGGCAACGACCTTTCCGGCGATCGAGCCGCGGTGTTCGATGTAGGTGAAGATGTCGGCAAACACCTGGCACGGGTGGTGTTCATTGGTCAGGCCGTTGATCACCGGCACGCGCGAGTTGGCGGCGAAACGCTCGATGATCTCCTGGCCGAAGGTACGCACCATGATGATGTCGCACATGCGCGACATGACCTGGCCCGCGTCTTCCACCGGCTCACCGCGGCCCAATTGGGAATCGCGCGTGTTCAGGTAGATGGCGGCACCGCCCAGCTGGTGCATGCCGGCTTCGAACGACAAGCGCGTGCGGGTGGAGTTCTTTTCAAAGACCATCACCAGGGTGCGGTCGATCAGTGGATGGTAGATTTCGTAATTTTTGAACTTGCGCTTGATCAGATGGGCGCGTTCGATCACATATTCATACTCTTCCAATGTGAAATCGGAGAACTGGAGGTAGTGCTTGATCGGTTTTTTTGTCGACATAATGACCACTTGAAGATGCGCAGGCCGCCGGCGGCGTGCCTTTCCCGCCGGGTTGCATCAGCGTACAACATCTCGTCTGATGACTGCCTCGCCCGGCGCGCTGCTGTGTTGATCGGTGCCCGTGCCTGTTTGTCGCACGGGTCGATGCGGTTTGCCAAGTTATAAATCATGCAATGGCAGGGACTTCAGCTATTCAATTATAAGGGTTTTGCTTTTAGATTGGAAAGACTGGCCGGACGGGTACTTGTGTAGACAAGTGGCGCGTCCAGCCAGGGTCTTGCCGGCTCAATAGATGTTGGCCGGGGTGCTTGCATCGATCTGCGGCGCCACCAGCGGCAGATCGAGCGTGAAACGCGTACCGGCGGGGCTGCTGGCCACCTGGATGGTGCCGCCCAGCAGGGCCGTGACGATGTTGTAGCTGATTGACAAACCCAAGCCGCTGCCGCCCTGGCCCAGCTTGGTAGTAAAGAAGGGGTCGAAGATGCGCGACAAATGCTGTTCGGCGATGCCGCCGCCATTGTCGGCGAAGACGACCTGCACGCGCGCCCCATCGAGCGTTGCCGACAGGCGCATACAGCCCGTGCCGGCACTGCCATCATTGGGCGCGGTGGTAAACGCGTGCAGCAGGACGTTGTTGATCAGATTGGTGATCACCTGGCCGAACGGGCCAGGATAGCTGTCCATGGCGATGCCGAAATCGATGTCCATCTCGATGCCATGGCCTGAGCTGCGGATGCGGTTCATGACGGTGGCGATGATTTCATTGCTCACCTGTTGCAAGTCAAACTGGCGCCGCTGTTCGGTGGTGCGGTCAACGGCCACCTGCTTGAAGCTGTTGACCAGGTCGGCCGCGCTATGCAGGCCGCGCATCACCAGCGCCGAGGCCTTGCCCGCATCCTCGATGTAGGCGGCCAGGTCCGAGCGGCGCAGGCCGGGACCGTTCATCAGGCGCTCCACGTCTTCCGTCTTTTGCTGCATGGTGCTGGCGATCAACAGGCTGTTGCCGATGGGGGTATTGAGTTCATGCGCCACGCCCGCCATCAGCGAGCCGAGGGCGGCCAGTTTTTCCTGCGACACAAGTTGTGCCTGGGCATCTTGCAATTGCCGGTAGGCGTTGGCATTGTCGAGCGCGATGGCGCCATACGCGCACAGGGTGCGGAAGATAAGGCGCTCGCGCTCGCCGTAGGCATGGGCATGGCAAGCCTGCACCGTCATCACGCCCAGCACGCGCTCGCCCACCATCAGCGGTACGTACAGCACGCTCTGGTTATGCAGGGTGCCCGGCACGGTGTAGGCGTGGCGCTTGGGCGGCACCTGGTCGATATACACTTCGCGCCGGCCCAGCAGGCAGCGCACGGAGTAAGCGCGTGGATTGCTCAGAGGAATGGCGTTGTCGGACAGGGGCCGGCCCGCTTCCATGCCATGCGCGCGGCGCAGCGCCGTGCCTGCCGCATCGAGCATGTAGACGGCGAAGGTGTTGACTGGCAGCAAGGCATGCACATGGCGGTCGAGCACCTGGAACACGGCACTGGCGTCGAGGTGGGTGGTGATTTCCTGGCCGATGGCCGACAGCCGTTCCAGGGTGTCGCTGGTTTGTTGCAGCACTTCGGCGCGGCGCGCTTCGGAGGCGGCCAGTTCGCGGTGGTGATAGCCTTCCGAGCGCGCATGTTCCGTCTGGTGGTAGACCTGCATGGCTGTGGCGCGGTTGCTCGCTTGCTGGGTGTGGCTTTTTTCGCGCGCCATGCCTGCGTCGAGGGCAATATCGTAGGCGCGCGCATAGTCGCCCGCATGCGCGTATTCGCGCGCCAACGCATCGAGCAGTTCGCCGGGCGGCGAATAGCCTTCGATGGAAGCGGCTACCTGCAGCGCCTGGTGCAGGAAATGCAGGGACGGATTGCGTTCCAGCATGCCTGCTGGCGGCGGCAGCTCGTGGCGTGCATGCAGCATGGACAAGACGCGCAACGCCGCCACCTGGTGCATGGCGTCGCCCCGCGCGGTGGCCAGCTGGCAAGCCCGCTCGGCCGCCTGCAGCGCCTCGTCCGGGCGGTCCAGGTAGGAGAGCGCGTGGGCGCTGCCGCGCTGCGCCATGCTGCGGAAATCGGCCTGGCCCAACGCTTCGGCGCGCTGCGCCAGGCGGCTGAAGGCATCGAGCGCCGTGTCGTAATCGCCCTTGTCCAGGCTCAGTTCGCCCAGGTGGAACAGCGCGTTGGCATAGGTGCGCGCACCCGCCACGGGGGCCAGGATGTGCAGGGCTTCGCGCAGCAAGTCTTCGGCATCGGCCAGGCGTCCCAGCTTGCGCATGGTTTCAGCCGTATGCGTCTGGCAGGCGCCGATGCTGCGCGGCCAGCCGGTGGGGCGCGCCAGGTCCAGCGCGCACTGCATCCATTCGAGGGCGGATTCGTTGTCGTTGAGGCTGGCGAAACAGTCGCCGATATTGATCGCGGCCGTGATGGCGCCGCGCAGCTGGCCGCTTTCCAGCGCCGCTTCATAGCTTTGCATGTAGTGGCCGGCGGCCGTGCCCAGGTCGCGCGAGGTGTGCGCCAGCAAGCCGCGAAAGTCATGCACCCAGGTGGCCAGCGGCGCGGGCAGCTTGCCGCTGGCGCTGTCGGTCTGGAAGTGCTTGCCCCAGCGCGCCTGGGCGGCTGGCGCATCGCGCAAGACGGCCCAGCGCGCCATGGCCGCGTCGGCCAGGCTGGCGCGCATCGCGTCGCCGGCGCCGCGCGCTTGCTCCGCCGCGGCCAGCAGCTCGGCATCGCAACGCGCATGGTCGCCCCGGTCGACGGCAATCGACGACAGCAGCCAGTGGGCGTCGGCGCAGCCGGCGCCGTCGCCGTACGCGCACACGATGGCGTGCGCCGCCATGGCCAGGCTTTCCGCGGAGTCGAGCGCACCCTGCAGCCAGGCCAGTTCCGCCTGCACCAGTTGCAAACGTGCGCGCGCCTGTTCCAGTGCTGCCGCTTCCAGGCCGGCCAGCGGCAGCAGCAGATGCGCTTCCTCGCTCAGCTGAATTGCTCTGGTGCAATCACGCTGGCGCAAATGCCAGGACAGCAACAGCAGCAACGGTACGCGCCCGGCGCCGCGCAACGGCAGCAATGCGCTTTCCCACTGCGCTACCTCATGTTCGAGCGCGAACATTTTCATTCAAGCATTCTCCCCCGCAAACAGTGGCGCCAGCCTGCGACCGCACAGGCCATGCGTCATCGCATTGTAAGCTGCATTCAGGGGAATTGTTCAGTGCGCCGGTCAGAATTATTCATCCGGCATGGCGCCACAGGCGGGGGGCATTTGCCCCCGGCGCTCTTTGGTGGGACGGCGATTAGCGCGACACCAGGCGGATGCTGGCGCTGCCGTTCACGGTGCTGGCGTTGCGCATGTCGGCAGGCATGCGCAAGCCGGGCAGGAACTGGGCGTCATCGATTACCACATGTCCGCCCTCATTGCTGAAGACGAAAGTCGAGCCCCGTTTGGTGATAAATTGGCCGGGACCGGTGGGGTAGATTTCCACGCTGGGTTTTTCCTGCCATTCGCGGTCATCGATCAGGCGGCCAAAAAAATGGTTCTCCTGCTGGTGGACTTCCAGGCGTTGTCCATTCGATAGGCGGTATTGCTGTTCGATGTCGAAGGCTTGCTGTGCCGTGACGTGATAGTAGGCGCCAGAGGTGACGCGCACGCTGTCTGTGCTGTGCGGTGCAATGGCAGTCTGGGCCTGGGCGGTGCCGCCGGCAAGCGCGAAGAGGGCAAGGAGGATGGGGAGGGGGAGGAAGCGTTTGGTATGCATGGCATTCACCTTCGATCAGGATGACAGGATTGGTTAGCGTTAGATCGTGTGGTCGCTGGCAGGTTTCCGGCAGGGACTGGTGTCAAGTTAGCAAACGCGCCTGGCCATCGCCAGCGACAGGCGATGGAATACAGGTTTTACGCGACGAAGTGCATAAAACGGCAGATGAACGGTTTTGGGATTAAAGTCGGAATGCAAGCTCGGCAGCGAAATTAAATTTCGTCTGCCGCTTGTCTTTCGGTGCTATATCTGAATGAAAGAAAGATTTTTCAATACAGCGTTTGCGCCGATTCGTGCAGCAACTGGCCATACAGGGTATGGCGCATCTTGGCGATCTTGCCTTCAGACATGGCTTGCAGGATGGCACATTGCGGCTCGATCAGGTGGCGGCAGTTATAAAACTTGCAGCCGCCCAGGTAGGGCTGGAATTCGCGGAAGGCGCGCTCCAGCATGCCTTCGCTCAGATGGTACAGGCCGAATTCCTGGAAGCCGGGCGAATCGATAATGGAGCTGTTCGCGCCCAGTTCGTCGAGTTTGTACAGGCGCGTAAAAGTCGTCGTGTGCTTGCCCGTGTCGAGTGCGGCCGAGATTTCGCGCACGGCGATGTCGGCGTCCGGCACCAGCAGGTTGATCAGCGACGACTTGCCCATGCCCGACTGACCGATCAGGATCGACGACTGGCCCGCCAGCAGCGGCGCCAGGGTGGCCACGGCGTGTTCCGGCTCGGCGCGCGCCGACACTTCATCGACGGGATAACCCATCGAGGAATACGGCAGCAGGCGTTCGCGGGCGCGCTCCAGCGAGGCGGTCACGTCCGTCTTGTTGAGGATGATGCGCGCTTCGATGCCGGCCGCGTCGGCCGCCACCAGCGAGCGCGAAATCAGGTCGTCGGCGAAGCCCGGTTCCGTCGCCACGACGATGAACAGCTGCGTCAAATTGGCCGCCAGCAGCTTCGATTTATACTGGTCCGAGCGGTACAGCAGGGTCTTGCGTTCCTCGATGCGGTCGATGACGGCCTGGTCGTTGGACGTGCGCGTCAGGTGCACGATGTCGCCCACGGCCACATTGGTTTTCTTGCCGCGCGTCACGCATTGCAGCTTGGCGCCTTCCACGTCGGCCAGGTAATGGCGGCCGTGGGCGGCGATGATGACGCCCGTCAACTTGCCTTCGCTCATGGCGTCACCTGGCTGCTCTGGAAGATGAGGTCTGCCTTGGCGGCGCAGATGAAGTCGTTTTCGGACAGGCCGCCGGCGCCCTGGTTGACCGAGTGCGTGTCGTAGCGCACGGCGCAGGTTTGGTAAGTAATGATGAGCTCCGGATGGTGGTCTTGCGTATGGGTCATATAGGCCAGGGCGTTCACGAACGCCAGGGTCTGGTAGTAATTCTTGAAGCCGAAGTCGCGGCACAGTTTGCCATTTTGCAAGCTCCACTGGGGCAGCAAGGCGTGCAGGATGGCGATGTCAGTGTCGCCGAGCGCCTGCTGGCGTGGTGCGCAGGACAGTTGGGACAGGTTTTGCGAAGTCGATGGCGTATTCATGTGGCAGCCCCTTTCAGGTGGCGGATGCGCACGCTGGCCGGTGGATGCGAGTCATAGAAGGCCGAGTGCAGCGGGTCGGGCGTCAGGGTCGACGCATTGTCTTCATACATTTTGACGAGCGCCGAGACCAGGTCGTCCGCTTGCGTGTGCGTGGCGGCAAAGGCGTCGGCCTCGAATTCGTGCTTGCGTGAGCTGAGCGAGGTCAACGGTCCCAGCAGGAAAGTAAAGACCGGCAACACCAGCATGAACAGCAGCAGTGCCAGCGCGTCCGTCGGCTGGCCCGTCAGCGCCAGGGCGACAGGATCGACGCCCAGGCCCGCGTAAAACCATGGCTGCGTCTTCAGGAAGCCCAGCAGCGCCAGAAAGCCCAGCGAGATGACGAACATCATGGCGATGCGCTTGACGATGTGCTTGAGCTTGAAATGGCCCAGTTCATGCGCCAGCACGGCTTCTATTTCCTGCGGCGCCAGGCGCGACAGCAGGGTGTCGAAGAAGACGATGCGCTTGTTGGCGCCAAAACCCGAGAAATAGGCATTGCCGTGGGCGCTGCGCTTCGAGCCATCCATGACGAACAAGCCTTTCGAGGCGAAACCGACGCGCTGCATCAAGCCTTCGATGCGGCTTTTCAAGGATTCGTCGGCCAGCGGCGTGAATTTGTTGAACAGGGGTTGAATAAAGTTCGGGAAGATGATCATCATCAGCAAGGAGAATGCGCTCCAGACGATCCAGGCGTAGAACCACCACAGGTCGCCACTTTTCGCCATCAAGACAAGAATGACCCAGAGTAATGGCAGTCCCAGCACCGCCGTGATGCCTATGTTCTTGAGCAAGTCCGTGAAAAACAAGTCCTTGCTCATCATGTTGAAGCCGAAGCGCTGTTCCAGCACGAACTGCTGGTAGTACTCGAAGGGCAGGTCGATCAGGCCGGAAATGGCGGCAAAGGCGGCGATCAGGCCGATCTGGTACAGCATGGGCGAGCCCGCTCCCATCCATTCATGCAAGTACAACGCCAGCCATTGCAAGCCGCCCAGCAAAGTAAAACCGATCAGCACGGCATAGTTGATCAACAGGGTCAGCAAGCCGAACTTGGTCTTGGCTACCGTGTAGTCGGCCGCCTTCTGATGCGCGGCCAGCGGGATCTTTTCCACGAATTCGGGCGGGACCGCGGCGCGGTGTGCCAGCACGTGGCGGATCTGCCGCGAAGCGAGCCAGAAGCGCACGGCGAGGGTCAAAACGAGGACGGATACAAACAAAATCGAAAACGCGAGTGAATACATTCTGTGCCTGTGAGAAAATGGCCGACTATTTAGTTTGATTAGGCCAAGAGAGAATTATGTCACAAGCGACCGACTTAACTGCAGCCACCTCTGCACCCACCTCCGCATCCACCGCTGCACCCGTTGTTCCGGCACGTCCAAATGAGATGAACCTGGTCTGGGTCGACATGGAAATGACGGGCCTGGAACCCGATACCGACCGCATCATCGAGGTGGCGGTAGTGGTGACGGATATGCATTTGAACCTGCTGGCCGAAGGCCCCGTGTTTGTGATCCATCAATCGGATGAAACGCTGAACAAGATGGATGCCTGGAACAAGGGCACGCATGGCCGCTCCGGCCTGATCGACAAGGTTAAAGCGTCGACGGTGACGGAAGCGCAGGCGGAAGCGGAATTGATCGCGTTCCTGAAGAAATACGTACCAGCAGGCAAATCGCCCATGTGCGGCAATACCATCGGCCAGGACCGCCGCTTCATGGTGCGTGGCATGCCGAAGCTGGAAGCGTTCTTCCACTATCGCAATGTTGATGTATCGACATTGAAAGAGCTGTGCAAGCGCTGGAAGCCGGAAATCGCCACCGGTTTCAAGAAACACCAGAAACACACGGCCCTGGCCGACATCCTGGAATCGATTGAAGAGCTGAAATACTACCGCGAGCATTTTATTAAATTATAAAATCCTCGCCTGTGTTGAAGGCGAGGGCGGACCAAACGCCATCCTCGCCTTGCCATTCCAGCGCAAACGGCCCCGTTTGCCGCAAGTCCGTGATCCACACTGTTTCGCCTGGCTGGCGGAAATATTCCGCACACCGTCCGAACGGCTGACCCAGCCGACACAGCACCAATCCCTCGCCCGCCACCGCGCACCATTGTTCATTGATGTCGATCAAGGCCACGGTCGGGTCGCCATAGAATTCGCCAAGCTCTTGCCGCCATCCATCGGCCGCCGTCATGCTGGCCTGTTCATATTCATGTTGGACTATATATTCGGCGCTGCGCGCCAGTTCGCGGCGACTCATGCTGTCTCCACGGTGGGCCAGACGGTTTCCTGGTCGGCGCGCGCCTCGGCGATCAGCCATTCGCAGAACGCATGCACGAGCGGGCGCGTTTCCGCCTGGGGTGAGCGCAGCAAATAATAGCAGTGGGGGCCGCGCACCGCGTGTTCGAATACGCGCACCAGGCGGCCCGAGCGCAGGTCGTCGCCGATCAGGGGGCTGGCGGCGATGGCCACGCCCTGGCCGCTGGCGGCCGCGTCCAGGCATAAATACGTGTGCGAAAAGCGCGCGCCGCTGTTGCCGCTATTGCCGCTGTAATGCACGCCGCAGCTGTGCAGCCAGCGCGTCCAGTCGATTTCGCCGGGCAGGTGCACTTCCGGTTCGTCGTGCAGCAGCGGGTAGCGCAGCAGGTCGGCGGGCTGGCGCAGGCTGGCCGCGTTGGCGCGAAAGCCGGGACTGCAGACGGCGGAAAACCATTCTTCCATCAATAAATCGACTTTCAAGCCCGGATAACGGCCCGGCCCCAGGCGGATGGCCACGTCCACGCCATCGCGTGCCAGGTCGACCGGATGCATCGAGGCCAGCACGCGCAATTCGATCTGCGGATAACGGTCGCGCAGCCGGCCCAGGCGCGGCATCAGCCAGCGCGAGACGAGCGAGCTGGTGGCCGTTACCGTCACCACCTTGTCATCGCCTTGGCGCCGTGCTTGCTCGGACACCTCGGCCAGCTGGTTGAGGATGGGCCCCAGCGAGGCCGCATAGCGCTGGCCGGCGCTGGTGAGCACCACGCCTCGCGGCAGGCGCTGGAAGAGCACGACGCCCAGCCACGCTTCCAACTGTTTCACGTGGTGGCCGATGGCGCCGGCCGAAACATGCAATTCTTCGCCCGCGCGCTGGAAGCCTTCATGGCGGGCAGCCGCCTCAAAGGCATGCAGGGCGGCGAGTGGGGGCAAGGGACGTGACATGGCACTCTTCAAGAGAATTGAGCCTCAGTATTATTTGGCCTATCCGTGAAGAATATTGGTTTGTTTCATTTTGCGCAAGCGAATATGATGCCGTCTATGCGTGAAGTGACCCGCAATATGATTAATGCAGGATTTTTCGCGCAAGCATCCCAAGCCAGGAACGAGATCGCCCGCAGAGGCGCTCCGGACAGCCCGCCTTGTTCTTCGTTCTACCCGATTTATTTGAAGAGGTTAGTCATGTCTGATCGCCGCGCTGTTGCGCTGGTGTTGCTGTCGGCCGCCGGTTTCGGCAGTTCCGCAGTGTTTGCCAAGGCGGCATATGCGTCCGGGGTCAACCCGTCGACCATGCTGGCCTTGCGTTTCGTCATCGCCGCCATGTTGCTGCTGCCGCTTGTGTGGCTGGGCGGCTGGCGTTTGCCGCGCGGCCGCCTGCTGGCCGGCTACATGTTGATGGGTCTGATGTATACGGCCCAGTCGCAAGGCTATTTCAATGCCCTGCTGTATGCCAGCAGCGGCCTGTGCGGCATGCTGCTGTATGTGTATCCCGTGCTGGTGACGATATTGGCACTGGCGCTGGGCTGGGAAAAGCTGGACCGGCGCATGCTGGTGCTGATGGCGCTGGCGATTGCCGGCATGGGCATCACCCTGGGCGGCAAGCTGCAGGGCCAGCCCATCGGTATCGCGCTGGCATTGATGGCCGCCGGCGTGTACGCCGTGTACATCCTGTTTGGCAACAGCCTGTCAAAAAGCCGCGAGAATATTCACCCATTGGCCGCTTGCGTGGTGATCCTGGGCACGGCCGGCTTGTCGAATAGCGCGATAGCCTTGTGGCAAGGTGTGTCCTTGCCGGGCACGGCAACGGGCTGGCTGGCCGTCAGCGCCATCGCCCTGTTTTCGACGGCCATCGCCATTGCCGCCTTCTTTGCCGGCGTGGCGCAAATCGGTGCGGCCAAGGCGTCCATCATTTCCACGTTTGAACCTGTCATCACGATGGCTTTCGGCGTGACCTTGCTGAAAGAATCCGTCAGCGGCACGCAATTGCTGGGCGGTGCCATGGTGCTGGCCGCCGTGGTCTTGCTGGCGCAGCGCCCCGCGCCTAAGGCGGCAGCCATGCCGGCCGTGCAGGCCAGCGCCTGACCTTTTTTCCTGAACTGATCGGCAATACCGATCGGTCTCCTTTGCGCCGCGACGGGTTTCCTGTCGCGGCGCTTTTTTTTCGCGTAATTTTTTTCACATAAATAAGCCTTGATTGCGAATGATTCTCATTTATAATTGACGTCAAGATTCCCCCACCACCAGCCAGCCCATGCCAGCCAGTGTTCGCCTTGAAAGGAGACACCGTGTTGAGCACGTTCCCCATTTGCAATACCCAGCTGGTCGCCAGCGAATTTGCCCGCCTGCGCCGCGAGAAAAAAGCCCGCCACCGTGACATCGCCGAGGAACTGGGCATTGCCGAAGGCGAGCTGATTGCCGCGCACGCCGGCTTGTCGCTGGACGATGGCGCCTTGCTGGGCGCCGAGCGCCTGCAGGCTGACTGGCCCGCCATCATCGCCGCGCTGGAACCGCTGGGCGAAGTCATGGCGTTGACGCGCAACGCCTCGTGCGTGCATGAAAAGACGGGCGTCTATCGAAAAGCCAGCCACAACAACCATGTCGGCCTGGTGCTCGGTGGCGAAATCGACCTGCGCGTGTTTTACCGCCAGTGGGCGCATGGCTTTGCCGTACGCGAGGTGAACGAAAAAGGGGGCGAGCACGAAGTGCAGCGCAGCCTGCAATTTTTCGATGCGGCCGGCCATGCCGTGCACAAGATTTTCCTCAAGCCGCAAAGCGACATTGCCGCCTACGACGCGCTGGTGAGGCATTTTGCCGACGCGAACCAGGCGGCCGGCATCGCCGTGACGGCGCCGGTGGCCCCGCCAGCGGAACTGCCCGACGCGCAGATCGATGTGGCCGGCTTTCGCGCCGCCTGGGCCGACTTGCGCGACACGCATGAATTTTTCACCGTGCTGAAAAAATATTCGGTCTCGCGCCTGCAAGGCCTGCGCCTGGCCGAGGCACGCTTCGTGCAGCAGCTCGACAAATCCTGCGTGCTCGACCTGCTCAACAGCGCCGCCCTTGAAAAAGTGTCCATCATGGCCTTCGTCGGCAATGCCGGCATGATCCAGATCCATTCTGGCCCCGTGCACAAGATCGCCGTAATGGGGCCATGGATCAATGTCCTCGACACGCGCTTCAACCTGCACTTGCGCGAAGACCATATCGCCAGCGCCTGGGTGGTCAGAAAGCCCACCGTCGATGGCTTGGTGACGTCCGTGGAACTGTTCGACGCCAGGGGCGACACCATCGTCATGTTCTTCGGCGAACGCAAGCCGGGCGTGCATGAGTTGTGCGAATGGCGCCACATCGTCGAGCGCGTGGTGCAGGAGGGCGAACTATGCGCCGCATGATCGCCGCCAGCGTGGCGCGCCGCATCGCGCTGAAAAAAATGGGGGCGGGAGCCTTGGCGCTGGCTGCGCCGATGCAGGTGCTGGCCGCCGTCAGCGAGGCCGGCAAGCCGGTGGTCAAGGCGCGGCGCATCGTCAGCGTGGGTGGCGCCCTGACGGAAATCGTCTATGCGCTCGAGGCGCAGGGCGAACTGGTGGGCGTCGATACCACCTCGCTGTATCCGATCGTGGCGCAACAGCTGCCGCAGGTGGGCTATGCGCGCACCTTGTCGGCCGAGGGCGTGCTGTCGCTGGCGCCCACGCAGCTGATCGCCACCGAGGAAGCGGGGCCGCAAGCGGTGCTGCGCCAGGTGCGCGACGCGGGCGTGCCGGTGGCGGTGCTGAACGCGAGTAACAAATTCGAAGGCTTGCTTGAACGCGTGAAACAGGTGGGCCAGATCACGGGCCGGCCCGATCCTGCCGCGCGTCTGGCGCACGTCTTGCAGCAGCAGTGGGACGGCGCCCTGGCCAGGGTGCGCCAGCGCAGCCGATCACCGGTACAATCAGCCGTGCGCGTGCTCTTCATCCTGGCGCATGCGCCGAACCAGGTGATGGTGGGCGGGCGCGAGACGGGTGCCGACGCCATGCTCGCGTATGCGGGCGCCGTCAATGTGATGGGCGGACAGGGTGGAGTTTCCGGTTACAAACCCCTTACGCCGGAAGCCGTGATCGCCGCGCGACCCGATATCGTGCTCGTCACGGACCAGGGCTTGAAGGCTTCGGGCGGCGTGGACGGCATCCTCAAATTGCCAGGCCTGGCGCAGACGCCGGCCGGGCGCAGGCACCGCATCGTGTCGCAGGAAGCCATGCTGCTGCTGGGCTTTGGCCCGCGCATGCCGCAGGCGCTGGCCGAACTCGATGCCGCCTTCGCCAAAGCCATGGCGGCATGAACGCGCGCGTGATGACGCCGGCAGTGTCCTGGCGCTGGCCACGCTGGAGCGCCGGCGGGCTGCTGGCCGCGGCACTGGCTTGCGGCTTGCTCATCGCCGTGCAGGCGGGCGCCGTGCCGGTGAGCCTGGCCGACTGGCTGGCGCCTTGGCAAGCGGGCGATGAGTCGCTGTCCGGCGGCGCGTATGTGCTGTGGCATATCCGTTTGCCGCGTGCCCTGTTCTCCATCCTGATCGGCGCCGCGCTGGCGCTGGCCGGCGGCCTGACGCAAGGGCTGTTTCGCAATCCGCTGGCCGACCCGGGGCTGCTGGGCGTGAGCAGCGGCGCCGCCTGCGCGGGGGCGGCCACCATCGTCTTTGCCGCCAGCCTGCACGTGGCGCCCGAGCTGCGCGTGTGGCTGCTGCCGGGGGCCGCGTTCGCCGGCGCCATGCTCATTTGCGTGCTGCTCGACCGCGTCGCCCGCTGGGCCACGCCCGGCTCCATCGTCGGCCTGCTGCTGACGGGCGTGGCGCTGAACGCCATCACGGTGGCCGTCATGGGCTTGTGCATCTACCTGGCCAGCGACGACCAGTTACGCACCCTGACCTTCTGGACCCTCGGTTCGCTGTCGGCCGGCAGTTGGCGCCAGGTGGCGGCTTTGCTGCTGGTGCTGGCCGGCGCGCTGTGGGCCACGCGTTTCCTGATGCGCTCATTGAACGCGCTGGCGCTGGGCGAGGCGCAAGCGTTGCACGTGGGCATCGACGTGGGCCGGCTGCGCACGCAGGTCATCGTATTGGTGGCCGTGCTGACGGGCTTTGCCGTCGCCTGGTGCGGCGGCATCGGTTTCATCGGCTTGATCGCGCCGCACCTGGTGCGCACCTGGCTGGGGGCCGATCAGCGCCGCGTGCTGCCGCTGGCGATGCTGATGGGCGGCTTGCTGCTGCTGTTGGCCGACACCCTGGCGCGCACGGTCGCCATCCCGGCGGAAGTCCCCGTCGGTATCTTCACGGCCTTGCTGGGCGGACCCTTCTTCCTGATGCTGTTGCGGCGTTTTCGCCACGCCACCGCCTAGAGATGAACATGACACCCTTGCTGGAACTCTCCTTCGCCACCACCAAGTTGGGCCAGCAGTATTTCGGCCCCTTCAACGTGCAGGTGCGTCCGGGCGAACGCATCGCCATGCTTGGCCCCAGCGGCGCGGGCAAGTCGACCCTGCTCAAACTGATGGCGCGCGAACTGCATCCGCAGGCGGGCAAGGTGGTATTTGCCGGCCGGCCGCTGGCGCAGTGGCCGGTGGCCGAACTGGCCCTGCGGCGCGCCGTCCTGCCACAGGCATCGAGCGTGGCCTTCGGACTGCAGTGCGCGCTGGTGATCGGCCTGGGGCGGGTGGCGCGCCTGGTCGACCCGCAACTGGAGCAGATCGTGCAGGAGGCGGCCACCCTGGCGCATGCCGCGCATCTGCTGGGCCGTCGTTTGGACACCCTGTCCGGCGGCGAACAGGCCAGGGTGCAGCTGGCACGCATCTTCGCGCAGATGTGGGACGTACAGGATGGACTGATACTCGTCGACGAACCGCTGGCGGCGCTCGATCCCGGCCTGCAGTTCGATTTGCTCGATAGCCTGCAGCAGTTTTGCGCCGCGCGCGGCCACGCCGTCATCGCCATCCTGCACGACATCAATCACGCCTTGCTGGGCTTCGAGCGGCTGCTGCTGGTGCGCTCCGGCCAGCTGGTCGCCGATATCGCCAGCGATGCCGGCGCCGTGCCCGCGCTGGCCGCGCTGTACTGCATCGCCCTGACGACGGCGACCAACAGCGACGGCGACGTGTGCGTCATCCCTGCCAGAAGTGCGGTCCGCAAGGCAGCCTGACGGACTCACTCACCAGACGTCCGCCGCGCGCGGCCGCGCCATCTGGCCGCTGCCCAGCAGCCACACCATCAGGGCCTCGGCTTGTTCACGCGTGGCGGCCACTTCCTGCACGATGCCAAAGGCCTTCATGGCGCCGGCCGCCATCGCCTGCAGGCGCGCGCGCTGTTCCGCGTCCGCCTCGACCGATACCAGGCCCCGGCAAAGGGCGGCCAGCGCTACCTTGTTGTGCTTGAGCCACAGGCCGCGCCGCTTGCGGTCGATGTGGGCTTCATCGCTGCGCTCCTCTTCGAACAGCATGACGAACGGTTCGCCATGGCGCAGCAGGGCGTCCATGTCGTTTTCCCACAGCGGGGCATAGCCGTCGACGGCCGTTTCAGGGCGAAAGCGCACGATGGGAAAGTCGTTGACGTCGTGGATGGAGAAGTGTGCGGGATGCGGTTTCATGGTGTGTTTCCTTGCGATGTGGTTGAAAATGCTTGCCAGCCGCCGCCCAGCGCCTTGTAGACCTGGACCAGCGACAGCGAAGCGGTGGCGCGGCTGTCGACCAGCGCCGCTTCGTTGTTCAATAAAGTGTTTTGCACATGCAGCACATTGATCAAGTCCGTGCCGCCCTGGCGGTATTGCAGTTCCGCGCTGCCCAGCGCCCGCCGACCCTGTTTGACGGCTTCATCGAGGCTGGCCTGGCGGCGGGCGTTGGCCTGGTAGCCCGAGAGCGCGTCTTCCACCTCGTGCCAGGCGGCCAGCACCGTCTGGCGGTAGGCGATGGCCGCTTCCTGCTGCTGCGCCTCGCGCAATTGCAGATTGCCGCGCAGGCGGCCGCCGTCGAACAGGGGCATGCTGAAGCCGGGGCCGAAGGCAAAGCGTTTGGCGTCCCAGCCGATGTCGGACAGTTGCATCGCCTGCAGGCCGACGCTGCCCGAGAGCATGATGCGTGGATAAAAATCGCCTTGCGCCACGCCGACGCTGGCCGTGGCCGTGTGCAGCTGCGCTTCGGCGCGGCGGATGTCGGGACGCCGTTCTGCCAGGCTGCTCGGCACGCCCAGTTGCACCTGCATGGCCACGGCCGGAATATCCTTGCCGACCGCCAGTTCCGCCTGCAGGGACTGCGGCGGCAGCGCCAGCAAGAGGGCGAGGGCATTGCCCAGGCGCGCTTCGCGCTGCTGCAGCGGCGGCAGGCGCGCTTCGATGCTGGCCACGTGGGCGGCCGCTTCAGCCTCGTCGAGCTGCGTCGCCGCGCCTTCGCGCAGGCGAATGCGGGTCAGGTCCAGGGTATGGCGGGCGATATCGAGCAGTTGCTGCGTGATGGCCAGCGTTTGCTGCGCGCCGCGCAATTCGATGTAGTCGCGCGCCGTTTCGGCCAGCACGGCCAGCAGCACGCCGCGCTGCGTTTCCAGGGCCACGTCGACCCGCGCGTCAGCCGCTTCCACCTCGCGTCGCACGCGGCCCCACAGGTCCAGCTCCCAGGCCGCATCGAGATTGCCTTGCCACAGGCTGTAGGCCGACTGGCCGTTGTTGCGCGACGGGTCGCTCAAGCCTTGTTCGCTGTTGCGTGCGCGGCCATAGCCGCCATTTGCGCCCAGGGACGGGCCTTGCGCGGCGCCGGCCACGCCGCGCGCGGCGCGGCTTTGTTGCAGGCGGCTGCTTGCCGCCTGCACGTCGAGGTTGGCGCCGGCGGCGCGCTGCAGCAAGGACGACAGGGTCGCGTCGCCAAAGCTGTCCCACCAGCGCTGCTCGATGGCGCCATCCTGTGCCGCCGCAAAACGGGCATCCTCCGCCTGGCGCCATTGCTGTCCCAGATCGTTGGCCGGGTGCTGGAAATCGCTGCCGACGCTGCCGCAGCCGGCCAGGCCCAGGGCCGTGACGAGTATCAGTGCTTTCATCGCGCGCTCACCTGTTGCAGATGTTGACGGCGCATGGCCGTATCGATGCGCACTTCGGCCGACATGCCCACGCGCAGACGGCTGTCGCCGTCCTGGCCCGGATCGAGCGCGATCCTGACGGGGATGCGCTGCACCACCTTGGTGAAGTTGCCGGTGGCGTTTTCCGGCGCAATGGCGGCAAACGTCACGCCCGTGGCCGGCGCGATGCTGTGCACCGTGCCGTGCAGGAGCATGCCCGGATAGGCGTCGATGGCGATGCTGGCGCGCTGGCCCTGGCGCACGTGGGTCAGCTGGGTTTCCTGCAGGTTGGCGACGACAAAGCTGCGGTTCAAGGGCACCACGGCCATCAGGCTGGCGCCGGGAGCTACCAGGGCGCCGATGCGCACCGCACGGCGTCCCACGATGCCGTCGATGGGCGCGCGCAGCTGCGTATGCGATAAATCAAGTTCGGCCCGTTGCAGGCTGGCGCTGGCGCGCAGCAAGGCCGCTTCGGCCGCGCCTTGCTGCGCTTGCAAAATTTCCGTCTGCTTGCGGGTGGAGACCAGGGCGGCGCGGTTTTGCGCCAGGCGCGCGCGGCTCACGTCGAAGCGCGATTGCGCCTGCTGCGCGTTTTGCACGCTGCCCGCGCCCTGGCCGGCCAAGTGCTGCGAACGGGCCAGTTCCTGCTGCGCCAGTTTGTCTTCCGCCTGGTTGGCGTCGACCAGGGTGGTGGCTTGCTCGATTACCGATTGCTGGCGCTGCAAGGTGGCGCGGGCATAGACCAACTGCGCTTCGGCGCCGGCTACCTCGGCGCGGGCCGAGGCGGCGGCGGTCTGGTAATCTCGGTCGTCGATGCGCGCCAGCAGCTGACCCGCCTTGACAGTCTGGTTGTCTTCCACCAGCACTTCCCGCACGATGCCGCCCACCTTTGGGGAGAGCACGGTGTAGTCGGCGCTGACAAAAGCGTCGTCGGTGGTTTGTTCGTCGCCCCGGGCGAATAGCAGTTGCCAGGCGCAAAAGGCGAGGGCACAGGCCAGCAGGGCCAGGCCGAGAATAAAAGCGCGCGAGCGCAGGATGGGGACAGTCATGGTGAGGCTCTTTCGTAAAAATGAAAACTCAAGAAGTAAGGCTCAAGCAGCGCGCGGCGGATAGACGCGCGTCGGCAAGATGGGGATGATCAGGATCATGGCCAGCGCGATGGCGGCCACGATGAGGTACAGGTCGGACGAGGTCAGGGTGACGACTTGCGCATGCATGCGCGCACTCAGGCCAGGACCCAGGCCCGCCACATCCACGGCGCCAGGCAGGTTGCCCAGGCGTTCAGTGAGCACCGTCGAATGAAAATGGTTGCGGCGTGTGATCAGCGCATCAAGCACGCCGGTGGCGACGACGGCCGACATGCCCTTGATGGTGTTGAACCAGGCCGAGGCGAAAGGACCGTCTTGCGGGGCCAGGCCCGTCGTGGCTAGCAGCAGCAAGGGAATCACGGCCATGGGTTGCGCAAAGATCTGCACCGCTTGCAGCAGGTAGAAGTGCGTACGTATCCAGTCGGGCGACATGCGCGCACCCAGCACGCAGGACAGGGCCAGCAGGGCCAGGCCGATGGCCAGTACCCAGCGGCAGTCGACGGCGCGGATATTGCACAGGGCGGCCACCAGCGGCAGGGCGATCAACTGCGGCAGCGCCACCATCAGCATCACGGGCGCCGTTTGCAGTGGACGGTAAGCGTGCACCTGCGCCAGGTAAGACGAGGGGATCAAGATCACGGCCAGCAGCACGAACAGCACGCCGCCCAGGGTCAGCAGTGCGTGGCTGAGGTTGCGCCGCGACAGCAACTGCAGCTTGAAAAATGGCAGCGGATGCGACCACTCGTTGATGAAAAACAGCACCAGCAGCAGGAGGCCGCCGCCCAGCAGCACGCAAATCAGCGGCGAGGCGAACCACGCCAGGCGCTCGCCCTGCAGCATGCCGACCACCAGCATGCTGATGGCGGGCAGGCCAAGCAGCAGGCCGCGCCAGTCGAACTGGCGCAAGCGCTCCAGGCGCAGCGGGTCTTGCGGCAAGCCCCAGGACACCATCAGCAGGGCGATGATGCTGCCCGGGACGACTTGCCAGAACGCCCATTGCCAGCCCAGGTACTCGGTCCAGAAGGCGGCCAGCGGCGTGCCCAGGCTAGGGCCGAAAGTGGCGCTCAGCGCATAGCCTCCCAGGCCATACAGCTTGATATTCGGCGGCAGGAAGCGCAGCGCCACTGTCATCAACATGGGCGGCAGGGCGCCGCCAGCCGCGCCCTGCACCACGCGCAGTATGATCAGCACGGAGAGATTCGGCGCGAACGGGCATAGCACGCCGGCGGCCATACAGACGATGATGGCGGCGGCCGTCAGCCGGCGCAGCGAGAAGGTGACGGAGCACCATGGCGCAAACGCCATGGCCGATACCGAGGCGGCCGCATACAGGGCCACGAGCCAGCTGGCATCATCGCGCGCGATACCCATGGCGCCGCGGATATCGGCCAGCGCGACCTTGGTGATGTTTTCATTCAGGCCAGACACCAGCACGGCCAGCAGAACGCCGGCCAGGCCCGTGGCCAGGCGCGGGCCGAAGATGGCGGGTGCAGGTGGCGTGGCCGGTGGTGGGGAAGGGGGCGGCACCGTCGTCGGGACGGCGCCGGGTAGCATTACAGCAGACACAGGGAACTCCGTGGATGAGAATCAGTCCACGCAGTATAGGTAGCCGTTAATCTTGTGAAAATTGATCATTGATGAAGTCTGACTTGCGTCAGACGCAATGATGATTGGTGGCGAACCCTATGGGCCTGACCCCGTGCACAGCTCCTTGATCATGCGGCGCAGCCAGCGGTGCGCATGGTCGTGGTCGAGGCGCGGGTGCCAGGCCTGGAACACGTCGACGCTGTCGACGGGGATGGGCAGCTGGAAGGTGCGCAGCTTCAAGCCCAAGCGCTCGACGATGGGCAGCAGGGGTGTGGGCATCAGCGGCAGCAGCAGGCGCGAATCGGCCACGGCGAAAATGGCCGACTGAAAATTGGGCGTGATCAGCGACACCCTGCGCGTGTAGCCCCGCTCGGCCAGGGCCGTATCGAACGGGCCGCGCGCCAGGCCGCGCCGCGAGACGCTGATATGTTCGTATTCGGTAAAGCTGTCGAGGTTGATGGGGCTGTCGAAGATCGGGTGGTCGCTGCGGGCGATGCCGACAAAGCCGCTGGAAAACAGATGCTGCAGCTTGATGTCGGGCGCAAAGGCGCGCCGCGCGCTGATGTACAGGTCGATGCGACCTGACTGCAGGGCGTCGTTTTCTGTGGCGCCATCGCCTTCGGGCACGAAGCGCAGCACCGTGTTCGGCGCATGGCTGGCCAGCAGGTCGCGCAGTTTGCCGCCGTAGGCGCCGACAAACACGTCGTTGGCGCACAGGCTGAAGGTGCGTTGCAGCGTGCGCAGGTCGATTTCTCGGCCGGAAGTGAAGACAGCGTGCGCCTGCTCCACCACGCCGCGCACCTGCTCGCGCAATTCCAGCGCGCGCGGGGTGGGCATCAAGCCGCGCCCGGAGCGCACGAAAACGGGGTCGCCGATGGCGTCTCGAATGCGCGCCAGGGTGCGGCTCATGGCTGGTGCGCTCAAGTTCATGCGCCGCGCGGCAGCCACGGCGCTGCCTTCCTCGAGCAGGATGTCGAGGGCGACGAGCAGGTTCAGGTCAGGAAGTTTCATGCGGCGATTATAGCCCGTGGGCCAACGCCAGCGCTGCGCCGGCAGGACGCCGGCGCAGAGGGAGATGCAATTGCGCGATTACTCGGCTGCCGGCTCGGCGCCGCAGCATTTCTTGAACTTCTTGCCGCTGCCGCAAGGGCAGTCGTCGTTGCGGCCCACTTTCGGTTCTTCGCGCTTCATGGTTTGCACGGGAGCCTTGCGGCGCGGTACCCAGAAACGGTGGATGGCCGGCAGGTTTGCTTCCAGTTCCTGCGCCAGCTTGTGCGCCTTGACCGGGTCTTCCACCAGTTTCAGTTCTTCTTCCTTGATTTCGTCGGCGCCCAGCAGGTAGATCGGCTGCATCAGCTCGGCCACTTCGGAATCCCAGATTTCACTCCACGAGCCAGGACGCAGTTCCATGCCGTCCCAGAAGCCCCAGCACCAGGCTTCGGCGTCGATCAGGGTCTGGCCTTCGTAGTCGTGCTCGACGAACAGGGCTTCGAATTCCTTCGGCGCCACTTCAAACGTCACCAGCACTTCGTTCATGAAGCGCATGATCAGGTTGACGATACGCTCTTCTTCCTTGCTGTTCTTGAATTTCGGCGCATCTTCCGCATCTTCGCCCCAGACGCGCGGCAACCACTCGGCCGGCATGATCGGTTCCGGGCCGATGGCGACGGCCGTCAGATAGCCGTGCAGCATATCCATGGTCATCGCGTCCTCGGAGCAGCGCTCCGACAACAGGAATTGGTCTAATTCGTCGAATTCTTTTTCTGATAATGGCTGTTCGAGTTGCATGGCTTGCTCTTTGATTAAGTGTAAGGCATCAGTATACGCTTTGCTGCAGCTTGCCGCCGAAGTGTTTGCACCGGCGGCGCGCGCGCGCCTTACAATGTCGCTTATGCACAATGAAAACCAGCCGCACGAGGACGACCGGCCCGTCCATCCCTTTTCCGCCCTGAGCCCCGATTGCGTACTCGACGCCCTCGATAGCGTGGGGCTGCGCGGCGATGGCCGCCTGCTGGCGCTCAACAGCTATGAAAACCGCGTCTACCAGGTGGGCATCGAAGACAGCGCGCCCCTGGTGGCCAAGTTTTACCGCCCCGAGCGCTGGAGCGACGCCGCCATCCTGGAAGAACACGCATTCGTGTCCGAGCTGGTCGAGCGCGAAATCCAGGTCGTGCCGGCGCTGGAGATCAATGGCAGCACCTTGCACCAGTACCAGGGCTTCCGCTTTGCCGTCTTCCCCCGCCACGGTGGACGCGCGCCCGAGCTGGACGACCCGGCGACGCTGGAATGGACAGGGCGCTTCATCGGCCGTATCCACGCCGTCGGCGCGCTGTCCACGTACAAGGAACGCCCGGCGCTCGATCACCAGACGTTTGGCGTCGAGCCGCGCGAATTCTTGCTGGAGGGCAATTTCCTGCCGCCCGAACTGCTGGCCGCCTATTCCAGCGTGGCGCAGCAGGCGCTCGATGGCGTCAAGCGCTGCTATGACCGCGCGGGCGACGTGGCCGTGCTGCGCACGCATGGCGACTGCCATGGCGGCAACGTGCTGTGGACGGATGCCGGCCCCCATTTCGTCGATTTTGACGATAGCCGCATGGGCCCGGCCATCCAGGACCTGTGGATGATGCTGTCGGGCGAGCGGGGCGACATGGTGCGCCAGATGAGCGACATCCTGGCCGGCTACGAGGATTTTTGCGATTTCGACCCGCGCCAGCTGTACCTGGTCGAAGCGTTGCGCACCCTGCGCCTGATCCATTATTCGGCCTGGCTGGCGCGCCGCTGGGACGACCCCGCCTTCCCCGTCGCCTTCCCGTGGTTTAACACGCAGCGCTATTGGCAGGACCGTATCCTGGAGTTGCGCGAGCAGGTGGCCTTGATGGATGAGGCGCCATTGTGGCCTGTTTGACCTGAACCCCCGAAAAGCGTGGTAAAAGTCGCTCTTCTTGCCGCGCTGATTTGTGCATGCCTGTTCGATAATGGTGCTAATAAATTCCTATAAGCAATGGAATTCACCCGAATAAGCGAGAAATCATGCAAGCACAGCAAAATCAGCGCCAGGCCGTTTCCCTCACCGTCGCGTATTCCGCCGACGACGAGTTCGACCAGGACAGCATGGTCTCGCTGCATGATTTCAAGGATCTGGAGCGCAAGGCCGAGGCGCCGGCGCCGGTTCTTGCCACCCTTGCCACCCCTGCCACTCCTGCCGCTTCTTCCATCTCTATGCCCGAGCCGCAAGCCGAGGTGGCAGTTGAAGCCGACAGCAAGGCGCCGGCTGCCGAACGCCAGAAAATGGAATTGAAAGCGATCCACGAAGCGATTGCCCGCGTGGAAGCGGAAGCGAAGGCTACCTGCGCCGCCGAAAGCCGCGCGCTGGCCGAGGCGCGCGTGCGCTCGCTGGCCGAGGACCGCGCCGCCATCGACGCGGCCGCCGCTGCCGCCGCACAGCAAAATGCGCAGGCGGCTGAAGAAGCAATTGCCGCCAACCGCGAACGTCTCGATACCATGCGCGCCGCCGCGCAAGCCAGCGTGGCCCGGCTCGAAGCGGTCAAGCAGGAGACGGCCGAACTGCGTGCCCGCGTGGAGTCCGACAATGCCATCCGTCTGGCCGCCGAACAGCGTTCGCGCGCCGAACAGGAAAACCGCTTGCGCGCCAGCGAGCAGGTGGCCGTGCAGTCGGAGCTGGCCGAGCAGGCCGCCCGCGCCGCCGAGGAATTGCAAGTGCAGACGGAGCAGGCGCGCCTGCAAGCCGTCGAGCGCGTCGCCGCCGTGCAGGCGGCCAAGGAAGAAATGGTGGGCATCGCCTCGGCCGACGCGCGCGTCGCCGTGCTGGCGCGTGAACGCGAGCGTCATGCGCACGGTGCGCGCCAGACGGCGCAGATGCTGGCCGAAGCGGAAAGCGAAGCGCTGGACTTGACGGTGCAGCGCGAGCGCGCCGACCAGATCGCGCTGGAATCGGCTTTCAACCGCGCCGCCGCCGAAGTGCGCGCGCTGGAAGAAGCGCGCGCGCTGGCGCACCTGGAACAGGAACGTGAAGCCATCGCGCTGGCGCAGGCGGAATCGGAGCGCCATGCCGCGCAATCCCTGCGTTTGCGCCTGCAAACGGAAAAGGAATTGCGCGACGCGGCCATTCACCGCGAGCGCCTGGAAATGGTCGCGGTCGCCAGCGCGCAGGCGCGCCGCGATGCCGACGTGCGCATCCTGGCCGCCACCGAGGCGCGCATCGAGGTGGACCGCCAGTTGCGTGCCGTGGCGCTGGCCCGCGTGGCCGCCGAACAGGATGCGGAAATCTCCGCTCACGCCAAGCTGGAGGCGGAAACGGCAGCCCTCGAAGAAACCAAGGCCCGCGAAGCGGCCGAGCAGGCCGCCGCCGTGGCAGCCGTCCGCGAACTGGAAGAGCAGCAGCGCGCCGCCAGCCTGGCGCACGAACGCGCCGATCTGGCGCGCCAGGCGTCGGAACTGGCCGCCAGCCAGAATGACGCCGAGCAGGCTGCGGTCGATGCCGGCAAGGCTACATTGGCTGTGCAAGAACAGGCATCGCAACTGGCACAGGAAAAAGCGCAGCAGGCGCAGCACCTGCTGCAAGCCGAGCAGGGGCGCATGGCCGCCGAACAAGCCGCCCTCGTCGCCTTGAAAGAGAAACTGAAAGCGGAAGCGCTGGCGTTCAACACGGCGCAGGAACGCATCGCCGCCGAAGGCGCGCAAGCCGAACTGCTGCGCCGCCAGCACGCCGCCGAACAGGCTTTGCGGGAAGCGGCGCAAAAAGAAGCGGACGCCATCCGTATCCTGATGGACCAGGCGCTGGTCGAAGGCGAGCAGAAAGCCGCTGCCGCGCAAGCCGTGCAGGCGCAGGCACGCCTGGCCGTGGAACTAGGGCAAGTGCATAGCGAGCGCGCCCGCGTGGAAGAAGAAAAAGCCCTGGCAGCCGATGCGCTGCTGGCATCCGAGCGCGATTTTATCGCTGCCGAACGCGAGTCGCTGGCCTTGATCGCGCAAAAACTGGTGCAGCAGCGCCAGACCAGCGGTGCCGAAGAACGCGCCTCGCAAGCCATCGCCGGCCGCCTGGAAGCGGAAAAGCAGGCGACGGCAGCCGCTGAAACGCGCGCCACCCTGGAACAGCAAGCGCTCGACGCCATGCGCCAGCGCGAACAACTGGAACGGGCCGCGCAGCAGGCTGCCAGCGAGAAGCTCGCCGCGCAGCAAGCCTTGCTGGCCAGTGCCCAGGCCCACGCAGCCCTGCAGCGCAAGGCGGCTGAAACCACGCGCGCGATGGCGGTCGCCAAGCAGCAGTTGCTGGAACTGGACACGGCCCGCGCGCAGCAGCAAGAGCGCGAATTGGCGGCCCTGCGCGCCAGCCTGGAACAACCGCAAACCGTCTTTTCCAGCTCGCTGACCGCCGCCCGCGCGAAAGCCGAACAAGTCAGCTCGGCCAGCCTGACGCGCGAAGTGATCGAGCGCTTGACGCAGCCTAACGAGGCAGGTGCCGTCTGGCGTTCGCGCTAGGCAGGATACCGAACCAAACCTACTGCGCGGCGCGCTTTGCGCCCGGCGATGCTCACCGTACTAGAGTACGGTTGCGCTTCTCGGCCACAAATCACTGCCGCTCGCTACGGTTTTGTTCGGTATCGTTACTTTAGTGGAAGAGCGAGATTTTTTACGTTTTTCCATCAGAACTTTCTCCCCACCCCCACCAAAATTACATCCGCATCGCGGTGGTAATCCGTCACGACGCGGTTCCACGCCACTTGCGCCACCCAGCGGCGGTCGACGTGGTAGCGGGCCGTGGCCGACAGCAAGCCTGTCAGGCGCGTGCTGTGGCCCTGGGTGTCGCGCCCATCCCACGCCAGGTAGGGACCACCCCCCATGCCGAATTCCACCGTTTCATTCAGTGAGCGGATCAGCCACAACTGGGCGGCCGTGCCGCGCCGGTGCGCCAGCGCCGTGCTGCCTTCGTCGAGGGCGGTGACCGTCCAGTCCACGTATTTTCCCGCCGCGCGCCGGTATTCCAGGGTGAACGGGCGCGAGGACTCGGAGCGCAAGCTGTTGACGATGGTGTGGCCGGTCGATAGCGTCAATGTGTCGTCGTGCGCCCAGTTCTGCAAGTGCAGCTTGGCGCCCGGCACGCCGTCGTAGCGGTAGCCGGCGCCCACCAGCAGGTGCGTGGTGTTGTCCTTGCCGCTGGGGCGGATGCGGTTGATTTGCGCTTGCGCATACCAGCGGTTGTCGAATTGCCAGCGCGCCTGCAGGCTGACGATGGAACCCCAGCCGTGGTCATTGTCGAAATTGTGCGGCGCCTCGTCCGTCTTGGCTGTGTCGAAGAAAAAATAGCGGCCGATGCCCGCACCCAGCATCAGGCCCTGATCCACTTTTTTCGTGCGCAGCCAGACCTGGCCCGCCATGCCGTCGCGGTGATGGTCTTCCGGATGCCCCTCGTTGATATACGACAGGCTGACCGCGTTGTAATTGCCCACCGGCTGCGTGTAGCTGACGGCGGCGACAAAGGTGCGCTCATTGGTCGAGTTGACTCTCAGGGCGCCGGCCATGCCGGACAAGTCCTGTGCCTGGATGGACAGGGGAAGCGAGGCGGCCAACAAGGCCAGGAAAGAGTGGCGGATGCGCATGAAATTTCCGGTGATGATGCAGGCTGAAGGTCGGCTGGCTGGGTGTCATGCGATAGCGCAATAATCGCGCACATTTACTACATTGGTGAAATGTCTCAGTCAGAACTAATTGCTCTAGTGTATAAGAAAGTGAGAATGTGTGAGGTGCGCCATCCGCGCCATGCATTTCTTGCTGGCAGTGGATCGGTGGCTGGAGGGGAGGGGAAGCGCCGGCCTGGAAGGGCTGGCCGGCGCGGGACTGCTGGACTTGCGGTCTTATTACTGTCTTATTACTGGCTCAATACGACTTTATCGGCAAAATATTCCGTCTCGCCGAAGCATTGCGTCGGCACGCCCTTGTGCTGGCTGTAGGTGACAAGGATGCGTTTGCCGGCAGCGGCTGACAATTGCTTCGCCACCTCATCGTCGCGCACGCTGAACTGGAATTTTTCAGGGATGGTGCCCGGCAATGCCGTCAGCAGCAATTCGCCCTCCCATGTCTTGCAGATCCAGCCCCGTTTGGAGAACTTCTGCAGGTAGCCCGCCCGTTCGCCTTCCGAGTACGAGAAGCTGAGGGCCATCCAGGTGTAGGCGGCGATCAGCAGGAAGCCGGCCACGAGGAAGATGACGAAGGCGAAGGTGACTTTTTTGGTCGTAGGGGTCATGGTTGGGTTGTCTAGGTAAAAGGATTAGTCCTTGCGGCCGGCTTTCCAGTTCAAGCCGAAATTGTAGCGCTCGTCCATGGCCTGGTGCGCCGTGATTTTACCTTGGCCGCCGAAGTATTCCACCAATTTTGTCACCTGCAGGTTGCCGCCGTGGTTTTCCAGCATGGCGATGGCGCACATGGCGTGCTGGCTGTCGCTGTCGAGGCGTACTTCCACGGTCGGCTGGCCGGGAATCTCGATCGTCACCATGCCATCCGTCGCGGCCCAGTTCGGCACGCCTTCGTAGATGAAAGCGTAGACGAGCACGCGCTTGATCTGGTCGAAATGGGTGCCGTTGATGAAGATGTTTTCGCCGCTGCTGATGCTGCCCGTGCGGTCGTCGCCTTCCAGATGGATGTAGGGTGGACGGTCGTACGCGCCCCAGCTGTTGCCCAGCGCCTGTACGGCGCTTTTGCTGCCATTGCTCATTTCAAACAGGCAGCCGATATCGAGGTCGATGCCGCCCGAACGTCCGGCCGGCTTGTTGAACAGCTTGCCGAGGAAACCCGTGTCCAGCTTCGAAGCGGGTGCCTGGCCTTGCGCCGCGTTCTGGTTCCAGTTCAGGTTGACACGGATGCGGCCATAGCCGCCGCTATCGCGCTTGTCGAGCGAAATCTTGTCGCCGCGCTTTTCCAGGCGGATCTTCGACAGCGAGATTTTATTCGCCGCTGGTGGTGGGGGCGCTACTGGCGTGGACACGGGAGCAGGGGACGAAGAAGCCGCCTCGCTGCCGCCAAAGTGTTTCAGCAGCGCCGCCAGGCCGCCTGCAAAGCCCTGGCCCACGGCGCCGAAGCGCCAGCTGCCGTCGCGGCGATACAGTTCGCCGATGATGACGGCTTTCTCGTCCTGGAAGTCATTACCCGTGAAGGCAAACGTGGCCGCCTGGCCCAGCGCCATGCTGGAGTTGCCCAGCGCGCGCATGCTGCCCTGTTCCGTCGCTGCCGTAAACACCAGCTTGTCGATCGAGGCGGGCAGGCGGGAAAGGTCCAGCTGGAAGGTGGAGCGGGGGCCGTTCAAGTCCACCGTGATGGCGTTGTCCGGCGCGCTTTTCTGGTTGAAGAACACCATGTAGCGGTCGTCCGACAGCTTGCCTGCCGCATCGACGCCGAAGCAGCTGACGTCCACTTCCATCGAGCCGGAAGCGATATCGAGCGTGACTGCAAATGGGCCATTCAAGCCCAGGTCAGCCAGTTTACCTTTTTGTCCGCGTGTGAAATTGGTCATGGTCGTGCAGTCCCTTCGTCGCTGGAGAGTTGAGTATTTAAGGAGTGATGCAAATGGGGGGTGGGCGCCGCAGCGCCGTCGGCCGCATGGCGGATGCCGAACAGGCGCGCCTGTTCGATGATGCGCTGCGCCCAGCTTGAGTGGGTCGCCACTTCGCACATCGATTCCTGCATGCGAAACACGGCCGGGCTGTCCGGGTCGATGATGCGCAGCGCCAGTTCGATGTCCGACTGCGCCACTTGGTAGTGGCGCTCGATCTGCGGCACCTGGTCCGGGTGGATGGCCGTCTTGGCGATCATGCCGTGCGCCATGTCCTGCGCCACTTCGGCGTCCAGCCAGCTGCCCTGGGACAGGTGCTCGAAGACGGGTGCCGTCAGCTGGAAGCCGTGCGGTTTGAAGATGGTGACCAGGCGGCCGATGACCTGCCCCAGCGGCGTCTGGTAAATGGTGCCGCTGGTGGGACGGCGCAGGCCCAATAGGGCCAACAGATCGTTGCCGCCAATGCGCAGGGCCAGGATGCGGCGCCGCACTTCCGGCGCCGACAGCATGAGGCGGAACTGCTTCATTTCCTCGTCGTCGAACACTTCCGCCGTTTCCAGGGTTGGCATCAGCAAATGGTGCGTGTGGCGCACCAGCTCGAAATACGCGGCGAAGTTGTGGCGCGTGGACTTGGGCAGCACGAAGCCGCTCAATTTTTCGGCGCCGGGCATGGCCAGCACGCGCGCCAACACCTCGAGATTGCGCACGCGTACGAAGCGCAAGGTATCCGATTCGTCGCACATGTTTTGCAGCGCCAGCGACAGGTTGAACAACGCGTAGCTGAGATCTCGCTCGGCGATGGCGTCCTCGGTGCACAGGATCACCGAGCGTAAATGGCTGAATTTGTCGCCATTGGCGATCGCCAGCAAGTCCTTGTGCGTGGTCGGCACATACATGGAGGCGCCCAGCGCCGCCTTGTGTTCACTTTGTGGGTGTAGGGAGTTGTTATCCATCGACTGCGCTCCTGATAAGGGCGACCGCCTGGTAGGGCAGCGCCGGTTCTACGGTGACCGGTATGGCTTTTTCCTGTGCCAGAAGCAGCAAATGTGCCACGTCCGGCGCATTTGTGTCGCGCACGATCAGGCGCTCGGGCACGCGGCGCAGCAGTACGCGTGTCGCTTCGCCTATACCTGGCTTGATCAGGTTGATGTCGCTGATGCCGTATTGCTGCTGCGCCTGGGCCATGTAGGCTTGCGAACGGGCCGCCATGGTTGGCGCATCGCTCGCTTCGGCCAGCGGGATGCCGCTGCTGGCGGCAATCGCCATGGCGTCGGCCACCAAGCCATCGGCGAAATCGCGCGACTGGTCGTGCTGCTCGAACTGCGCGTAGTACACGCAGCCATGGAAGTCGTCCGGGCCGATGCTGTCATTGAGCACGGAGCGGCTGACCAGGCCCGAGACGGTGGCATTCAAAATGCTCGACGGGATCAGGTAGTCGCCGGACGAGGCGGCGCAGGCGGCCGTGCCGGCCAGGTCGGACAGCACGAACAGGCCGCCGTCAATCGCCGTGCCCTGCGCCGCATTGAAATCATTGACGGTCTGGCGCAGTTCGCGCGAAATCACGCCCTTGCCCGTCCAGCCATCGATGAAGACGATGGAAGCGTCGCTGTGTCCCTGCGCCAGGATGTGCTTGAGGGCCTGCGCGTCGATGCCGCGGTCGCGGATGATGGAGACCGAATAATGGCAGCATGCGCGCTGGAAGACCTGGCGCAGCAAATGACCGAGGATGACGCCCACGGGCGTGCCCGCGCGCGCCAGCGAGACCAGTGTGATGGGGCCAGTGCGGCGTGCCGCGATCAGGGCCGCCAGGCGTAGGCAGTCGCGCGCCATCTGCAGGCGGTTGGCTGCAAACGCGCTCTGGAACAGGGCCAGGTAGGCGGGTGAGGGCAGGCATTCCGGCGACAGCATTTCGCTGTAGTGGCGCTGGCCCGACTGGATCAAGCGCTCTTTTTCGGTCAGGTCGAGGATGGGTTCGAGCATCATCGGCGTGAGCAGAAACTGCACGTCTTCCTGGCGGTAGCTGCCGCTGAAATGCTGCGTGCCTTCGGTCATAGCGCCGCCACCGTGAGTGCCGCCAGCTGGGTGCCGTTGGGAATGATGGCGTAGTCGCAGGCCGCCATGAAACGCGCGTCCGAACGGCTGTCTCCCATGCCGAAGCTGACGATGGGGCCATGTTCGGCTTCCAGCTCCGCGCGCAGGTAGGCCACGGCGCGCGCCTTGTTCAGGGTCTTCGGCAGCACGGCCAGGTTGTTGCCGTTGCGGTGGATGAAGTAGTCGGCCCCTTCGCTGGCGATCCACTGCTGCAGTACCTGTTCTTCGATGTCGGCCAGGCGTTCGCCGCGTGCTTCATGGTCCTTGACGACGATGTAGAACGGCGTGTTGTAGTCTTCGATCAGGCGCGCGCGCGAGGGCATGCCCGCCTTGATTTGAAAATCGTCGATGATGCGCATGGCGTCCTGCAGGCCGGGCAGCGCCGTCTGCATGTCGTTCTGCATCAGCGCCAGCCAGCCCGCGTCGAGCGCACCGCCCGGCTGCAGCACGATGCCGCCGTAATCGAGCACGCTGTAGCTGGTAAACGGCAGGTCGACGCGGCGGAAGGCGTCGCCATTTCTCGCCGTGGCGGGAATCAGGGTCATGCCGCTTTGCGCAAACTCAAAGAAGGCGCGCTGGCGCGCCGTCGTAAACGAGCAGGCATCACCATTTTTCAGGTACGCGGCTGCTTGCAGGTCGGTCTCGCCCGGGCATTTTTTCGGGGTCTGGAACAGTGTGTCGTCCAGGTCAACAAACAGGAATTTCTTCAATTTTGGTCTCTGACTGAAAGTGGAACAGGCGGCCATTCAATTGGCCGGCGAGTTGCATGAGGGCCGGACTGGCCGGGGTTTCATGGCAGATGAAAACGTGCTGGTACTGGCCAGGTGCCACGTTGTACAGATAATTGGCGATGCCTTCGCCGTAATTGTCGTCGCAGCAGACGATGTGGCCGACGGAACCCCATGACAAAATGGGCGAGCGCGTGGTCGATTGCACCACCACGTTCTTGCCCAGCGCTTCGAGTTCGCGCGCGAGCAAGAACGAGGGGTGCATGAATTCGCCCGTGCCCAGTACCAGCACGGAGTCGCCGGCGCCGATTTCCTGCGCCAGTTGCACTGCCAGGCCTTGCGGCGGCGTGAGGGCGCGTCCCACGCCGATGCGCCCGAAGGCGGCGCTGGCACCCCGTTCTTCATTCGCCTCGAAGCGCTGCGCGCTGGCGGCCACGGGCGCCGGCGCATCGCCGGCCTGGAAGGCGTAGTGGCCGGAGAGCGCCGCGCCTATGCTGGTGGGTAGACCGAAACGCTGCGTCAGGCCCGCGTTGGCGGCCTGGCCCATGAAATTGGTGATCACGCCCAGGTGCAGTTTTTCCAGTTGCGGATAGCGCGCGCGGCACACTTGCACCAGGTTGGCGAAGGTGTTGCCGGTCGACGCTTCATCGTCGATCAGCACCAGGCTGCGGGCTGTGGAAAACAGGGCGCTGGCGGCGACGGACAAATGCAAAAACTGGCGCGGCGCGTGGCTGTGGGATTCCTCGAATTCGAAGAAGGGCACGCTGCCCACGCGGTAGCGCGAGCTGTGCAAAAACAGCGCCTTGCCATTCGGGTTGGCGCGCAGCCAGGCCTCGAACACGCCCTGGCCCAGGCCGACGGCCGTTTCCGCCATGGCGATGAAGACCACGGGGCCGGGCAGGCTGGGTGGAATCTGCGCCGCCAGATCGTTGTGGATGGCTTGCATGGCGCGCGGCGTGACGGGCCAGTGCTTGCCCAGCACCTTCGAGAGGAACAGGAAGCCGCGCTTGGCGTTGGCGCGCGCGGCAAAACCGATCAGCCAGTCGAGCGGAAAGCGCGCCTCGTCCACCTTCAAGGTCAGCTCGCCCGTGGGCATCTGTTTCTTGATGATGTTCATGGCAGCTCCACGGCGTAGGCGGCTTCGCCCACGCGCATGCCTGCACGGATGGTGGGCACTGTGAGTTTGTCGTAGCCCTGGTCGAAACCGGCCAGCGCCAGGTAGGGCAGGTTGGGACCGGCCGCGCATGCCATGCCGATGCCGCCCGACATGCGCGGGTTGATCTCCAGCAAGGCCAGGCCGTTGGCGCCCTCGCGGAACTGGATGTTGAACACGCCGTTCAGGCGGTAGTCGCGCGCCAGTTTTTCGCAGGCTGCCAGCAGGTCGGCGCGCAGTTCGATCAGCTGCCCGCTGCCGCCCACGTGCAGCTTCTTGCGCGGCACGGCGCAAATGAGCTTGCCCTGGTCGGCGACGCAGTCGGCGCTGTATTCGTGGCCATCGAGGTATTCCATCAGCAGCAGGGTCTTGAACGTTTCCATCTGCGCCAGGCCGCTGCGCAGTTCTTGCGCATTGATCTGGTAGGCGGCGCCGGCCAGCAGCAACTGGGCGCTGGTGCGCTCTTCATCGAGCACGGCAAAGCCCAGGCCATACACGGATTCGGCAGGCTTGATGCACAGTTTGCGATGCAGCGGGCGCAGCTCGGCGTAGGCGGCGTCGTATTCTTCGATGGTGGTGACGGCACGGTAGTTGGCCGGACGCGCCATGGGCAAATCGAGGCCGTCGCAGAAGCGCGCCTTGTCGTGCATCAAAGCCAGGGTGTCTTCACTGGCCACGCTCAGCACGCGCGTGCCGAGGGCGGCGAAGCGCGCGCTGGCGCTGCCGATCAGGCCCGCTTCCTTGCCGGGCCAGAAAATCGTGATACCCCGGTCGCGGCAAAATTCCAGGCACCACTCGACGTAATTGAGGCCTGTCAGTCCCGACGGTTCGACCGCATATTCGTGGGCTGACAAAAAGGCCGCCGCATGCGCGTTCGTATTGCTGCACACGATGTGATAGCGGGGCGCACCGCTTGTCGCGGCCATATCGGCCTCGCGGATCAGGCGCATGGCCGTGCCGACCGAGGAAAATGTTTTGTTGAACCAGACTCTTTGCATGTACGGGGACCGGGTGGAAATAGGGGAAGCCGCGCGCAGGTGCGCGCGCGGGCAGTGTAGCCAGAAAAACTTAACCTGGCCTTAGAGAAAGGGGATCAGCCGGCCTTGCCGCTGGCCGTCCATTTCAAAAAGGCGTCGCGGTTGCGCGAGCAGATGAAGACCTTGCCCGAACCGGAAAAGCGCAGCACGATGCCTTCGCCGCTGGTCACGCTGTTGACGATATTGCCTAAGAAACCGCCGATGCCGCCGCCGCTGGCGCCGCCGCCCGTGGTGACGGAAATCTCGTATTTCAGGCTATTGTCCCAGCACACCACGTGGGAATTGTCGATCACGACATCTTTGCCCGGCTCGACGTCGAGCTGGAACATGGAGCCGAAGCCGGACACCACCACTTGTCCCGTGCCGGCCGTCTCCATGACGAAGAAGCCGCCCGACTGGGCGAACAGCGCGTTGCCGATGCTTTGTGTGCGCACTTTCATTTCCGTGCCCGCAGTGGCGGCGACAAAGGCGCCGTCGTTGAGCAGGTACTGGCGCGCGCCCACGTCGACCACTTCGATGGCGCCCGGCAGGGTAGGCGAGAGCAGGCAGTCGCCGTTGCCGCGCACCGCTTCAATATGCTGCTGGAAGAACGATTCGCCATTCGCGAAGCGGCGCATGATGGCGCTGCCCAAGCCGCCCGTCATCTTGCCTTTCAAGTCCAGCGCCGTCTCCATCATCACCATCGCATCGGATTCGCAATAGATGGTTTCGCCCTGCTTCATGCTGACGTGGAGGAATGGATCGACGTCGCCGGTGACACTAAATACTGGCATGATAAATCTCCAAAAAAAAAGCCGCCTGGGTACGTCCAGGCGGCTGTGTTTAGCGCATGAAACGTTTAAGCATTGACACCGAAAGAACGGGCGAGGGGGCCGAGGCCGCCGTTGAAGCCCTGGCCGATCGCCTTGAACTTCCATTCGCCGTTGTAGCGGTAGATTTCGCCAAAGATCATCGCCGTTTCCGTCGAGCTGTCTTCGGACAGGTCGTAGCGGGCGATTTCTTTTTCGCCATCCGCGTTCAGGCAGCGGATGAAGGCTTTCGAGACCATGCCGAAGTTCTGGCGGCGCGCGTCGGCGTCGTGAATGGTGACGGTGACGCTGATGCGATCGATGTCGGCCGGCACGCGCGACAGGTCGATTTCGATGCGTTCATCGTCGCCGTCGCCTTCGCCCGTGGTGTTGTCGCCCGTGTGGACGACGGAACCGTCGGTCGATTTCAGGTTGTTGTAGAAGATAAAGTCAGAGTCGCCACGGACTTTGCCGTCGCTTTTCAGGAGGAAAGCGCTGCCGTCAAGGTCGAAGGTGGCGCCGTCCGTGGAACGAGGATCCCAGCCGAGGCCGACGATGATCTTCTTCAGGTTCGGTGCTTCCTTGCTCAGGTTGACGTTGCCGCCTTTTTGCAAACTGATTGCCATGTGGTGCTCCTTTTCATTAAATAACTCAAACATGCCTTCATGGGATGAGCGCAAGGCGCTCGTGCCATTACCCTCTTAAATGGGGGCGGAACCCCCGATTTCAAGCTTGTGCCGCGTGCCGTTTGCGATAACGCAGCGATGACCACAGCGAGACCAGGATGAAGGCCACACCCGACAGGCCCGTGAACCACTCCGGGATATGGTACTTGACGGACGCCAGCATGATCAAGGCCAGGATGCCGATCGCATAATGGGCGCCATGCTCGAGGTAGACGAATTCGTCCAGGGTGCCCTTGTGCACCAGGAAGACCGTCATCGAGCGCACGAACATGGCGCCGATGGCCAGGCCCAGCATGATGATGACGACGTCATTGGTGATGGCAAAAGCGCCGATCACGCCGTCAAAGCTGAACGAGGCGTCCAGTACTTCCAGGTACAGGAAGCCGCCGATGCTGCCGCGCGCCACCGTTTTCACCAAGTCGCCATTGCCGTTCCTGGCTGGCGCGGCGCCTTCTTCTGCGTCATCCTGCAAATCCGGCTCGCCTTCTTCCAGCAAGCCGCTGATCCAGTTCACGCCGATGTAGACGGCGATGCCGACGACGCCCGAGGCCAGCACGCTGTATTTTTCATCCACTGGCCCCATGGCCACGCAGGCGGCGACGGCGCCCATGGTGATCAGCACGGCCAGGCTTTCGGTGCCCAGCGCGTTGACTTTTTCCTCTGCCCAACCTAACCAATGCAATTCCTTCTCATCGTCAAACAGGAAGTTCAGGAATACCAGCAGCAAAAAGGCGCCGCCGAAGGCCGCCACTTGCGCATGGTTGTCCGTCAGGTGCTTGGCATACACGTCCGGCGTGGTGGTGGCCATGGTCCATACATCGACCAGGCCCAGGCCCGTGGCGACGGAAACGATGACCAGCGGAAACAGTAGCCGCATGCCGAAGACGGCCACGAGGATGCCCACCGTCAAGAATAGTTTTTGCCAGAATTCATTCCAGTGACGCAAGACCGAAGCATTCACCACGGCATTGTCGAACGATAGCGACACTTCCATAATGCCCAGCACGCCTGTGATCCACAGCGCCTGGATCATGCCTGACATGCCGCCATGGCTGTAACCCCACCAGCCTGACACTGCCATCAGGATAAAAGTGACTAAAAAGGAAATTCTGAAATGCCGCATGAGGACCCCGTTGCAAGTGTGAGAGACGTTTGATTATCCGCGCCGCTGTGCGCGCCGCACTCAGTGTTGATATACGTCCATTGTTGTATATGCCATGATTTTATATTAGTTGCCGCCGGGGGCGGCGTTTTATAGGCTGACGACAGACAGTTCTGCTGGCGCGGATGATCTGCGATAATTGCGGCGCGCCCATCTGGCGGCCGCAGTTTCTCGCACACTTTACAGACATATAAGAAGGAATACTCCGTGGATATCGCTTACCTCGTCACGCCCCTGATCACCTGGATCCTGGTCGGACCGATCAAATTCCTGATCAACAGTGTCCGCACGCGGCAATGGGCATTTGGCCTGGTCGGCAATGGCGGCTTTCCCAGCAACCACAGCGCCGTCGTTTCCAGCATGGCAACCCTGATCGCCCTGCGCGAAGGCATCGGCCACCCGGCCTTCGGCGTGGCCGTCACTCTGGCGTTCATCGTCATCATCGACGCCAACAGCCTGCGCCAGCACGTGGGCAAGCAGGCGGCGGCCATCAACCGCCTGGCCGGGGAAGTGGCCAGCGCCGCGCACAAGACCTTGCGCGAGCGCATGGGCCATACCTTGGTGGAAATTGCTGGCGGCCTGTGCACGGGCGTGGCCATCGGTTTCCTGATCAACTACGTCTTTGCCCGCTAAGCGTCCTTTCCCCTGAAACGCAAAACCCCGCCCAAAGCGGGGTTTTGCGTTTCAGGGCGTAAAAACTACGTTTCATCCATTGATTAAAGCATTACAGGAAACCGTCGATTGACATGCCCGGACGCGCTCATGGATACTTTGGCGCTTGTGGTTTTAATAAAAATAAATGCCTGCCATCGCCTGCAGCCCTATCCGGGCCGCCGGGACGGTCGCGGCGCTATCTATCCGGAGAATTATCCATGTTGCGCAAAACCCTGTTTGTTCTGGCAATTGCTTCTGCCCTGGCCGCCTGCGGCAAAGAGTCCAAAGATCCTGGCAAAGGCGCTGGCAAGGGCGCCAAGGAACAGGCGGGCGCCGCCGTCAATTTGCTGGTCTCCCCGGAAGACCTGCTGACCATACAAAGCAATGCGCTGGCGTCGGGGCCCGTCATCACCGGTTCCGTGCAGCCCGAGCGCAACGCGGACTTGCGTGCCGAAGTGTCGGCCGTGGTGATCCAGGTCATGAAGGAAAACGGTGAAGTCGTCAAGCGGGGCGATGTGTTGGTGCGCCTGGATGAAACGTCCATCCGCGACAGCCTCAATTCGGCCGAGGAAGCCAGCCGTGCCGCCAGCCAGGTGCTGGAACAGTCCGAACGCATGTTCCAGCGCATGAAAACCTTGCGCGCCTCGGGCATGACCTCGACGCAGGCGCTGGAAGACGCGGAAATCCGTCGTAACAATGCGCAAAGCGATTTGTCCGCCGCGAAGAGTCGCGCCGCCCAGGCCCGTCAGCAGTTGCAGCGCACCCTCGTGCGCGCGCCGTTCGACGGCATCGTGAGCGAGCGCAAGGTATCGAATGGCGATACGGCGCAAATCGGCAAGGAATTGATCAAGGTCATCGATCCGACCAGCATGCGCCTCGAAGGCCTGGTGTCGGCCGACAAGATCGGCGTCGTCAAGGTGGGCCAGCCCGTGCTGTTCCGCATCAATGGTTATCCAGGCCAGGATTTCTCGGGCAAGGTGCGTCGCGTCGATCCGGCCGCCAACGCCGTCACGCGCCAGGTGGCCGTGCTGGTCGATTTCAATGACAAGGAACAACCGCGCGTGGCCGGCCTGTATGCGGAAGGGCGCATCGAGACGGACAGCATCAGCGCGCTGATGATACCCGACTCGGCCCTGGTGAAGGCGGGCGACGTCATGTACACGTGGAAAGTCAAGGACAAGGCTTTGCATAAAGTCACACTGCGCATCGGCGCGCGCGACGTGCGCACGGGCCAGTGGGAAGTGCAAAGCGGCCTGGCCAGCGGCGATACCGTGCTGCGCACGCCGGGCTCGACCTTCAAGGATGGGCAGAAAGTGGAATTGACGGCGGGCAAGGCCGTGCCAGCGGCCGCCGTGGCCAGCAGCAGCACCGCTGTTGCCGGTAAAGGAAACTAAGCCATGTTCCTTTCCGATTTCAGTATCAAGCGGCCCACCGCCACCATCGTCCTGATCCTGGCCATGATGTGCGTCGGTTTGCTGGCGCTCAAGAAACTGCGCGTCAACCAGAATCCCGACGTTGAAGTGCCCTTCATCGTGGTCAGCATCCCTTACCCTGGCGCATCGCCCGATACGGTCGAGCGCGAAGTAGTGAACCGCCTGGAAAAATCCTTGCAAAGCATTTCCGGCGTGACCGAGGTCAACAGCGACTCGAATGAAGGTTCGGCCAGCATTTTCCTGAAGTTTTCCTTCAATACCAACCTGATCGAGGCGTCCGACAATATCCGCAATGCGATTGCCGCCGTGCGCTACAAGTTGCCGACGGAAATGCGCGAGCCTATCCTGCAACGCATCGACCCGGCTGCCGAACCGATCATGCAACTGGCCCTGTCGTCGAATACGCAAAGCCACGCGGAAATTTCGCGCCTGGCCGAAGACGTGCTGTCGGACCGCTTCCGCACCGTCGATGGCGTGGCGCTGGTCAATGTGGGCGGTTCGCTGAAGCGCGAACTGTCCGTGCTGCTGCGGGCGGAAAAATTGCGTGAATACAATGTGTCCGTTAGCGACGTCGTGACCGCCTTGCGCAACCAGAACACGAATGCGCCCGTGGGCAAGGTGCGCGGCATCCTGGACGAGAAAAGCATCCGCCTGGTGGGCCGCATCGAGTCGCCAAGCGACTTCGAGAAAGTGGTGATCAAGCGCCGCGGCGAGGAAATCGTGCGCCTGGCGCAAGTGGCCACCATTGAAGATGGCTTTGCCGAAGTCAACAGCCTGAGCATGCGCAGCGGCAAGCCCAACGTGGGTATTTCGATCACCCGCGTGCGCGACGCCTCCACCGTCAGCGTGGCCAACAAGATCCGCGACATGGTGGCGGAAATCAACAAGACTTTGCCGAAAGGCACGATCCTGCAAGTGACGCGCGACGGCGGCGAAAACGCCCAGCATAGCCTGAACAATGTGATCGAATCGCTGGTGCTGGGTGCCGTGCTGACGATTTTCGTCGTCTATGCCTTCCTGAACTCGTGGCGTTCGACCTTGATCACGGCGCTGAGCCTGCCCACGTCCGTGATTGCCGCCTTCATTGCCGTGTGGCTGTGCGGCTTTACCCTGAACTTCATGACACTGCTGGGCCTGTCGCTGGCCATCGGCGTGCTGATCGATGATGCCATCGTGGTGCGTGAAAACATCGTGCGCCACATGCAGATGGGCAAGGACCGCCGCACGGCCGCGCTGGAAGGCACGGCCGAGATCGGCATGGCCGTAGCCGCCACGACCTTCTCCATCATCGCCGTCTTCATTCCCGTGGCTTTCATGCCGGGTATTTCCGGCGAATGGTTCCGTCCGTTTGCCTTGACGGTGACGTGCTCGGTGCTGGTCAGTCTGGGCATCTCGTTTACGCTCGACCCTATGCTGTCGGCTTACTGGGGCGACCCGGTCGAGGAACACTCGGCGCCGAAAAAAGGCATTGGCCGCGTGCTGGAAAAATTCAACCACTGGTTTGACCATCAGGCCGACCGCTACAGCCGCGTGATCGCCTGGGCTCTGCATCACCGCCGCTGGATGGCTGTTATCGCCTTCGGCAGCCTGGTGGGCGCCATCGCCCTGCACGCTACGCATGGCGGCACGAGTTTCCTGCCGGCATCCGATTCGGGCAATCTGATGATCAATGTGCGCACGCCATCGTCGAGCAGCATCGAGTATTCGCGTTTGAAACTGGAAGCGGCGGCCGTACTGGCGCGGTCCTTGCCTGAAACCAAGGATACCAACAGCTCCATCAATGCCGGTGGCGGGCGTGTGTATGTCGACATCGGCAAGCGCAACACCCGCAAGCGCTCGGCCAAGGAAATCGCCGTTGAACTGCGCGAGAAAATGTCGCGCCTGGTGGGTGCCGAATACGTGGTACAGGATGACTTGAGCAACGGTTCGCAAAAACCGATCCAGGTGGAATTCACGGGTCCGGATTCGCGTAAACTCATGGCCATCACGAATGCCTACATGGACAAGCTGCGCGCCATTCCCGGTGCCGTCGACGTGGGCCTGTCCGAGCAAGACCCGAAGAACGAGTTGCAGATCGAGCTCAACCGTGGCCTGGCCAATTCGATGGGCATTTCCGTCAATGATGCGGCGCAATCGTTGCGCGTGGCGTTCGCCGGCGTGGAAGTGGGCGACTGGGTCGATCCGACGGGCGAAACGCGCGACGTGGCCGTGCGCCTGCATCCCGATGACCGCGTGGCATCGGAAAACATCGAGCGCCTGCCGATCAGCGTGACGGGCACGTCGCAAATGGTACCGCTCGACCAGATCGCCACCATCACCATGGGCAAGGGACCGTCCGGCATCGAGCACAAGAATGGCAAGCGCACGATCACCGTGTCGGCCAATGCGCAGGGCCGCTCGAATGGCGAAGTGACGAGCGACGCCATGAAACTGGCCAACTCCATCGACTTCCCGCCCGGCTACGGCTTGGCGCTCGGTGGCGCGGGCCAGGACCAGCAAGAGCTGTTCACGGAAATGCTGATCGCACTGGTGATGGGCATCGGTCTGATGTATTTGATCCTGGTGATGCAGTTTGGTTCATTTACCGCGCCGGTGGCCGTGATGATGTCCTTGCCGCTGAGTCTGATCGGCGTGGTGGTGGCGCTGGTGATCACCAACAACACCCTCAACTTGATGAGCTTTATCGGCATCATTATGCTGATGGGCCTGGTCGCCAAGAACGCCATCCTGCTGCTGGACGCGGCGCGCAAGCGCGAAGAAGAGGGGCATGGCCGCGAAGACGCGCTGATGTATGCGGGCCGCATGCGGCTGCGTCCCATCCTGATGACGACGTTTGCGCTGATCGCCGGCATGTTCCCCGTGGCGCTGGGCTTGGGCGAGGGCGGCGAGTTCTACCGTCCATTGGCGATCGCCATCATCGGCGGCACCATCACCTCGACGATCCTGACCCTGCTGGTCGTGCCGACCTTCTATGACAGCATCGAAATCGCCCGCGACGGCGCCGTGGCCAAGTTCCACCGCCGCGCCGCGCGCATGCCCGTGGCCGTGGCCATGATATTGACTTTGCTTGAGTGCGTACTGACCCTGCTGTTGCTGCGCTTCGTCTACCGCATGCTGAAGAAAGCCGTGCTGTTCCTGATGGGACGCCGCACGCCGAAAGCGGCGTCGGTCAGCCTGCAAAAATAGTACCGGGCCAAGGCCAGCTTGCGCTGCGCCGAGGTAGTTCAAGAGCCTTCTGCGGAAGGCTCTTTTTTTGCCTGGACTTAGCCGTACTTAGCTGCTGCGCGGCGGCGGGGGCGTTCCCGCACCGGTGCCCGTACCCGGCGTGGCAGGTGGCGGGGATATGGCCAGGTGGGCCAGGACAGGATGCCCTGGCCGCGTAAGGACAGCTTATTTGGCGGCAGGGACCTTGCTCACTTCCACTTCCCAATCCACGCCCGACTCGATGTGATGCTTGGCAGCAAAGTCACCCTGGCTGATGGCGATAGCCACGTCGAGCAGGCTGTTCAGGTAGACCAGGGGTTTGCCCTTGGCGACGCCGCCAAAGGTGTGCTCGAATGGCGCCGTGACCTTGGCCACTTGCTTGCCCTTGTGCAAAATGCGCACTTGCAACGGGTCGTGCAGTTTTACCTGCAATGCGTCGAGCAGGGATTTCGGGATATTCGTCCACACATTGCCATACTTGACGTCTAGCACGGGCACGATGCCACGAATGGTATTGCCGTCGCGCACCGGTCGTTGATACGCGATCTTGACCACGGATTCGCTCGGCAATTGCGGGCCCACCTGTTCATAGCTGATGGCGCCCGAGGCCAGGCGCGCACCGACATACGCGTACACGTCGCGGCCATGGAAGGTGTACGACTCGGCGGAGCCAGCCAGGCGGTTGACCTTTTCATCGATTTCGCGCAGTTCGGCCACGCCATCGCGCTCGGCGATCAGGGTGAACAGGCCGTTGTCCGGCCCCACGAAGTAGCGTCCACCCTTGGTTTTCAGCACCACCGACTTGCGGTTGGTCCCCACGCCCGGATCGATGACGGAAACAAACACCGTGCCTTGCGGCCAGTAATTGGCCGTCTGGTACAGGCGGTAGGCGCCCAGCCAGATGTCGTAGTCGGGAATCTGGTGCGTCAGGTCCGAGATGGTGAGTGTGGGGTCGACGCCATAGGCGACGCCATGCATGGCGGACACGGCGCCGTCGGCCGTGCCGAAGTCCGTCATCAGTACCAGCGGTGCGGCAGCCTGGGCGCTGGACAGCAGGAGAGCGCTCAGGCAGGCGCCGGCGACGAGGTGAGAGATGCGTTTGATGATCATATGCTCTTTCCGTGACGTTAAAACGTGTAGTTCAGCTTGGCGTAGAAATACGCGCCATTGACGCCGATGGGGTTGATGAAATTGTAGGGCAGGGCGCCGCCATACGTGGCGTTATTTGTCTGGCGTACGCGCTGCGGGTAACGGTCGAGGATATTGTTGCCACCCACGCTAACCGTCAGTTGCTTGCTCAGTTCTAATTGGCCTTCCAGGTCCAGCGACCAGACGGCGCCAAAGCGCTGCGCGGGAATGCCATCGATCAGCGGCGCATCGCTGTCATACGAAAAGTCTTTCAACTCGCCGAAGCGCGTGGCGCGCGCCTGCACGCCCCAGCCGGCCGCTTGCCAGTCGGCACCGAGGATCAATTTGCTGGTGGGTGACGCATGTTTGATGCGGAACAAACTCGTCTCCGTCAGCAAGGTCAGAATTGGATCGATATTGGTCAGCGCAGCGGAACTTTGGCGCACCTTGTCGAGACTGGTCTTGTTCAGGTTCAGTGCCGCGTTCAGGTTCAGCTTGCCTGACGTGAAGGCCAGGTCATGATTCAGTATCACGTCCAGGCCTTTTGTGCGCGTGTCGAGCAGGTTGGCCAGGTAGGCCACGGACTGGATATCGCTGCGGCCATTGGCGGCCAGGTAGGCGGTGACGGCGTCGCTTTGCAAGTCACTCGAGCGCGTGATGCGGTCGCGGATGCGGATCACGTAGGCGTCTACCGTCACGCTGGTGGCGGCGGCCGGTTTCCAGGCCAGGCCCAGCGATACGTTGGTCGACTTTTCCGGCTTCAGCTGTTGCGCGCCGAAGCTGCGCGCCAGCGGGTCGCTGGCCGGCAGCAGGGCCGCCGTTTGCAGGGCCGTGCCATCGGCGTTGAAGTTTAATGTGGCAAAGCGGAAACCCGTCTGCACGAGGGCCGGTGCGCGGAAGCTGTTCGACAGCGAGCCGCGCACGAGGAAATGCTCCGTCACTTTATAGCGCGTGGACAGCTTGCCCGTGCTGGCGCTGCCGAAGTCGCTGTAGTCGGAATAGCGGGCGGCGGCGCCCACCAGCAGGCGCGGCGTGAGGTCGCTTTCCACGTCCGCATACACGGAGCGGATCTGCCGGCTGCCGTCATAAGCGTCCGATGGCCGCAAGCCCGGCCCCGCTTGCGCGCCCGGTGGCGCATCGGTGAAACTGCCGGCCGCATACGAGGCGGCGTCGCCGGCCGAGCTGGTGTAGGTTTCGCCCATCCATTCGGCGCCCACCGCCAGGCTCAAAGGCGCGGGCAAGCCGATGTCGATGCTGCGCGTGGCATCGAGGTTCAAGGCGTTCTGGCGGAAGTCGAAGCCGGCCAGCTTGAAGCGCGTGGGGCTGGCCGCGCCCAGCGAGGCGTTGACGGAGTGGCTCACGCCGTAGTCAAAGCGGTCGCTGCCGTGGCGCGCGCTGGCGTCCCAGTTCCACTCGCCCAAGCTGCCGCGCACACCGGCCACGATGCTGAGGTCGCGCTTGTCGCCGTTGGTGACGGGGCGGTAGCCGTTCGGATACAGGGCCAGTACGTTCGACGGGTCGCCTGGATAGCGGAAGTAGGCACTGCCGTCGGATGTGCGCTCGTTGAGGGTGGCAAACGAATACAGGTCCAGGCCGTTGGCCAGGGTGAGCTGGGTGTTGTAGAACAGGTAGTGGTTGCGCTGGCGCGAGTCACCCGACTTGAATACAACCTTGCCGTCTAGCGCCTGGTCGGCTGGCGTGAAGTTGTAGGAAGTCCAGCCAGCGTCGCTGGGGCCGGCCCGTTCCGTGGGCGAGCGGCGCCGCGTTTCCGCGCCGAAGCGGAAGTAGCCGGCCTCGCCCAGCGGCACGCCATAGTCGGCGTTGACGATGACGGTCTGGCCATCCGTCAGGGTTTGATCTGTCGGGTCGAAATGCGTGTGGTTGGCGCCATAGCTGACGGAAGCGGCGCCGCCCGTGCGGGCTTTTTTCAGCACGATGTTGATGACGCCCGCCACGGCGTCGCTGCCGTATTGGGCGCCCGCGCCGTCGCGCAGGATTTCGATGTGGTCGATGGCGTTCGGGGGAATGGCGTTGATGTCGACCGGCACGGTGCCGGCAAAGCTGCTTTCCGTGTCGAGCACGGCGCTCGTGTGGCGGCGCTTGCCGTTGATCAGCACCAGCACCTGGTCGGGCGCCAGTCCCCGCAACTGGATGCCGCGCACGGAGTCCGACGCGCCGCTCGATTCGATGCGGGGGAAGTTGATCGAGGGCGACAGGTTTTGCAGGGCAGCGCCCACGTCGCCCGTCGACAGCGCATTGCTCACTTCGCGCGTGCCGAAGCGGTCGATGGGCACGCTGCTGTCGAAGACGGTGCGGTTGCGCGCGCGCGAACCGACGATGGTGACCTGGTCGATGCTGGCGGTGGCCGTTTCAGCGCTGGTGCCCGTGCCTGTGCTGGTAGTGGCTTGCACATCTTGTGCCCAGGCGGACGGTGCGCCCAGCATGGCGCAGGCCAGCACGATGGCGCGCAGCGGCGTGGCGGGAGTGGCAGATACAGGATAGAAGTGGCGTGGATGCACGGCGTGGTCCTTTGGGCTCGATTAGTGTTAGTGCGGAAACAGTTGTCATGAGCTTAAGGGAGGCGGTGGTGCGCGCTAACGATTCTTTCTGGATATGCTTATGCTGTTGTTTTTATGCCGCCAGGAGCGCCGCAGGGGAGGCGTGATGTAGGGAATGTGTGATGTCGATAGCGTCCATGCATGCCCCCGTAGCATCAGGATTTCGGCACGGCAGGCATATCGGGCTGGGCCGTGACGGGGGGGCGGCTGCTTCCAGCGGGGCGACGAAGTTGCACAGGTCCAGCTGCAGCTTGCCGTGCCTGCCCAGGGCGGGGTTGAAAGCGTACGGGGTGACGCCGCAGTTGGGCACGTCGGCCGCCTTGTCGATGGACAGGATGGCCTGCTCGTCGCAGCGTTCCAACAGGTAGCGCAAGCAACAGACGATGACCTGGTGGCCCCCGTTCTCCCCCGATATTCGCGGGTGACGGTGTCGAGCACGCTGCGCAGGTGCAGGATGACGTCGCACCAGCTTTCGCCGCCCGGTGGACGTACGTAAAACTTGCCCACATGCTGGCGCTGCTCGTGCAATTCCGGGTATTTGCTGGCGATGCCGTGCGCGGTCAGGCGGTCGAAGATGCCGAACTCCTTTTCACGCAAGCGCTCGTCGGCCACCACGGAGGCCAGGCTGCCCGCATCAATGCGTTCCAGCATGGCTTGCGCCGTCTGCTGCGCCCGCACGTAGGGAGAGTACAGCACGAAGGTCGGTTGTTGTTCAAGGGGAAGGGTGGCGAACCAGTCGCCCAGGGCTTGCGCCTGGCGCGCGCCCAGGCCGGAGAGGGGGACGTCGACATCGCGCTCGGCGATGGCGATCAATGACTGCTTTTCCGCTTCGGCGGCATCGCGCGCCACGTTACCGGTACTTTGGCCGTGACGCACGATCCAGATTTGTTGCGGACCTTTCTGCTCCATCGGCGCGCCGCTCGATGGTTTCTTAGGCGGCGTGTTCCGCTTCGTCCAGGTCGGGCGCGTCGTCGCTGTTGTAGACGGCCAGGTCGGTTTGCCCCATGACACGGCTGGTGACGGTGCCGGCCGTGATCGAGCCGCTCACGTTCAGGGCCGTGCGGCCCATGTCGATCAGTGGTTCGACGGAGATCAGCAAGCCGGCCAGGGCGACGGGCAAGTCCATGGCCGACAGCACGATCAGGGCGGCAAACGTGGCGCCGCCGCCCACGCCGGCCACGCCGACGGAACCGATGGTGATGATGGCCAGCAAGGGCAGCAGGAAGCTGATCGTGAATGGATCGACGCCGACGGTGGGGGCGATCATCACGGCTAACATGGCCGGATAGATGCCGGCGCAGCCGTTCTGGCCGATCGTCGAACCGAACGAGGCGGCGAAGTTGGCGATGCCTTCCGGCGTGCCCAGGCGTTGGGTTTGCGTCTGCACGCTCATCGGGATCGAACCGGCGCTGGTGCGCGAGGTGAAGGCGAAAGCCAGCACGGGGAAGACTTTTTTCACGAAGCGCAACGGATTCAGGCCGACGCCGGCGATGATGGCCAGGTGCACCAGGAACATCAGTATCAGCGCGCTGTACGAGGCGACGACGAAGTTAATCAATTTCAAGATGTCCGCGTAGCTCGATGAGGCCACCACTGCAAACATCAACGCGAACACGCCGTACGGCGTCAGGCGCAGCACCAGGGTGACCATGCGCATGACGATGGCGTGCGCCACTTTCATGAAGCTTTCGAAGGACGCGAAGATTTCCGGCTTTTTCGCGGCGATGCCCGTGGCCGAGATGCCGATGAAGATGGAGAACACCACCACGGCGATGGTCGAGGTCTTGCGCGCGCCCGTCATGTCGAGGAAGGGGTTGGTCGGCACGAAGCTGACCAGCAGTTTCGGCAAGGACAGGGCCTTCGCCGTTTCCAACGAACCTTGCAACTGCACGCCGCGCGCCACTTCGGCGGCGCTCGACGTCAGGCCCACGGCCGTCAGGCCGAACAGCTTGGCCATCAAAATGCCCAGCGCGGCGGCGATCATGGTGGTGATGAGCAGGGTGCCGATGGTCAGCGCGCTGATCTTGCCCAGGGAACTGGCGTCCTTGAGTTTCAGGATGGCGGAAATGATGGAGACCATGATCAGCGGCATGATGATCATTTGCAGCAGCTTCACATAGCCGCTGCCGACGATGTCGATGTATTCATTGGTGCCCGCGATGATGGGCGAGCCGGCGCCATACAACGCTTGCGCCGCCGCACCCAGCAGCACGCCCAGGCCCAGGCCCGTGAAGACGCGTACGGTAAACGTCGCGTGTTTGCGTTGCTGGTGGAACATGAAAGCGAAGACGAGCAACGCCACGAGCAGGTTCAGAATGATGTTAATTGCCATGAAGGGGCCTTATCTTGGTTTTATTCGAGACTGCACGCAGCACATAAAACTGTACTACAACTGACAGCTGCCCCAGCCCGGGGCGAAAGGGCAAGTACTGTACAGTACTATGGGGGCGTTTTGCGCAATACCGCTGCGAATATTACGCTATATAAATATGCTTCACAGGCATAAGCGCAGGTATAGGTCTGCCGGATGATTGTGAAAAAGAAAATTTCATGCCAGCATTGCACGTTTGTTCGCTAATCTGGTGCACTATTTTTTAAGGAAAAAGATGAATGCTTTAACGGAAGCTCAAGTACTCGATGCGGAAGAGCGCTTGCGCCTGGCCATGATGGCCTCCGATGTGGCCGCGCTGAATGCCTTGCTGGCCGATGACTTGCTGTTTACCAATCACCTGGGTCATCTGTTGAGCAAGCATGCGGATCTGGCAGCGCACGAGCAGCGCTTGCTGACCATCACCGATCTGCGCGCGTCCGAGCGCCATGTGCGCATCAACGGCAACGTGGCCGTGGTCTCCGTGCGCATGCAACTGACGGGCAGTTATCACGACGTGGAAACGCATGGCGACTTCCGTTTTACGCGCGTCTGGGCGCACAATGCGGCCGGCGCGCTGCAAGTGATCGCCGCCCATTCCGGCGTCGTGGCATAGGGGTGAGGTAGTGGATCATCGTTCCAAAGGGCAGCTGTTTGAAGCTGTCATCGCCGCCGGCCCGGCCACCCTGGCCATTATGGCCGGCTATCCCGTGCTGTTGTATAACCTGGTGCGCACCTGGGCCGATGCCCCCGGCGCCAATGCCCTGGCGACCTTGCTGCTGACGGGCGGCCTGTGGGCCTTGCTGGAATTCTGGCGCATCGCCCTGGCGACGGTGGCGCGCAAGGCGTATGCCTTCAACTGGCGCTTCTGGCTGGCCATCGCCGGTTTTCTCGCCTGCTTCGTGCGCTTCGTGCCGGACATGCCGGCCGGACTGATGCTGGTATTGATGGTGCTGCCTGCGCTGGCGTGGATACATTTCATCTTGCTGCAGATCAAGCGCCCGCGCGGCGCCTGAGTTTCGCACAAGCATTGCAAGCCGTGGCAAGATCGTCATGCCACGGCCCCTGGACATCGATATAATCATTCCCGCATGCATGGTAAACGGCATGCCTGGCGTAACTTCTCTTATTTTGAAAGAATTTCGATGAAAGCTCTCTTTTTGCTCCTGTTCATATCGGGCGCGGCCCTGGCCGATGATGCTGCCATGTTGCAATGCCGTTCGCTGGCCGATATCGCCAGCCGCGTGAAATGCTATGACGCCATCCCATTGGGCGCCGCCGCGCCCGTCGCCCCCGTTACTGCGGTGCCGACCGCGCAGCAGCGCGAGCAAAGCTTTGGCATGGAAACGGTCAAGGCGCCCAAGGCAGCCGAGCCGGAAGAAAACAAGTCGATCAGCAGCAGCATCGCCGGCAAGTTCGATGGCTGGAGCGGCAACGAACTGATCAAATTGAGCAATGGCCAGGTCTGGCGCATCGTCGATGGCAGCTCCGCCGTGCTGGCGCCGCAGAACGATCCCAAGGTAACGGTCGAACGCAATTTCATCGGCACCTTCTTCCTGAAGATCGAAGGCACGAACAACTCGCCCAAGGTGCGCCGCGTGCAATAAGCTGCGCCAGTCCCAGTCCCAGTCCCAGTCCCAGTCTCAGTCCTCGGCGTCAAGCCAGACGATGCGGCCATTTCCCGCCTCATGCAGATGCGCCAGCAGGGCGGTGGCCGCCGTTTCAGGCAGGCTGAAGTCGAACAGCACATCGTCGCCATGCGCCACGTTCAGCAAGGTGGCGCCGGCGCCATCGAGTTCGCGGCGCAGCATGCCTTCCATCGCATACGGCACCGTGCAGCGCAGGGCTCGCTGGCGCACGATGGCCGTCTTTTCCGCCTGCAGCAGCGCTTGCGCCACGCTGTCCGTGTAGGCGCGCACCAGGCCGCCCGCGCCCAGCTTGATCCCGCCAAAGTAACGCACCACGGTCGCCAGCACGCCTTCCAGGTCCTGGTGGCGCAGCACGTCGAGCATGGGCCGCCCGGCCGTGCCGCTCGGTTCGCCATCATCGACGGCCGCCGACTGCCCGCCCGCCAGCAGGGCCCAGCACACATGACAGGCGCCCGGATGCTGCGCCTTCAAGTCATTGACCACCTGCTGCGCGCTGGCGCGGTCCGTCATCGGCTGCACACAACCGATGAAACGGCTTTTCTTAATGATCAGTTCGCTGTGGACGGCGGTGGCAATGGTAAACGGCATGGCGGGTGCGAGGGCGGGCAAAGCAGCATGATAGAGGAAATGCGTGCCAGGCACGAATCAGCCCCTGCTCACGCGGCGGACGCGGACACCAGTTCGCGCAGCGCCGCGTCGCGCACCTGCAGTATGTCGAACAGTCCCAGCGCGTGCAGGGCAGGCAGGGCGTCGAGGATGTCATGCTCGGCGATGGCCCGCCCCGCGCTGCTGCCCGTGTCGTCTAGCCATAGCCTCGCATTTGCGAGGAAGGCCCCCACCGTGCCCTTGCGTACGGTGACGCCATTGAACTGGCCCTGGTTTTTGTTGATCGGGTAATACGTCTTCTGCGCGCATGGTGGAGTCCTGAACGATGGAAAGACTACACTGTATGATGGTGGGATTGTCTTGCCTGCGTTGTTTATGTCATTCGATACGTCAAATCCGCCAATCTTGTCGCCGTCGCCGTTGCGTGCCGTGCGCATTGCCCAGCCGCAGGAACGGGTGACGGCCGCGCACAGCCATGCCAGCGGCCAGCTTTTCGGTGCCATGCGGGGCTTGCTCTCTGTTGCCGCCGACAGCGGGCAGTGGGTGGTGCCGGCCAGCCATTGCGTGTGGATGCCGCCCCATCACGTCCATGCGCTGCGTTCGCATGGTCCGTTTGCGGGCTGGAGCGTGTATGTGGACGAGGCCAGTTGCGGTAGCTTGCCCGCCGCGCCTTGCGTCATGCGCGTCTCGGGCTTGCTGCGCGAGGCGGTGCGCCGCGCCAGCACCTGGGACGATGGCGCGCTCGATGCGCTAGACGTGCGGCAGGCCCGGGTGGCAGGCGTGATCCTCGACGAGATCGCCGCCGCGCCCCACGAGCCCTTCGGCCTGCCCTTGCCGACGGACCCGCGCCTGCTGCGCGTGGCGCGCGCTGTGCTCGATGACCTGGCCGACGAGCGCGGCGTGGAAGCGCTGGCCGCCTGGGCCGGTGTGTCGCCGCGCACCCTGGCGCGCCGTTTCACGAGCGAGACCGGCTTTACGCCCTCGGCCTGGCGCCAGCGCGCGCGCATCCTGCGCGCCCTGGAACTATTGGCCGCCAGCCAGCCAGCCAGCCAGCCCGTCACGACAATTGCCTTGGACCTGGGCTACGACAACGTCAGCGCCTTCATCGCCATGTTCAAGCGGGTGATGGGGGTGACGCCGGGCAGGTATGGGGGTGGGGGCGGCAGTCAATCGAGCAATATCGGTGCTTGATAAAGCGCACCTTGCTGTTGATAGAGGCGGCCAAGGCTGAAATCGTGTGCGAATGGCGGACTTGATCCCTATCCCTCGTCCTTCCTGATTTTGTGCTGTTCCGATGTTTACGTTTGACGGCTTGTCTTTTGATCGTTTGAGAGAGGGTAAGTCTCAATCCAGGTTTGTTTTTTATTTGGTTAATTCATATTTTTTTTTGGAAAATTATCGTATTTAATTGAGCTCAGTGAAGTATTTTCCTGCGGCGATAGGATAGTGAGTGTGTGGAAGCTATCAAGTGATGTTGTATTTTTAAAAAATGGTAGTGTTGAAATAATAATTGATAGTGTGTTTTATTTTAGTTAGAATATATTTATTAATATAAATATAAGGAAATGTATACTATGAATTTCTTGAGAGTTGCGGCGATTTTTTTGGCACTGACATACGCTTCTGCCAATGCTCAAACAATTGTCACATATGATATAAAAAATGGGCATGTAAAGAATGCAGGGAACTGGAATAATAATTACGATGGAACGCTAACGCGAGTTCATCCCACATTGGATTGGATTTATGATTACAGTGGCGGTAAAGGATCGTTGAATGATGGAATAGTTCCGAGCGGCGTTGAGAGTACCCAGTTCATCTATTCCCCTGAAAAACCGATAATTACTTTGCACTTGTCGGGTCAGAGTATTATTCATGAGATGAATTTTTATAGTATGTTGCACGCAGGAAATGTCTCTGCTGGAAATTTGTCGGGCGCAAAGATCAGCTTTGGCGATCAGTCGCTATACTTGAATGCGACTAACTGGGGACCAAAATGCAGCAGTTACCTGTCAAGACCCGTCTGGTTATAAACACGCTTAACAAATAAATCCGGCTTCTTTGCCTGCCATTCTTTGAGCGCCTGGATGGGAGTTTGATGATTTAAGGCGCGCTGCGGAATGTTGT
>NZ_JBNYXZ010000027.1:0-70347 GCF_051380935.1 Janthinobacterium algoris | reverse complement strand
TCGTTTGCCATTTGCGCGTCCAAATATTGAAAGTAAACGCCTTTCTTGGCAGGTTTACAAGCAATATTTTTGCCCTACGGCCAAACCGAGCACTAATCCTTCATGCAATCGCCCTGCTACGTCAGGCAACGTAGAACAAAATGGCGATAAAATGACAGCTACTGCCCGCCAGCACGAACAAATGCCAGATGCCGTGGCCATGGCGCAGCTTATGGTCGGTGGCGTAAAAGACGATGCCGCCCGTATAGCACAGCCCGCCTGCCACCAGCCACAGGAAGCCGTTCCACTCGAGCGCCGCCAGCAGCGGTTTAATGCCGATCACGACCAGCCAGCCCATGGCCACGTAAATCACCAGCGACAGGATGCGCGCGCCTTTCGCGTACACATATTCCTGCACGATGCCAAGCAGGGCCAGGCCCCAGACGACGCCGAACAGCGACCAGCCCCATGGCCCGCGCAGGGTCACCAGCATGAAGGGCGTATAGGTTCCCGCGATAAGCAGGTAGATGGCGCAATGGTCGAGCCGCTGCAGCACGACCTTGGCCTTGCCGCGCACGCTGTGGTACAGGGTGGAAGTGAGGTATAGGGTCAGCAGCATGGCCGCATACACGCTGCAGCTGACGATTTTCCAGGGGTCGCCCGTGCGGGCCGCCGCGACGATCAGGATGACGCCGCCGATGGCCGCCAGCGCGGCGCCCACCGTATGGGAAATGCTGTTGAACCGTTCACCGTGGTACATGCTTGACCGCCCGCTGCGTTAAAAACAGGCTCATCGTACACGCTTGGGGAGATCGGGGTGCGCGGTTTGCGCAAGGCAGGGCCTGGAAAAGCCGGGGCGCATGCGATTGCCGCCCCGCTTATTGCTGCTCAGACTATCAAGCTGCTTCCGCCTTTTTGCGCGCGGGACGGCGCGCCGGGGTCTTGCGCGGCGCCTTGGCCGGCTGGTCTTCCGCCACGACGGCCACTTCCACCGGTGCCGCTGCGACAACAGGCGCTACTTCCAGCACGGCGTCAAGCGCTTTCTTGGCCGGCTTTTTCGATGCTGCCGCCTTGCGGGCCGGAGTGCGCGGCTTGGCCTTAGGCTTGGCTTCGGCGACGGTTTCCACGACCACCTCGACTACTGGCTCGGGCACCGGCTCGGGCGTTGGTGCCACCTCGACCGCCTCCGCGCGCGCTTCACGGGCGCCATCGCCATTCTTGCGGCCACCACGGCCATTGCGGCGCGAACCGCGCTTGGCGTTGCCCTCTTCGGCCACGGCTTCGGCCACCTCGTGCGCGACCTCCGGCTGCGGCGCCGGCGCATACTGCTCCATGACGGCGACGACCGATTCGGCCTCGGCCACCGGAACGAAGGCCTGTGGCGCTTCACCGCGGCGTTGTTCGTTCTGCTTGCGGCCGCCACGGCCATTGCGGCGCGAATCGCGGCGGCTGCCGCCTTCGCGGCTGTTGCCCTCTTCCGCCGTCACGCCGGTCTCGCCACTGGCGATTGTCTCGCTGGCTGCATCCGCGTTCACGGCAGCCGGCACGGCCACCAGGCCGCTGCTGCGGTAGACATACGCGCCCGATTTCTCGTCACGGCCGAATTCCAGCAAGCCGCGCGTCTGCGCCTCTTCCAGCAGGTTGCCGAAGGTGCGGAAACCGTAATACGATTCGCTGAAGTCCGGCTTGCGGCGCTTGATCGCTTCTTTCAGCATCGAGGCCCAGATCTTGCCGCTGTCGCCGCGCTCGGAAACCAGCGCGTCGAAGGTTTCGACGGCCATTTCGATCGCTTCCGTCTTGCGCAACTCGTACTTTTCCTTGCGGCGCAGTTCTTCGTCGGGCGAGCGCTTGGCGGTTGGCGTGTCTCGCGCGTCGCGCTTGGCGGCCGTGCGGCGGCTCTCGCGCACCAGGTCGTCGTAGAAAATGAATTCGTCGCAGTTCGCCACCAGCAGGTCGGAGGTCGACTGCTTGACGCCCACGCCAATCACCTGCTTGGCGTTCTCGCGCAGCTTCGACACCAGCGGCGAAAAATCGGAATCGCCGCTGATGATGACGAAGGTGTTGACGTGGGCCTTGGTGTAGCACAAGTCCAGCGCATCGACCACCAGGCGGATATCGGCCGAATTCTTGCCGGACTGGCGCACGTGGGGAATTTCGATCAACTCGAAGTTCGCCTCATGCATGGTGCCCTTGAAACTTTTATAACGGTCCCAGTCGCAATATGCCTTCTTGACAACAATACTGCCCTTGAGCAGCAAGCGTTCGAGGATGGGCTTGATATCGAATTTTTCGTAATTTGCATCTCGCACGCCGAGCGCGACGTTCTCGAAGTCGCAAAACACGGCCATGCTGAGGTTTTCTGGGGATGACGCCATAAGGGTGAATTCTCGCTGGATGATAAGGGCTGACGGGAAGCGCAACGCCTCCCTTTTCGCCTAGTATATTCGCCCATCCCCCGTTTCGGCGACAACTATCGTGCGCGGCAGCCTATTGCGCGCCGCCGGCGGCGCGCGCACTGGCGCCGGCAACCGGCCAAACGACGCTTTCATCGACCGAATACAACTGGAATAAAGCAAGCCAGGTGGAAAATCGCAGACTCCGTAGATGACTTCCCTGCCGGCCCAGACAGTGAGTACCACAGAACAATATTAAAACGACGTGACGCATATATTTTTGTGGCCACCAGCTGCGAAAAAATTATTGCCTTACGCCACCACATTTTCCCCACCGGCAGGAGTACACTAGGTGCATTGCGAAGGAGTTTTCATGTCCATATCCGCCCTCACCACCGGTACCTCGGGGCTAACCGCCAACCAGCGCGCGCTGGATGTGGCCGCCAACAATATCGCCAATGCGAATACGCCGGGCTTCCAGCCGCAATCGGCCAACTTCCAGGAAGCCAGCCCGGCCGGCACGGGCGTCACGCTCTCCGTCGAAGGGCGCAAGCTGGCTGCCAGCGAAAGCGTCAGCGGCGCCAATGCGAATGCGGTCAAGGCGGCTGAAAGCCGGCCGAACGGCGTGGGCCTGGCGTCCGAACTGACGGATAACCTGGTCTACAAGGCCGGCTTCAACCTGTCGGCGAATGTCGTCAAGGCGGCCGACCAAGCCTTGGGCAGCCTGATCGACGTCAAGACTTGAAGCCCTGAGACTATCTACATCATAGCCAGCGACAGCGGCGCCATGGCAGGCGCAATCAGCGCCAGCAGCCGTTCGGCCGGAATGCCGTCGCGCGCCTGCACCGACAAGCCATGCAGCAGCGCCGCATAATAATCGCCCAGCGCCTGCACGTCCGCTTCCCCTGTTAACTCTCCCGCCAGCTGCGCCGCGCGCAAGCGCTCGATGACGGCTTGCGTGCGCGCTCGGCGATGTTGCGCCAGCCAGTCGGCGATGCCGGCGTTTTCCGCACTCGTATTCGTGGCGGCCGTGACCACCATGCAGCCTTGCGGCTGGCCACTGCGCGTGTACAGCAGCACCGCTTCTTCCAGCATGCGCGCCACCGCGTCGCGCACATTCAAGCTGGCGGCCAGCGCGTGCACGGCAAACGCGCCCTCGCCCGACTCGTACAGCTCCACGGCTTCGCGGAACAACTGCTCCTTCGAGCCGAACGCCGCATAGATGCGCGCCGAGGCGATGCCCAGCGCCGCCACCAGGTCGGCCATCGATACACCCTCGTAGCCGCGCGTCCAGAATGCGTCGCGCGCTTTTGCCAGCGCCAGCGCGCGGTCAAACTCCCTCGGTCTTCCTGCCATTCTGATCCTCTGCTTGCAAACTGGCGGCCAGTATAACGCCTGGCATGCCACTATATTTGCGATTTATTTTGCAGTTGCACCTTGACCGCGCAAAAAATTTCGCCTATTCTTTGTCGATCGACAAACAATAGGAGCCGATATGAAAACCATCCAAGGACCCAGCCTGCACCTGGCCCAATTCGCCGCCGACACGGCGCCCTTCAACACCCTGCCTGCCATCGCCGAGTGGGCGGCCGGCATGGGCTTCAAGGCTTTGCAGATTCCCGCCTGGGATGCACGCCTGTTCGACGTGGCGCAAGCTGCGCACAGCCAGCAATACTGCGACGAGCTGGTCGCCATGCTGGCCGGCCATGGCCTGGTCATCAGCGAACTGACGACGCACATCTTCGGCCAACTGGTAGCCGTGCATCCGGCCTACGACGCGCTGTGCGACAGCTTCGCGCCGGAACACCTGCACGGCCAGCCGGCGGCGCGCACGGCGTGGGCCATCGAACAGGTCAAGCTGGCGGCCATGGCCTCGAAACGCCTGGGCCTGACGGAAATGGGCACGTTTTCCGGCTCGTTCGCCTGGCCTTATCTGTTCCCGTTCCCGCAACGCCCGCCCGGCCTGATCGAAACGGCCTTCGACGAACTGGCGCGCCGCTGGCTGCCCATCCTCGACGTGTGCGAAGAACAGGGCGTCAACCTGTGCTATGAAATCCACCCCAGCGAAGACCTGCATGACGGCATCAGCTTCGAGATGTTTTATGAGCGCGTGGGCCGCCATCCGCGCTGCAAGATGCTGTTCGACCCCAGCCACTTCGTGCTGCAGCAGCTGAACTACCTGGAATTCATCGATATCTACAAGGACCACATCCGCATGTTCCATGTGAAGGATGCGGAGTTCAATCCGACGGGACGGCAAGGCATCTACGGCGGCTACCAGTCGTGGGAAAACCGCGCCGGGCGTTTCCGTTCGCTGGGCGATGGCCAGGTCGATTTCAAGGCGATCTTTTCGAAGATGGCACAGAACGACTACGCGGGCTGGGCCACGCTGGAATGGGAATGCTGCCTGAAGGACCAGGAAGTGGGCGCGCGCGAGGGCGTGGCTTTCATCAATGCCCACATCATTCCCGTGACCGGCAAGATCTTCGACGACTTCGCCGGCGCCCCCGTCAGCGCGCAACAGATCAATACCCTGCTGGGCATCGGGCACAACTAATCAACTGAATCAATACAAGGACACACCATGCATCAACATGAAGACAACTACATCCACGACTATGTGCGCATCGATGGCCAGCGCCTGCATTGCGTGATTGCTGGTACCGGCAAACCCGTGCTCCTGATCCCCGGCTGGCCGCAGACCTGGTATGCCTGGCGCCACGTGATGGCAGCCCTGGCGGCCAATGGCTACCAGGCCATTGCCATCGACCCGCCAGGCAGCGGTCACTCCAGCCGCCCGGCCGATGGCTACGATACGGGCGCCGTGGCGGCCACCCTGCACCGCGCCATGCTGGCCCTGGGCCACGCGCAGTACGATGTGGTGGGACACGACATCGGCATGTGGGTGGGCTATGCGCTGGCCAGCGATTTTCCGCAGGCCGTGACAAAACTGGCGCTGACGGAAGCCGTGATACCCGGCCTGGCGCCCGCGCCGCCCATCTTCGTGGCGCCGTCCGACAACATCTTCCTGTGGCACTTCATGTTCAACCAGGTGCTCGATTTGCCGGAAATGCTCACGGCGGGCAAGGAGCGCGAATACATCCGTTTCATCCTGGACCGCTGGTCGTACCGCCGCGACAAGGTGGCCGTCGACGTGTATGCGGACGCCTACGCTACGCCGGGCGCCCTGCGCGCGGGCTTCGCCTACTACCGCGCCATTCCCGAAACCATCCGGCAAAACCTGGAGCGGGCAAAACACAGCCTGCCGATGCCCGTGCTGGCCATCGGCGCCGACCACGCGACGAATGACGCCCCCCTGCTGACCATGCAGGGCAAGGCCGACATTTTACAAGGCGCCATCGTCGCCGAATGCGGGCACTTCATCATGGAAGAACAGCCGGAAGCGTTCATCGCCCACCTGCTGCCCTTCCTGGCGGGAGAAAAGTCAGGAAACAACGCATGAGCCTCGATCCACTGATCGCCGTCTGGCTGGAACAGACTAGGGATGCGCCGCCCCCCGCCTCGCTGGCAGACTTGCGCGCATCCACGGAAACGGGCTTGCGCCAGCTGCATGGGCCATTGGAAGACGTCGCGTCGATCAAGGATTATGTGCTGCCGGGCGACCATGCGCTGACCGTGCGCGCCTATGTGCCGGCCGGCGCGGATACGGGCAAGCCTCTGCCGGCCATCGTCTTCGCGCATGGCGGCGGCTGGTGCCTGTGTTCGCTGGATCTGTACGACAATCCGTGCCGCGCGCTGGCCAACGCCACCGGCTGCGTGATTTTTTCCGTCGACTACCGGCTGGCGCCCGAGCACAAGTTCCCCGTGCCGCTGGACGACTTTTATCGGGCGCTGTGCTGGGTCGCCGAGCACGCCACGGCGCTGGGCATCGATGCACGACGCCTGGCCGTGGGCGGCGACAGTGCGGGCGGCAACCTGGCTGCGGCAGCAGCATTGATGGCGCGCGACCAGGCCGGCCCCGCGTTGGCGCACCAGTTGCTGCTGTACCCGGCGCTCGATTTTGCCTTCGACACGCCGTCCTACCAGCGCTATGCGGAGGGTCATTCGCTGACGCGCGAAGCCATGCGCTTTTGCTGGTCGGCGTACCTGAACGAGCCCGCAGACGGCACGCATCCCTACGCGGCGCCACTGCGGGCAACTTCGCTCAAGGACTTGCCGCCGGCGACCGTGCTGGTGTGCGAATTCGATCCGCTGCATGACGAAGGCGCGGCGTTTGCGCGGCGCTTGCGTGATGACGGCGTGGCGGCGCAATGCGTGCAGCTCGACGGCATGGTCCATGCATCGATGCACATGCTGGGCCTGACGCCAGCGGCGCGCGGCCTGTTCGAAGTGGCGGGCCAGGCCATGCGGCAAGCGCTGGCCGCATAAAAAAATCCCGCCACGGAGTGCTCCGTGGCGGGATGCTTCATTGCAGGCGCCTATCAATCCACCAGCTTGCGCACCTCAATGCCATTCAACCATTTCACGTGGCGCGGACCCGTGCGCATGTCTTTCGCCGAGATGAGGGCGATCTCGCCATCGTTGTCGTCGAGCGCCTTGCCGTTTTTTTCGTAGTAGACGATCACGCCCTCGCCGGCCGGCGCGTTATACAGCTCGCCCCAGGAAAACACCACCGCATAGCCATCGGTGGCCGTGGCGATGATGGCGAGCTTCTTGACGTCGTTATGCCCCGGCGCATCGAGCACCGCCTTGTCGAGGATGTCGCGCAGGCGCACACCCTTGTAGCTGGTGATGGTCTCGGCCTTGTCGCCGTTGTGGCGCGTGACGGCGATTTCCCCGCCATTCGCGGGCGGCAGCTGGCGCAGGTCGGCCACCTTCAGGATCAAAGGCGTTTCCACCATGCCCGTCACGGCGAGCGCGTGGCTCATGTTGTCGCGCGCGGCAGCGGGTGCCGACCACGCGGCCGGTGCCGCCGCCAGCAACGACGCCGCTGTACAAGCAGCAAATATTTTCTTGAACATGCTATGTCCTTTCATTGAACAGTTAAAATCAGAACTGGGACTGTGCATTGGCCAGCCAGGTGCGCCCGGCGCTGGGGAAGCCGTCGGACAGCGCATAATTGCGGTCGCCCAGGTTCGCCACGCCCGCTTCCAGCGTCCATGCCGGCAAGGGGCGGTACACGGCCTTCAGGTTCAGCGTCGTAAAACCACCAAGTTCCAAAGTGTTCGAGACCCAGCGCCCGCTGTTCGATTCCGCGATGGCCACCACGTCGACCTGGCGCGCCGCGTGCAGCACGGCGTGCGCCGTCAGCTTGTGGCGTGGCACGTCCGTCAGGCGGATTGCGCGGTCGCTGACATTTTTCATGTCCGTATACGTGTAGTTGCTGCCGACATCCAGCCAGGCACCGGCGCGGCCACGCAAGCCCAGTTCCACGCCGCTGATATGCGCCCGGCCCGCGTTGCGCATCTGCGCGCGCACACCCGAGACATTCGCCACGCTCTGGATCTTGTCCTTCACGTCGCTGTAGAACAGCGCAACTTCTACCTTGGCGCCCTGCGAGTTTCCTTGATACCCCAGCTCATAGTTCATCGCTTCTTCCGCGCTCAAGGCCGGGTTTTCAATATACGTGCCAAGGCGCTGCGAGTAGCGGTCTTTCAAGGTCGGCAGGCGCGACTTGCGCGCCACGGTGGCGTACATGCGCGCCTCGGCGCCGATCTTGTGGAACAGGCCCGCCTGCAGGTCCGTTGCCGATTGATTACTCGGCAAGGTATACGCATTGCCGGCGCTGTAGACGGTGTCCGGGCGCAGTGCATTGCGCGACACGCCCAGCGACAGTTCCGTCGCCGCGTTGAGGGCGATGCTGTCTTCCGCGCCCAGGGTCCACAGGGCATCCTTGTACCAGGTATTGCGCACGCCTTTGGCGTCCAGTTCCTGGTGTTCATCGGCCTTGACGCTGGCGACGAAGCGCAGGCTGTGCGCGGCCAGGCGGAACGATTCGAGTTCCACCGCACCGCCATTCGTGCGGTCGTTATAGATGCTGCGCCCGCCGCTGACACTGCCCTGACCGCTGGTTTTCAGGGTCGCGTAGCTGCCGTTCGTGTAGGAGGTGATTTCATTGTCGTAGCTGTCATGGTACAGCCGCAGTTTCAGCCGCTCGGCCTCGCCCAGGCGCGTCTGCGAGACGAAATACACGCTTTCCTTGTTCCAGTACGGCCACTGCCAGTAGCGCGCGCCGACGGGATTGCTCGATGGCGGCTGGCCCTTTTCGCCATGCTGCTTGTAGTAGCTCAATGCATACTCGTCCCCACCCACGGGCGTATAACCTACCTTGAACGACAGTTTATGGTCCTTGCGGTAGGCATTGTTGCGCGTGGCGCCGTCTTCCGTGGCCGTGGCACGGAAGTCGGACGACATGGGGAAACCGTCGCTGTCGATGTACGACACGCCCGCCTGCAGATACCACAGGCCCTGGTTGGTGCCCACGTTGGCCGATACCTGACGCTCGCTGCCCGAGCCGAAACCGATGGAGGTATCGCCCTCAAGGCGCGCTGCGGGTTTGCGCGAGATCAGGTTGATGGCGCCGCCCAGGGTATTGGCGCCATACGCCACGGAGCTGAAGCCCTTGGCCACCTGGATGGCGGCCAGGTCGGCCGTGCTGAAACGGTTGAAATCGACATAGCCGTCATACGGCACATAGACGGGAATGCCGTCGATGTACAGCGGCACCTGGCGCGCATCGAAACCGCGGATGGCGACGGTTTTTTCGTTGCGCGCATTGGTCGACAGCGACACGCCCGACAGCAAATTGAGGGCGTCGCCCACGTTGTCGCGGTTAAAGCGGCGCATTTCGGCGCGGCTCACTTGTGAACCCACCTGCTGCTCATCCACCTGCGCCACCTGCCCCAGTTGGTCGCGCTGGCCGATCACCGTCACCGTGCCCAGCACGAACGCCGCCGCCGCATCCGCGTCTTCCTTGCCAGCAGCCTGCTGCGCCAGCGCCAGCATCACGGCGCCTGCCATTACCTGTTTCAACATCGTCTTGTTCTTTCCATTCGTTATATATCGTCTTATATAGCGATATACAAAAAAGTACAAAAAAGTACAAAAAAAGCGGCCACGCATGCGGCGGCCGTCACCCAACAGCGCAATATACAGACGTATATAGCGATGCTCAAGCGACAAGACCGGAAACACTTGCGCAGGTCAAATTTCACGCCTTTTTCATGCAGCGCAGCATTTCGCTGTGCGAACGAATGTTTCACAAAACGGTTGACATGCGAGATTCGACTAGGCAAACTGATTTTCAGGGAGTCAGAAAATGAATGCAAATATGACAAATATGCAGGCCGCAGCCGATCCGGAACTTATCGTTTTCAGCGATGACGAGGAAGGCAAGGACCGCCAGTTCGTCAATGCGCTGGCGCGCGGGCTGGAAGTACTGCGCTGCTTTCGCCCCGGCGAAGTCTTCCTGTCGAACGCGGACATGGCCAAGCGCACGGGCATCCCGAAACCGACGATTTCGCGCCTCACCTACACCCTCACCAAACTGGGCTACCTGAATTACTCGGACAGCCTGGGCAAGTACCAGCTGGGCGCCGGCGTGCTGGCCCTCGGCTACCGCATGCTGTCGAACCTCGACGTGCGCAAGATGGCGCGCCCGCTGATGGAAGAACTGGCCGAACATGCGCAAGCCTCCGTGTCGCTGGGCACGCGCGACCGTCTCAGCATGGTGTACGTGGAAACCTGCCGCAGCAGCGCCAACGTCACCCTGCGCCTTGACGTCGGCTCGCGCATTCCCTTGATGACGACGGCCATGGGCAAGGCCCTGCTGTGCATCCTGCCGCAGGCCGAACGCGACTACCTGATGGACCATGCGCGCGTGCACGAAACGGAACGCTGGCCGCGCATCAAGGCCGGTATCGAGCAAGGCTTCAAGGATTACCAGGACCGGGGCTTTTGCATCTCGGCCGGCGAGTGGCAGAACGACGTGCATGCCGTGGGCGTGCCCATGCTGGGTGCCGATGGCGAGCAGGTGATGGCCTTCAATTGCGGCGGCCCCGCCTTTTTGCTATCGCGCGAAAAACTCGAATCCGACCTGGGACCGCGCCTGGTCGCCCTGGTCAAGAGAGTGGAAAAAAACCTGGGCCGCGGTTAGACTGCGCGCCCCCTCTTAACATCGCCTCCGAGGACCCCGATGATACGCGACGAAGAAACCCTGAACATCCTGCTCGACAGCATCGCCCGTTTCGTGCGCGAAGTGCTGGTGCCGAACGAGGCGCTGGTGGCCGAAACGGATACGATCCCGCCCGCCATCGTGGCGCAGATGCGCGAACTGGGCCTGTTCGGCCTGTCCATCCCGGAAGCCTATGGCGGCCTGGAACTGAGCATGGAAGAGGAAGTCAGGGTCGCGTTTGAAATCGCCCGCACTTCGCCCGCCTTCCGCTCGCTGATCGGCACGAACAACGGCATCGGCTCGCAAGGCATTGTTATCGACGGCACGGAGGCGCAGAAACAGCACTACCTGCCGAAACTGGCGGCCGGCGAGATCATCGGTTCGTTCGCCCTGACGGAAGCCGGTTCCGGGTCAGACGCGGCATCGCTGCGCACGAGCGCCGTGCGCGATGGCGACTTTTATATCCTCAACGGCAGCAAGCGCTATATCACCAACGCGCCCGAAGCCAGCATCTTTACCGTCATGGCGCGCACGGACCCCGTCAAGCGGGGGGCCTCGGCCATCTCCGCCTTCATCGTGGAAAGGGACACGCCGGGCCTCTCGCTGGGGAAAATCGATAAAAAGATGGGCCAGCAAGGCGCGCATACCTGCGACGTCATCTTTGAAAACTGCCGCGTGCCGGCCGCGAACATCATCGGCGGCAAGGAAGGCGTGGGTTTCAAGACGGCCATGAAAGTGCTCGACAAGGGCCGCTTGCACATCGCCGCCGTCTGCGTGGGCGCGGCCGAACGCATGCTGGCCGACGCCCTGGCGTATGCGATGGAGCGCCAGCAGTTCGGCCAGCCCATCGCCGAATTCCAGCTGATCCAGGCCATGCTGGCCGACAGCAAGGCCGAGATTTACGCGGCGCGCAGCATGGTGCTCGACGCCGCGCGCCGGCGCGACAACAAGGAAGACATCTCGACGGAAGCGTCGTGCTGCAAGCTGTTCGCCTCCGAAATGTGCGGCCGCGTGGCCGACCGCTCCGTGCAGATCCACGGCGGCGCCGGCTACATCAGCGAATACGCGGCCGAGCGCTTCTACCGCGACGTGCGCCTGTTCCGCATCTACGAAGGCACGACGCAGATCCAGCAGATCGTCATCGCCCGCAACATGATCAAGGCAGCACAAAAGTGAAGGAGGCCGCGATGGACATTCCAGCCTTGCTGGCCGGCCTGCCAGCTCGCCTGTCGGCCATCCCCGCCTACTGGGCGGCGCGCGCGCCCGACGCGCCCGCGCTGCATGAAGCTGGCCGCAGCTGGACCTACGCCCAGCTGCAGCACAGTGTAGAAAATGCAATGCAGTTGTTGCGCCAGCTGGACGTGCGCGCCGGCGACCGCCTGATGGTGGTGGGAGAGAACGGCGCGCTGCAGGTGGCGCTGATCTTTGCAGCGGCCAGCATCGACGCGTGGATCGTCAACGTCAATGCGCGCCTGTCCGCGCGCGAGATCGACAGCATCGCAGGCCACTGCTCGGCGCGGCGGCTGCTGTTCCTGGCAGGCGCCTCGCCGGAAGCGGCCGCGCATGCTGCACGTCTGGGCGCGGCCAGCGCCACGGTCGACGACATGGGAGAGCTGCTGGCGGGCGAGTTAAACGAGGCAGCCATCGCGGAAGACACGGTCACCGGCAACGAACAGGTGGCCGCGCTGATCTACACCACGGGCACCACGGGACAGTCAAAAGGCGTGATGCTGACGCACCGCAACCTGCTGTTCATCGCCGCCGTCTCCAGCACATTACGGGGCCTGACCAGCACCGACCGCGCCTACGGCGTGCTGCCCATCTCGCATGTGTACGGTCTGGCCTCGGTTGCCCTGGGCACCCTGTATGCGGGCGCCGCCCTGTACCTGGTGCCGCGTTTTTCCGTCGACGGCCTGCTGGCCGCGCTGAAAGACGATGAATTGACCATCGTGCAGGGCGTGCCCGCCATGTACGCCAAGCTGCTGCAAACCCTGGGCGGCGCGGATACGCCGTTGCCCACGCGGCTGCGCTTTGCGTATGCGGGCGGCTCGCCGCTGGCACCATCGCTCAAGCGGAACGTGGAAAAGCTGCTGGGCACCACGCTGCACAATGGCTATGGCATGACGGAAAGCGCGCCCACCATCAGCCAGACGCGCCTGGAAGCGCCGCGCCCCGACGATTCGGTGGGCATGCCGATTCCCGGCGTGGAAGTGCGCGTGGTAGACGTAGCGGGTAAGGACGTGAAGCCGGGCGAGCCGGGAGAATTGTGGATACGCGGACCGAACGTCATGGCCGGCTATTACCGTGAACCGGCCATGACGGCGGCCACCATGCGCGACGGCGGCTGGCTCAACACGGGCGACATGGCGCGCCAGGAACCGGACGGCGCGCTGTTCATCGTGGGCCGCACCAAGGAATTGATCATCCGCTCCGGCTTCAATGTGTATCCATTGGAAGTGGAAACGGCCCTCAACGCCCATGCTTCCGTGGTGCAGTCGGCCGTGGTGGGACGCACCCTGGACGATGGCAACGAGGACGTCATCGCCTATGTGGAACTGGACCCGCAGCACCCCGTGAAAGTGCAGGCCTTGCAGGACTACCTGGCGCAGACCCTGTCGCCCTACAAGTGCCCGTCGGCCATCATCGTCATGGAAACGCTGCCGGCCGCTGCGACGGGCAAGATTTTAAAGGGGCAGCTGCGGCAGATGGCGCAGAATGCACGATAAGTTGACCATGCTGTACCAGATCCCGACAATAAAACCAAGTCACATCACCGGAGGAGACACGATGAAACGCACATACACACGCATCGCCATGGCAGCGCTGGTTGCCAGCGCCTGGATGACGCAGGCCAGCGCCGAAGAATTCCTGGTCGGCGCGGAAATCCCCCTGACGGGCAACCTGGCCAGGGTCGGCGCCGGCATGCAGGAAGGCATCATGGTGGCAGCCGAGGTATTCAACAAGACCAACGGCAAACACACCATCAAGATCGTCACCGTCGATGACGAATCGGCACCCGCCAAGGCGATTGCCGCAGTGGAGAAGCTGGCCAGCCAGGGCGCGGTGGCCATCACGGGCGGCTATGGCTCGAACAATATCTCGCCCGCCTCGGACACGGCAAATAAACTGGGCCTCGTCTACATCACCTCGGGCGGCGTGGACGACAGCCTGGTGAACAGCGGGCGCAAGAATTTTTTCCGCATCAATAACACGGCCGGCTACGAAAAAGCCATGCTGGGATTGCTGCAGGACGTGGGCGCCAAATCCGTCTCCATCGTGTATTCGACCAAGGACGCCACCACGGGTCTGGCCAAGGACGTGGAAAAAGCCCTGGCCGCCAAAGGTGTGAAAGTGACGACGCACTCGTTCGACCCGGCCATTACGGATTTCAAGCCCATCATCAACAAGATCAAGCTGCAGGACAAATCCGAAGTCGTGGCCATGGTCGGCTACGAAAACGATTACGTGGGCATCATCCGCGCCGCCCGCGTGCTCAAACCAAAAATCAAGGCCATGGTGGGCGTGTGGTCGCTGGCCACGCCGAAAATGGCAGCCGACTTCCCCGACCTGATGCCGAACGTGTTCGGCACGGCCCTGCTGCCCTTCCCCACCGAATTCAAGACAGCCGACGGCAAGGCATTCAGCGACGCCTACAAGCAGCTGTACAAGAAGGAACCGGACTACCTGGGCCAGTTCGGCTACGTGCAATCGATGCTGCTGTTCGAAGCCATCGCGCGCGCGGCCGACAAGGGCACGCTCAAGAAAGGCGGCGTGGCCGAGGAGATGCGCAAGACGGACCGCGAAACCCTGATCGGCCGGGTGCAGTTCGCCGCCAATGGCGACAACCTGAACTTCGTGCACCGCATGGCGCAGCACCAGGACAAGAAAGTGGTGATCGTCTGGCCAAAGGAACAAGCCACGGGCAAGCTGGCCTACCCGGCGCTGCCCTGGTAAGCATCCGCCCCCTGCACACGCGCGCGCCCGCCCGGGCGCGCACCGATGAACGGCGCTCCAGGCATGCGCCTGGGCCGCCTGACGGGATGACGATATGACAGAATTAATCTTGCAAGCCCTGTATTCAGGCTTGCTGCAGGGCGGCTCCTACGCCCTGATCGCACTGGGACTGGCGCTGGTCTTCGGCACCATGAAAGTGATCAACCTGGCGCACGGCGAACTGGTACTGCTGGCCGCTTACATCGCCTACAGCGTCGAATCGGGCCTGGGACTCGGTCCCATGTTCGCCATTCCCATCGCGCTGGTGATCGTCAGCCTGACGTCCGTGGGCGTGTACCTGATCGTCAGCCGCATCAAGAAGGACCGCGAAATCAATTCGCTGATCCTCACCTACGGCATCGGCGTCATTCTCACCAATTTCATCCTGCTGGTATGGAAGGCTGACATCCGTTCGACCTCGTCGAGCTGGCTGCAGGAAGGCATCGAGATCGGCCCCTTCTTCAGCATGCGCAGCGAAGTGATTTTCTTCGGCGTCAGCCTGGTGCTGATGGCGGCCCTGTGGCGCTGGCTGGCCACTAGCTGGTATGGCCGCGCTGTGCGCGCCGTCTCCAGCAACCGCGACGCGGCCAAGCTGATGGGCATCGACCCGGGCCGCACGGAACTGGTCTCCTTTTTAGTCGCCGGCATCCTGGCCGCCTTCGCCGGTGTGGCCCTGTTCAGCTATGGCGTGATCCAGCCTGCCTACGGTGGCGCGCTGACGGTGAAAGCCTTCATCATCACGGTCCTCGCCGGCATCGGCTCGATCCCCGGCGTGCTGATCGCCGCCGTGCTGCTGGGCGTGGCCGAGGCGCTGACCGTCACCCTGGCCAGCTCCGCGCTGCAGGAATTGTCCGGCATGCTGCTGTTCTTGCTGGTGCTGTTCATCATGCCAAACGGCTTGTTCGGCGCACAACGGAGGCGCGGATGAAGCGCTCCACACTGATTTCAACGGCCGGCTTGCTGCTGGCCGCCTATATCGCCGTGCCGCTGGCCCTGGGCGGCAACCAGTACGTGATGAGCATGGTGGTGGCGGCCCTGGTCATCGGCGGCGTGGCCATGTCCTGGGCCCTGCTCGGTAATTTGGGCGGCATGGTCAGCTTCGGCCATGCGGCGTTCTTTGGCGTGGGCGCGTATGTCTCCGCCCTCACTACCGTGAAACTGGACTTGCCCGTGTTTGCCGCCATGCTGCTGGGCGGAGCGGGGGCGACCATCGCCGCTGTCATCATGCTGCCCGTGCTACGCCTGCGCGGGCCATATTTTGCGCTGGCCATCCTCGCCTATGCCCACATCTTCCGCATCCTGGCCACGGAATGGAGTGCCGTCACGGGCGGCGCCGGCGGCATCAATAATATTCCCGCCTTGCCCACCGTCTTCGGCTTCGACCTGGCCAACAAGACGGGCGCCTACCTGGTGGTGCTGACCCTGGTGGTATGCTGCGCCTTCGCCTACAGCCGCATCCGCGCCAGCCATTACGGCATCGCCCTGCGCGCCATGCACGACAGCGAAGACGCCACGCGCGTCGTCGGCGTCAACAGCACCTTGCTGAAAGGCGCGATGCTGCTCGTGTCGGCCTTCATGGCGGGCCTGTTCGGCGCCTTCAACGCCCACTACATCAACTTCCTGGAACCGGACTACGCCTTCAACAGCCTGTGGGTGACCTTGCCCATCGTGGCGGCCATCTTCGGCGGCTACCGCACGATACTCGGCCCCGTGCTGGGCGCCGTGGTGGTCTACCTGGTGGACCAGCTGATCTTCAAGTCGCTGATTCCCACGGGCCACCAACTGGTGCTGGGCGTGCTGCTGGTGGCGATGATCGTCTTCAGTCCGAGCGGCTTGCTGCCGCTGCTGCACAAACTGGTCAAGGGCAAAGCGAAGGAGAAACAACATGCTTGAACTCGATAATGTCTGCGTGCGCTTCGGCGGCCTGACGGCCGTCGATTCCGTCACCCTGCACGTGGGCAGCCACGACGTGCTCGGCCTGGTGGGCGCAAATGGCGCCGGCAAGACTACGCTGTTCAATGCGATTTCCGGCCTGGTGCGCCCCACCAGTGGCCGCATCCGCTTCGAGGGGCGCGACATCATGGCCACGCCCATGTACCAGCGCGCCCGCCTGGGATTGGGACGCACCTTCCAGATTCCGCAGCCCATGCATGAGTTGACGGTGCGCGAAAACCTCATCGTGGCGCAGCGCTTCGGCACCGGCAAGGTGGACCAACGCAAGATCGATGAAATCCTCGATTTCACGAGCTTGGCGGACAAGGCCGGGCGCGACGCGGCCAGCGAACTGGCGCTGACGGAACTGAAAGCGCTGGAAGTGGCCAAGGCGCTGGCCATCAATCCGAAGCTGCTGCTGCTCGATGAAGTGCTGGCTGGCCTGGAAACAAACGGCAAGCGCTGTTTCATGGGCATGCTGAAGGACTTGCATGCTGCCTTCGGCGTGGGCATCGTCATGATCGAGCACGACATCGAGACCATCAGCAATCTGTGCCAGCGCGTGGCCGTGCTCAATTTTGGCCAGCTGATCGCAGACGGCACGCCGGACGCCGTCTTCCGCGATGCGGCCGTCATCGAGAGCTATACGGGAGCCGTTCATGCTTGAAACCATGCCTGAAACGATGCTTAAGATAGAGAATCTGCGCGCCGGCTATGGCGCCATCAATGTGCTGTGGGATGTGTCGCTGTCCATCCAGAAGGGCAAGCTGACCACCATCATCGGCCCGAACGGGGCCGGCAAGACGACCCTGCTGCGCGCCATCATGGGCTTGCTGCCCGTGGGCGCGGGCAGCATCGCGCTCGATGGCGTGGGCATCAATGGCACGCCCACCTGGAAGATGAGCGACGCGAGGGTCACCATGATCCCCGAAGGACGCATGACGTTTCGCGACATGAGCGTGGAAGAAAACCTGATCATGGGCGCCTTCCCGAAAGAGCACCGCAGCCACATGCCGAAGCGCCTGGCCGAAGCTTACGCCATGTTCCCGCGCCTGCACGAACGGCGCAAGCAACTGGCCGGATCGCTGTCTGGCGGCGAGGCGCAGATGCTGGCGATGGCGCGCGGCTTGATGTCCGACCCGTCGCTGCTGATCGTCGACGAGCCTTCGCTGGGTCTGGCGCCAATGGTGGTCAACGAGCTGTTCGAGATCCTCGCGCGCCTGAACGACGGCCGGCGCACCATCATCCTGGTCGAGCAGAACACGGCGCGCGCCGTGGGCGTGGCTGATCACGTCTACCTGATGCAAAGCGGCAAAGTGGCGCTGTCGCAGGCGGCCATTGATGTCGACCTCGAGCACCTGCACGAACTCTATTTTGCGCGCTGAACAATTTGCTCTGCGCGAGGTTTGACCGGCCTGCGGCCGTCAATCCTCGTCGTCGGCCAGTTTGTCAAACGCCAGCAGGGCACTCTTGCCGAGTCCTGCCGTCACGAAAGGATCGTCGGCAGGAAAGCGGCCGGTATCGACCAGCATGCGCAGCTTGCTCAAGCGCTCGCCCAGCGCCAGCGCTTGCGCCTGCGGATCGGCATCGGCATCGGCGTGGGTATCGACGCCGGCATGCTCGATCGCGCGGGTCACGGACGCGGGAAACTCCCATAATTCGGCGATCCGTACCGACAAGATACGCGCTTGCGCAAACACCTGTGCAATGAAGGCGTCCGATTGCGGAAACGCATCGGGCGCATGCATCTGGTCGATCAGCCGGAACGCCACCACCAGACCGACATTGGCCATCAATCCCGCGAGATAGGCATCGAAGGCGTTGGCCTGCATTGCCGGCGCGACCAGGTTGGCCGCCAGCGCGCATTTCTCGGACTGGCGCCAGATCAGCGGCGCCGTGCGCACGGTCAGCCCGCCGCTTTGCATGCTGACGATGGGGCGGAAGGCGACGCGGGCGAGCAGCATGCGCATGCCGTTTTGCCCGAGCAGCATGACGGCGCCTTCCATGTTGTTGATCGACGGGCTGGCGTTGTAGCGCGAATGGTAGCAGGGCCGGTTCGCTTCGCGGTAGACCTCGGCGACCAGCAAGACGTCCTGGGCCAGTTGGCGCGACAGCTCGGCCGCGCTCATATTTTCATTTTGCAAGGTACGCATCAACTGCGGAATGATGGCCGGAATGCGCGGCACCAGCGCGGCGCCAGCGATCGGTTCGCGGGCCAGGCGCGTCAATTCGTCCAGAATCTGCTGTTCGGCCTGCTCGGTAGCCTGCGCCGAACCGGCGGCCGCCAGCCAGCGGTAGTAGATGGCATCGATTTCGGCGATGCTGGCTGGCTGCCGTGTCATCTCGGGCGCTGCCGCTGCCGTGACTGGCGCAGCCTTGTTTTTTTCGTCGCCGCCGTTCAGTAATTTTCCTATCCAACCCATTTTGCTATCCAAACCTTATATGCATCACTATCGCGACATCCGCTGCACAATTTTACTTGATGACAGCAGTACTGGTGCGGCGGGCATGGCCGGCTTGGTCCACCTGCCGCAAAGTGCTACAGTGGCGCTCTCACAGCTTTCCCTGCCTTGCAAGGTACATCATGAACAATCTGCTGGCCCGTTACGTCACCGGCCAGGCGTATAACAACGCCTGGGCCAACCACCGTTTGCTGAAGGCTTGCGGGCAGCTGACCCAGGCCGAGTTCCAGGCCACGCGCGTCAGCTTTTTCCCCACCATCCAGTTCACCCTGAACCACATCCTCACCTGCGACTGGTTTTATCTCGACGCGCTCGAACGCGAGCTGCGCGGCGAAGCGCCCCATCCAGATTGCTACGTCTTTTTTGAACAGGATGAACCATTTACCGACTGCGCCGCGCTGCACGCGGCGCAGCGCGCCTCGGACCTGCGCCTGATCGCCCATTGCCGCAGCCTGTGCGATGCGGACCTGACGCGGCCCGTGACGATCTTGCGCGACACGCCGCAAGTCGACACGCGCCTGCGCCTGCTGGCGCATTTGTTCCAGCACCAGATCCATCACCGGGGGCAAGTGCACGCCATGCTGGCCGGCACGCGCATCGCGCCGCCCCAGCTCGACGAGTTCTATTGTGCCGGCGAAGCGGGCGAGCGGGCACAGGATTTTCTGGAACTGGGCTGGACGGAAGATGACGTAGGGGGACAGCGCTAAGTCATTCTCCGAGTTATTCCTCGGCGTGGCAGCAGACGCACAGTTTGTTGCCGTCGAGGTCGCGGAAGTAGGCGCCATAGTAATGGGCGTGGTAATGGGGGCGCAAGCCGGGCGGCCCTTCACACACAGCGCCCAGCGCCAGCACGGCCTGGTGGCAGCGGTCCACCTGCGCGCGGCTGGCCGCCAGCCAGGCCGTCATCTGCCCATTGCCGGGAGTCGCCGGCAAGCCGTCATGCGGCGCCGTCAGCACGAACAGGGGGCGCGGTGCATCCTTTGCCATCCAGCCCGCCCAGGGTTGGGCCGGATCATGAAATTTCTCGATCAAATCGAGTTCTCCCATCAGGGTCGTGTAGAAAGCGTAGGCGCGGGGAAAGTCGTTGGTGCCGAGGCAAATATGGGACAGCATGCTGCTCCTTCATGAATTCAAGCATGTGCGGCGAAATGCGCCAGCTGATTATAATGGCGCATCGCTTTTCGACACGATCCCATGCCAGACCGTGACCGCCTCGGGGCGGTTTGGCAGCTGACAAAAACCGAACGATCGCTCTATTTATCGGCCACTCCTCCCCGGGCATTGTAAAATAGGCAAATATGACACGGCATCGGCCGTGCCGCTTGCCGGCCTTTCGCGCACGCGAAGGCACTCACACTCGGGAAAAACATGCGCAATACAGACAAAAAAGCCTATCTGGTCGGCGGCGGTATCGGCTCGCTGGCCGCAGCCGCCTTCATGATACGCGACGGCGGCATGCAAGGCAGCAACATCACCATCTTCGAAGCAGCGCCCGTGACCGGGGGCAGCCTCGATGGCGGCGGCAATGCCGAGGATGGCTACACCTTGCGCGGCGGGCGCATGCTGACCACCGATAATTACGAGTGCACCTGGGACTTATTCAAGAGCATCCCTTCGCTCGAGCATGCGGGCCAGAGCGTCTACGATGAAACCATCGCCTTCAACGCACAGCACATTCCCCACTCGCGCGCGCGCCTTGTCGACCGCAACCGCTTCAAGGTCGATGTCAGCAGCATGGGCTTTTCCATGCAGGACAGGCTGGAACTGCTGAAGCTGACGGAAGCGGACGAAGACACGCTGGGCAGCAGCGCCATCACGGACTGGCTCTCGCCCGAATTCTTCGACACCAAGTTCTGGTATATGTGGGCCACCACGTTTGCCTTCCAGCCCTGGCATAGCGCCGTCGAATTCAAGCGCTACCTGCACCGTTTCATGATGGAGTTTTCGCGTATCGAAACCCTGGCGGGCGTCAAGCGCACCGTCTACAACCAGTACGATTCGCTGGTGCGCCCGCTGGTCGCGTGGCTGCAGGAGCAAGGCGTGAACATCATCATGGAGTGCACGGTGACCGATATCGAGGTGCAAGAATCCGAAGGCCGCCTGAGCGCCACCGCCCTGCACTGCCAGCGGCGCGGCCTGGCCGACGTGATCCCCGTGGCGGCCGGCGACCTGGTGTTTTTCCAGAATGCTTCAATGACGGATGCGGCCAGCTATGGCAGCCTGCACAGCGCGCCGGCCAAGCGCACGAAAAACGACAGCCAGGGCTGGCGCCTGTGGGAAAAGCTGGCCGAGGGCCGCCCGGAGCTGGGCCGTCCAGCCGCCTTCAACAGCAGCATCCCCGAATCCTACTGGGCCTCGTACACGGTCACCTTGAAGGACAGCGCCTTCTTCGACAGGATGGAGCAATTCACGGGCAACAGCGCGGGCACGGGCGGCCTCGTCACCTTCAAGGATAGCAACTGGTTCATGTCCATCGTGCTGGCGCACCAGCCCCATTTCGCCGGCCAACCCCAGGGCGTGCAAGTATTCTGGGGCTATTCGCTGCACCCCGACCGCATTGGCAACTTCGTCGCCAAGCCCATGTCCGAATGCAGCGGCGAAGAGATCCTGCGCGAGCTGTGCGGCCACCTGAACTTCGACCTCGACATCATGGCCACGGGCAACTGCATTCCCTGCCGCATGCCCTACATCACCAGTATGTTCATGCCCCGCGCGAAGAGCGACCGCCCCCTGCCCGTGCCGGCCAACTCCGTCAACCTGGCCTTCGTCAGCCAGTTCGTGGAGCTTGCCGACGATGTCGTTTTCACCGTGGAATACTCGGTGCGCGCAGCGCAGACGGCCGTCTATCAGTTGCTCGGCGTGCAGCGTGCAGTGCCGGCCATCCACGCGCACGACAAGTCGCTCAAGGTCAAGCTGGATGCCATCATCAAGGCCTTCAAATAGCCTCGTTGCTGACGCTTGCACGCAACAAAGGCCGCGCTGCCGCTCGTGCAGGCACCTGATTTAAGACTGGCTTCAGCCTCGCCGTGCATCGTGATAGGGCGCCAGCAACACTGGCGCCTCCCTTCACACTCACGGGCACGGCCCAGCGAAAGAGCCAACATGAAAACATGGATGCGCGCCAACAAAGGTTTTTTGATGTTTCTCTTGCTGTTCGGCGTATTCCGCACGGCTGTGGCAGACTGGAATCCGATACCCTCGGCGTCCATGCGCCCCAACTTGCTCGAAGGCGACGTGGTCTTCGTCAACCGCCTCGCCTTCAACCTCAAAGTGCCGCTCACCGATATCGTGCTGCAGCGCCTGGGCGACCCGCAGCGGGGTGACATCGTCACCTTTTCTTCGCCGAAAGATGGCACGCGATTGATCAAGCGCATCATCGCCCTGCCCGGCGACAAGGTGGAAATGCGCAATGAAGAGCTGGTCATCAATGGCCAGCCCGCCCGGTACACGGCGCTCGATACAGCGCCTGAAACCATCGCCCACGTGGGCCAGCTGACGGCGCAGCGCATCAGCGAACGCAACGCGACCGAACAGCACCGCATCCAGGTTTTGCCGCAAATCGCGGGCGCAGCGCGCAGCTTTGCCCCCGTGACGGTACCGGCCGATCACTTCATGATGCTGGGCGATAACCGCGACAACAGCGCCGACTCGCGCTATTTCGGCTTCGTGCCACGCGCATTGTTGATCGGCAAGGCCGAGCGCATCCTCGTCTCGGCCAACATCCAGGAGCATTGGCAGCCGCGACTGCAGCGTTTCGGCATGAAGCTGGAGTAAACATCCCCTTGCAACGGCGCCGTGCTTTTCGGTTAGCATGGCGCATCATGCAAAACTTTCCCTCCGCCAGCCAGCAGAGCGCCAGCGACGATCCCGCCCTGGAGCAGCTGGCGCAGTTCCTGCAGCGCCATCCCGACGTGCTGCTGCTGACGGGCGCCGGCATCAGCACGGCGTCCGGCATTCCCGCTTACCGCGACGCGTACGGCGTGCGGCGTGGCAACGCGCCCGTGCAAGGCCCCGATTTTCGCCGCCAGGAAGCCGTGCGCCGCCGCTATTGGGCGCGCAGCATGGTGGGCTGGCCCAGCCTCGCGCGCGCCACGCCGAATCCCGGTCACCTGGCCATCGCGCATTTGGCGCAACGCCAGCAGATCGGCGGCTTGGTCACGCAAAACGTCGATGGCCTGCATCAGCAGGCAGGCAGCGCGAGCGTCACGGAGTTGCACGGCAGCATACATGGCGTGGTGTGCCTCGATTGCCAGGCCCGCCATACGCGCCGCTTGATCCAGGATCAGCTTGAACGCGACAATCCGCAGATGCTGGGCGCCACGGCCACGCCGGCACCAGATGGCGACGCCTTGCTGGAACCGTCGCAGCTGGCCAGCTTCCACCTGCCCGTCTGTCCCCGCTGCGGCGGCACCCTGCAGCCCGCCGTGGTGTTTTTCGGCGATGGCGTGCCCGCCGCCTGCGCGGCCGAGGCCGAAAGCAAGATGCACGCCGCCAGTGCCCTGCTGGTGGTGGGCTCGTCCGTCATGGTGTATTCCAGCTTTCGCCTGTGCCGCATGGCGGCCGAGACCGGCAAGCCCGTGGCCGCCATCAACTTGGGCAAGACGCGCGCCGACCATTTGCTGGCATTCAAGACCGATACGCCGGCACAGGACATCTTGCCTGCATTAGCGGCCATGCTGGGCTGACCCCGCGTCAGCGGTGCGCCACTCTCGCTATACTGTGGAATTGACAAGGAGAATTCATGCTGGAACTGTTAAGTGAACACGCCTGTTTTGGTGGCGTACAACGCTTTTATCGCCACGACGCGCACGCCATCGGCTTGCCCATGCGTTTCTCGGCCTTCATTCCGGACACGGCGCCAGGCAGCGTGGTCACCACCAAACGCCCCGCCCTGTTTTACCTGGCGGGCCTGACGTGCACGGAAGAAACATTCATGATCAAGGGCGGCGCGCAGCGCGTGGCGGCCGAAGAAGGCTTGATTCTGATCGCGCCCGATACCAGCCCCCGTGGCGCCAACATCGCGGGTGAGACGGATGCCTGGGATTTCGGCGCCGGCGCCGGCTTTTACGTGGATGCCACCGAGGCGCCCTGGCGCAGCCATTACCGCATGTACAGCTACATCCTGGAACTACGCGCCCTGCTGGAACAGGAACTGGTGATCGATGCGCAACGCACGGGGGTTTTCGGCCACTCGATGGGCGGCCATGGCGCGCTGGTGCTGGCCTTGCGCAACCCTGAACTGTTCCGCTGCGTCTCCGCCTTTGCTCCCATTGCCGCACCGAGCCAGTGTCCGTGGGGCAAGAAAGCGTTTACGGGCTACCTGGGCAGCGATGCAGCCAGCTGGCAGCAGTACGACGCCAGCGCGCTGATGCGTGGCCTGCAGGGCCAGCCGGCACTATTTCCCGAAGGCATCTTGATCGACCAGGGCCTGGCCGACAAATTCCTGCCCGAGCAACTGCACCCCGATGTGTTCGAAGCGGCGTGCCGCGACGCCGGCCAGCCATTGCGCTTGCGCCGCCATGCCGGTTATGACCATGGCTATTACTTCATCGCCAGCTTCATGGAAGAGCATGTGCGCTTCCATGCGAAAAACTTGCGCGCCATTGCCTGACGCCCTTGCCTGATTGCGCTATTGCGCCGTGCTGGTATGCCCGTTGAAATGGCGCATATACCAGTCCGTGGCCAGCAGGGCCGCCTGGTGCCGCGTGTCGGGGCCGCCAGGCGCGGCGATCTGTTCCAGTTGCTTGTCGCAGCGCAAGGTGGCGAAGGCCATGCGGTTCAGGCCAGCCACATCGGGGTCGCGCCCGCCTACGATCAGCAAGGATGGCACGCGCACGTTTTCCAGCGCCGCCTTGCCCGCCATTTCCACCTGACCATCGCAGACGGCCAGCGCGGCGATTTCTGCGCTGCGCCAGGCCGCCAATTGCATCACCACCGCCGCGCTGGTGCCATAACCATACAGGCCGCAGGGCAAGCGCCGCGTGGAAGCATCCATTTGCAGCCAGCCCAGGGCCTTTTCCAGCTGACGCGCCAGCAGCACGATATCGCTGCGCACGAAATAGGCATGGCCATTGCTGCCACCGCCAGGCTCGACACCGCCCTGGTCGAAACGCAGGGTGGCGATGCCCGCTCGCAGAAAATCCTGCGAGGTGGCATGGCTGGAGGCGCCCAGATAGTCGCTGTCGGCGCCCGCGCCATGGGCAAACAGGACGATGCCCACCGGTCGCTCGGGCATTTCAAGCACGCCATCCATCTGAATTTCATCGGCCGTGATGCTGACAAATTGTTCTTGCATGGTTGCCTCCGCAATCGAGCTGGGATCAAGCTAAAGCTGAAGTCAAGCAGTGCGCTGATTTTACGCTGATCTTGCCGGGCCGGGCACAAGCTGCATGCTCAGGGCGGCTAAGCTCAGTGTAGCAGCCCGCGGCCATTCCTGCGCAGCCGTTCGCGCATCGCCACCAGCAAGGCAAGACTACACGGCGCCGTGCCGGTCCAGCCCCTTCAGCACGGCTTCCGGGCGGATCGGCAAATGCCGCACGCGCGAGGCCACGGCGGCAAAGATAGCGTTGCCGATGGCGGGCGCCACGGCCGTGGTGGGCGGCTCGCCCATGCCCGTCGCCGCGTGCGTGCTGGCAACAAATTCTATATCGAGCTCGGGCACGTCGGCCATGCGCAGCGGTGTGTAGGTATTCAGGTTGGTATCCTTCACTTCGCCATTCAGGAAAGCCGTGCCTTCATGCAAGGCCATGCTCACGCCCCACAGGGCGCCCCCTTCCGCCTGCGCCAGCGCGCCATCGGGATCGACGATGCTGCCCGCGTCGATCACCATGAACAGCTTTTCGACTTTCACCATGCAAGTGCTGCGGTCTACCTTGACGCGGGCGATGCAGGCCGTCCAGGTGGGCATGTCGCGCTCCTGGCCGAACGTGGCGGCGATGCCCAGGCCCGTGTCGGGCGGCATGGCCGTGCCCCAGCCGGCCTTGTCCGCCACCCGCCGCAGCACGTGGGCCAGGCGCGCGGCGCCGCCGACGGCGTTCGGCGCGCTGCCCGCGTTGCGCCCCATGCCCTGCAGCAGCGCCAAACGAAAAGCCAGCGGATCGACCTTGGCAGCCTGCGCCGCCTCGTCCATGAAACTTTCCACGGCCCAATTCGTCCAGCCCGGCCCCACCGAGCGCAGCCAGCCGGGGCGAAAACTGCTGTTGGCCAGGTCGTTCGACACGGCCCGCACGCGCTGCGCGCCCACCGTGTACCAGTGATCGGCGCCGGCGATGGCGAACGGGTCATACGGATGGCCCTGCTTATCCTTGGCGAGGAAGGCGGGAATCATGACTTGCGTGGGCCAGCCCGCGCTGGCTTCGTGCACCATCGCCGAGACCTTGCCTTCGTCGTCGAACGCCATGCGCACATGTTGCACGGACGGCGAACGTGGCGAATCGAAACGGGCATCGTCGGGCCGCGTGCAAATCATCTTGACGGGCCGCCCCACGGCTTGCGCCGCCAGCGCGGCCGGCACGCAATAATCGCCATTCAGGCGCCGGCCGAAGCCGCCACCGAGCAGATAGGTATGCAGCATGACCTTGTTCTCCGGCACCTTCAACGCCTGCGCCAGCACGGGCAAGATCAGCGATTGCCATTGATTGCCCGCATGAATGTGCCAGACGCCGTCGATTTCCTGCGCCAGCGCATTCACCGGTTCCAGCTGGAAATGCAGCACGGTGCTGGTCGTGTAGTGGCGTTCCAGCTGCAGGCTGGCATCCTTGAAAGCTTGCTCTACGCCATCATCATCGACCACACGGGCGCCCAGGCTGGCATCGGCCAGCTGCTTGCCCGCATAGCTGACGATATCCTGCTCCGCCACGTGGGCGGCCGCACCGGCCCGCCATTTCACTTGCACCAGGTCGGCCGCGCGCATGGCGGCCGCATACGTCTCGGCCACCACCATGACCCAGCCGGGCACCGTGCCGCTGGGATCCTGCAAGGCGACCGAGCGCAAGTACCCCTGCACCTTTTTCGCCGCCGTATCATCGATGGACACGACTTTTGAACCGTAGCGCGTGGGCGGGATCTTCGGGCGCGCATACAGCATGCCATCGACGTGCGCATCGATGCCGTACACGGCCGTGCCATTGATTTTCGCGGGGATGTCGAGCGCCTGCACCTGCTGGCCGATCAGGCTGCGCTGCTGCGGCGTCTTCAGCACGATGGCCTTCAATTGCTCCGGCGTGTACTGGCGCGCCAGCTTGCCACGGCGCACGATTTCGCCATAGCTGATCGACCGCCCCCGGCCATGCACGACGCCCAGTCTGGCGTGGCAGGCGGACACGGGCACGCGCAGCAGGCGTGCGCCCTCCTCGACCAGCGCAAGGCGGCCAGCTGCGCCGGCGCGGCTGAGCGGATCGAAATTTTGCCAGACGGACCAGCTGCCGCCCGTCACCATCAAGCCCCATTGCGGGTCCGTGTCCACGTAATGCAAGCGTACCTTGCGCCAGTCCGCTTCCAGCTCCTCGGCAACGATGCGCGCCAGGGCCGTGCCGATGTGCTGGCCCATTTCCGCCTTGGCAATGTTGACCGTGACGATGCCGTCGCGGCCGATCTGAAACCAGATGCTGGGATCGAACACGGGCGCAGCGGCAGACTTGGCGGGCGGCGCGGGCGCCACCTTGCCGGCGGCCAATGAGCTGTCGGCGCGCAAGAAAGCCAGGGTAAAACCCGTGCCGGCGGCGGCGATCAGGAAACCGCGCCGCCCCAGTGTAGGGGGACGGGCAGCAGAATTTTCTTTCGGCAACTTAAACACCGGGCGCCTCCTGCATGCCGGCCGCCAGCTTGATCGCCTTGCGGATGCGCACATACGCCATGCAGCGACACAGGTTGCCGCTCATCACGGCATCGATATTCGCATCCGTCGGCTGCGGATAGTCGCGCAGCAAGGTGGCCGCCTGCATTATCTGGCCCGACTGGCAATAGCCGCACTGAGGCGCCTGCGTGGCGACCCAGGCCCGCTGCAGGGGATGCGTGCCATCGGGCGAGAGGCCTTCGATGGTGGTAATGGCGCAACCGGTGACGGCGGCAATCGGCGTGATGCACGAGCGCATGGCGCGGCCATCCACATGCACGGTGCAGGCGCCGCACATGCCGATGCCGCAGCCAAACTTCGTGCCTTTCAGCTGGGCTTCGTCGCGCAGCACCCACAGCAGAGGTGTCTCGGCATCGACCTCGGTGCCGAAGGGCTGACCGTTCACAATAATGTTATACATAAGTGTTATACATGAGCGTTACACATAAGAAACTTTCAAGCATTAGAACTTTCAAGCATTACTTGCCGGCGCGCGTGCGTACCACTACCGCTTCCAGATTCGTCCAGGCCGGCTGGTGGCTGCGGCTGCGACGCAGATAGGCCGCCAGCTGGGCCACGTCGTTATCCGTCAGCGAGGCGGCAAAGCCTGGCATCAGCACGCCGGGCATGGCCTCATCCTTGGACAAGCCATGCAGTATCACCTGGATCAGGTTGGCGGGATCGGGCGCGCTGACGGCGCTGTTCAGGCTCAGTTCCGGACGCAGGGCCACGGGCCGGCCATCGCTGTTCGAGTGGCACGACGCGCAGGCGGCCACGTACAGGCTGGCGCCATGGTCGTTGTCGACCAGGCTGACGCGCTGCGAACGGGCGATGCCGGTTTTGATCACTGCATCCGCATCCACCTTGCGCCCGGCCACACCGGCCACGCCGGCAAAATACACGGACAGCGCGCGGATATCGCTATCGGGCGACGCGGCCATGCCTTCGTGCACGACGGCCGACATGGGCCCGGCCGCCACGCCGTGCAAGGCCGTCGCCCCCGTGCGCAGGAAGGTATACAGTTCATCCTGCGTCCACGGCAGCGGTGCCGTGTTGGCGCTGGTCAAGGCTGGCGCGTACCAGCGATCGATGGCCGCGCCCAGATAGGGCGAACCGGCAAGCTCCGCGCCCAGCGCATTGCGCGGCGTATGGCAGGCGGCGCAATGCGCCAGGCCTTCGGCCAGGTAGCGACCCCGGTTCCAGTCCAGCCCTTGCGCGGCATCCAGCTGAACGCTTGCAGGCTTGAAAAACAGCAACTTCCAGCCCGCCTGCAAGGAGCGCAGGTTCAGGGGGAAAGGCACGCTATTGACAGGCGCCACCGCATACACGGGCGGGCGCGTCATGAAATACGCGTACAAGGCTGTCAAGTCAGCGTCCGAGACTAGGTTGAAGTGGGTGTACGGAAAGACGGGATACAGGTGGGCGCCATCGCGGCCCACGCCTTCACGCATGGCCCGCTGGAAGGCGGCCAGCGACCAGCGGCCTATGCCTGTTTGCCTGTCGGGCGTGATATTCGTCGCGTAAATCGTGCCGAACGGCGTGGCCAAGCCGTGGCCGCCCGCGTAATCGGCACCGCCCCTGGCCGTATGGCAGGCGGCGCAATTGCCCATGCCGGCCAAAATGCGGCCCTTCTCCACCACTTGCGGGGAAAACGCCGTGGCGGCAGGCGGCTCGATGGGCGCCAGCGCGGGGCGCCAGTAATACAGATACGCGACCAGGGCCGCCACGATGAGCAATGCCAGCGACAGCAGCAAGCCGGTGAAGATTTTCTTGAACAAAACAGGAACCAGTGAAAAGTAAAGGCCAGGGTGAAAGCAAAGAAATAAGCAAGGCGGCCAGCCGCCGGCTAACGGCGGCGACAACAGAAGCACAGTAACAATCTTACCGCGATTGTGACTTGTTGTATGTACGCAATGACACGCAGGCAACGCCACGGGCGGGCTGCGCCTTATAATCAGCGTTTCAGCACGCCGCCGCTCCTTCATGCATACCGTTACCATCATCCTCATCCTCGTCCTGAGCGTCGTCCTGTGCGGCTTCATCGCCCGCTCGCGCTGGGTCAAGCTGCCGCTACCCCTGATCCAGATCGCCGGCGGCACGGGATTGGCCCTGTTTGGCGTGCAAGTGCCGCTCGATCCCGACATTTTCTTCATGCTCTTCATTCCGCCGCTGCTGTTTCTCGACGGCTGGCGCATTCCCAAGGGCGCCTTCTTTTCCGATGCGCGCTCGATCCTGATGCTGGCCATCGGCCTGGTGCTGTTTACCGTGCTGGGCATGGGTTTCTTCATCGACTGGCTGATCCCCAGCGTGCCGCTGGCCGTGGCCTTCGCGCTGGGCGCCATCCTCTCGCCGACCGACCCCGTGGCCGTGTCGGCCATCGCGGCCGGCAACCCCATCCCGCCGCGCCTGATGCATATCCTCGAAGGCGAGTCCCTGCTGAACGACGCTTCGGGCCTGGTCTGCTTCACGTTTGCCGTGGGCGCCATGATGACGGGCGGCTTTTCCATCGGCGCCGCCTCGCTGAGTTTCCTTCGGGAAGCGGGCGGCGGCATCGTCATCGGTCTGGCCATCTCCTGGGGCGTGGGCCTGGCAAATAAATGGCTGGTGAGCAAGGTTGGCGAAGAACCGGGCCTGCAAATCCTGATCAGTATCCTGATTCCGTTTGCCGCCTACCTGGGCGCCGAGCAAATCCACGGCTCGGGCATCCTGGCCGCCGCCACGGCGGGCGTGTCCATGCATTACGCCGACCTGATCGGCCGTCCTCTGGCCGCCACGCGGACCCAGCGCAAGGCTGTGTGGGATACCGTGCAACTGGTCTTGAATGGCGTGATCTTCGTCATGCTGGGCGCACAACTGCCCACCACCGTGGCCGGCTTGCCCGCCGCGTCCATGGAAGTGGGCGCCGGCAGCGCCTGGAAACTGCCCCTGTTTGTCATCGCCATCACAGTGGGGCTGACCTTCATGCGCTTCATCTGGGTCTTCATTTCCATGAAACTGACCCTGTTCAAGCACCACAAGAAACTGCCGGGCGAATCGAAGGATGCGGCGCTGCTGGCGCGCCCCAGCCTGCGTCTGCTGCTGGTGGCCTCGTTTGCGGGCGTGCGCGGCGCGCTGACGCTGGCCGGCATTTTGACCCTGCCCTTGTTCTTGCCTGACGGAAATCGTTTCCCCGCGCGCGACCTCGTCATCTTCCTGGCCATGGGCGTCATCCTGCTGTCGCTGCTGCTGGCCAGCGTCACCCTGCCTCTGTTGACCAAGGGCCTGGTGTTCGCGCCGCCCGCGCGCCGCTCGACGGAAGAACGCAATGCCCGCGCTGCTGCTGCCGAAGCGGCCATCGCGCGGCTGGAAAAAGTCTGCGAAGGCATCGACAAGAATGATCAGCAGCAAGTCGTCACCGAGGCGGCCAACCGCCTGATCGAAGCCTACCGGCGCCGTCTCGCGTATGGCGAAAGCAGCAATGACGAGGCGATGCGGCTGCAGGAACTGGCCAAGGCCGAACGGGCGCTGCGCCTGGAAGCGCTGAATGCGGAACGGGACGAACTGTTCCGCCGCCGCATCTCGGGCGAACTCGATGACACGATCCACTTGCGCCTGCTGCGCGAAATCGATTTGCTGGAAGCGACACTGGAAGAATAGCAACACTCTGGCACGCCACGGCAGTGTTGATAAGAAATTCTCATGGTAAAGAATGCAAGTTTTAACGTTCGTGTTTATAATGCAAGGTTATGACGTAGCGCCGTGATTTACTTTCAACAGGGACTTCCGTAGAGTCTATGTTGCTGAGTAACTATTTGAATAGCCACCCGACCTGCATAAAGACACACGACGCCGTGCCCTCCTCCCATCGCCACCGGCAGCGCTTCGCGCCGCCTGCCCTGCTCACTGTGCTGCTGGCCTCGCTGCTCGCCTGCAGCGTGCTGGCGCCGTGCGCGGCGTGGGCGCAAACGGGCGCGGCTGCCGACGCCAGGCGACCGGCCGAAGTGGCCCAGGTCCTGTTTGGCATCATCAGTTATGTGCGCTGGCCCGTAGTGCGCCAGGAAGTACGCGTCTGCATGCTCGGTGCGCCCCGCTATGGCGCAGCCATTGTCGACACGCCCGCCTCCAGCCTGGGCCAGCGCATCCGCGTGAAAATTCCGGCGGCGCCAGCCGCTGTCAGCGAATGCGACGTCGTCTACCTGGGCAGCCTACCGGAGGGCGAACGCGAGCATCTGCTGGCGCAAATCATCGGCAAGCCGATTTTATCAGTCGCCGAACCCGGCACGTCCTGCACCGTGGGCACCATGTTCTGCCTACGCCTCTCCGAGGCGCAGATCGGTTTTGACGTCAACCTCGACGCCATCGCCCGCAGCGGCCTGCGCGTCCATCCGAACGCCTTGCAAATTGCACGTCGCAAGGCACCGCCGCCATGAGCGCCCGCATGAGCAATAAGCTTGCCCGCAAGCCCCGCCCCACACTCGACAGCGTGCTGCGGCGCGCCCACCTGAGCGTGTCGTTGATCGCCGTGCTGGCGGCCGGCCTGACCCTGACAGCCGTGGCGCTACTGGCCCTGCGCGTGTATTCGGACCAGAACCTGCGCCTGGTGGCCCGCTCGATGAGCTACACGGTGGAAGGCGCCGTCGTCTTTGGTGACTCCATGGCCGCCAGGGAAGCACTGGCCCTGATCGGCGTCAATGAAGATATTGATCAGGCACAAGTGAGCAACAAGGCCGGCAAAGTGCTGGCCCGCTGGGAACGGGGCCAGCACGGCACGCGCTACTACATCGAACGCGCGCTGACAGGCTGGATGCTGCCCGATTCCCTGACCTTCCCCATCATGCGCAATGACCAGGCCATCGGCAGCATCACGCTGGTGCCGCACAGCCGCAGCCTGCTGCCTTTCCTGCTGAGCGGCCTCTCCTGCCTGCTGGCTTGCCTGGTGCTCAGCCTGGTCGTCGCCGTGCGCCTATCGCGGCGCATGGAAACGGAGATCACGTCACCCCTGCGCCACCTGGCGGAAACGGCGCACCGCGTGCGGCGCGACCGGTCCTTTGAACTGCGCGTGCCACCGGCCAACATCGCCGAACTGAACCAGATCAATGACGACTTCAACGCCCTGCTCGACGAACTGGAAGCGTGGCAAAGTCATCTGCAAAAGGAACATGCCTCGCTGTCGCACCGCGCCAACCACGACAGCCTGACGGGCCTGTCGAACCGCGCCTTCATGGAAGCGGAGCTGGAACGCGCCATCCTCGAAGCGCGGGTCGGCAATGGCAAAGTGGCCGTGCTGTTCCTCGACAGCGACCGTTTCAAATACATCAACGACACCTTCGGTCATGCCTCGGGCGACCGCGTGCTGGTGACGATTGCCGCGCGCATCAAGCAGCAATTGCGCGAGGGCGACCTGGTGGCCCGCCTGGGCGGCGACGAATTTGCCATCCTGCTCAAGCCGCTGCGCAACAGCAGCGATGCCATGCACATTGCCGACAACATCATCGCCGCCATGGCGCAAGCCATTGAACTGCCTACCGGCAACAGCATCGTCAGCTCACTGACCATCGGCGTGGCCGTCTTCCCCGATCACGCCATCGACGCCGCCTCGCTGGTCGGCGCGGCGGACCAAGCCATGTACCGCGCCAAGCAGGCGCAGCGCGGCACGCGCCAGGTGGCGCGCCTGCCGCAACCCCACACTCACCCCTGACCCCAAGGAGCAACACCATGCAATTTATCTACAAACAATTACGCCTCGGCTTCCTCGGTCTGTTCATGCTGGGCCTGCTGGCCGCCTGCCAGAGCACGCCAGAGACTAAGCCAATTTTCAACGCCGAGCAAGTCGCCACCTTGAAGGAACAGGGTTTCAACCAGACCGACGAAGGCTGGGAACTGAGCTTTACCGACAAACTGCTGTTCGAATTCGACGCCGCCAAGCTGACGCCACCGAGCCGCACCGCGATCCAGAAAATCAGCGCCGCCCTGCTGAAAGTGGGCATCACCCACATGCGCGTGGAAGGCCATACGGATAACGAAGGCACGGAAGCGTATAACAACAAGCTGTCGCTGGCGCGCGCCAACGTGGTGGCCGACGCCATGAGTGCATCGGGCATTCCACGCGACAACATCGCCGTCAAGGGCCTGGGCATGAGCAAACCGGTGGCCTCGAACGCCAGCAAGACAGGCAAGGCGGAAAACCGCCGCGTCACCGTCATCGTTTCGGCACCTTGAGCGTGGGCGTGCCCGTCGTGCGCTGGGTCGTGATGGGCGTGTCCGGCTGCGGCAAGAGCGCCGTCGGCAGCCTGCTGGCCGGCGCGCTGGGCGTGCCCTACGTGGAAGGCGACGACGTGCATACCCCGGAAAACGTGGCCAAGATGGCCGCCGGCATCGCGCTCGACGATGCCGACCGGTCCGGTTGGCTGGCCGCCCTGCGCGAACACATCGCCACGGCCCGCGCGAAGGGTCGTGGCCTCGTGGTTTCCTGTTCGGCCCTGAAACGCACTTACCGCGACCTGCTGCGCGAAGGCGACCCGGGCCTGCGCTTTGCCCACCTGGACGGTCCGCGCGCCGTGCTGGAGCGCCGCATGCAGCGGCCCGGCCATTTCATGCCCTCCAGCCTGCTCGATAGCCAGCTGGCCACCCTGCAGCCCCTGCAAGCGGACGAGGCAGGCATCGTGCTCGATATCCGCCAGCCGCTGACCGTGCTGGTCGAACAGATCCTGCAAGCGCCTTGACAGGCGCGCGGCTGGACAGCATGCGGCCCCCTGTGTAGACTGGCGCGCACTTTCATGAGGGATTTTTATGACCACACCAACCACCAAAGCAGCACCGGGCCCGGAATTCTGGGAACGCGCCGACCAGGTCATCGCCCTGGCCAATGAACAATGCATGCACAGCGGCGGCAATGAAGTGGCCACCTCGCTGCTGTACGCGGCCGCCCGCTTCAACGCCTTCCTCGTTGCCAGCAAGAGCAACGACGTGGCCAAGATGCAGGAAGAGAAGGAAGGCGCCGTGGCCTTCTTCACGGAACAGTACAAGCGCATGCTGACCGACAACTTCAACGACTACATCACCAACTTCGACAAGTACACACAACCATCGTCGGCCCCCAAGACCTGATGACGGCGGCCGGCCTGGACAGCCACCGTGCCCGCGCCACGCACGCCGACAGCGTGCTGAACGGCGCAGTGCGCTTTGCGCCGCTGACCTCGCTGTGGCTGATGGCCATGCTGGCCGGCGCCCTTGCCGGCGCCCTGCTCGCCTTCAGCTGGAGCGGCCTGCTGCTGTTTGTGACCGGCACGGCCATCGTCCTGCTGTTCGGCCACTCGCTGGGCAGCCATCGCAAACTGATCCACGATAGCTATCGCTGCCCCCTGTGGCTGGAATACCTGCTGGTCTACCTGGGCGTGCTGGTGGGCCTCAGCGGCCCGCTGGGCCTGCTGCGTCAACACGAACTGCGCGACTATGCCCAGCGCCTGCCCGACTGCCACCCCTATCTGCGCCACGGCGCCCGTTTCTGGCGCGATGCTTGGTGGCAATTACATTGCCGTCTGGACCTCGACCATCCGCCGCACATCGCCATCGAGCCGCGCCTCGCGCACGACCGCTTTTATCGCTTTCTGGAAGCCACGTGGATGCTGCAGCAACTGCCGTGGGCGCTGCTGTTCTTCGCCTGGGGCGGCTGGGGCTTTGTCTGCTGGGGTGTCTGCGCGCGTGTCAGCGCCGGCGTGCTCGGCCATTGGCTGATCGGCTACTTTGCCCACAACCATGGGCAAATGCACTTTGAGGTCCATGGCGCCGCCGTGCAAGGGAGAAATATCCGCCTGGTCTCGCTGCTGACCATGGGCGAATGCTGGCACAACAACCATCACGCGTATCCGGGTTCAGCCAGGCTGGGCTTGCTGCCGGGCGAGTGGGACCCGGGCTGGTGGGTGCTACTGCTGTGGCAGCGCCTGGGCCTGGTGTCCGGCCTGCGCCTGCCGCACGACTTGGCGCCGCGGCCGGAACTGCGCCGCCTCGAGCGCGCTGGCGATCAGGCCTCGTCCTCAGCCGCCAGGTAATTGTTCTTGACGCGCACATAGTGTTCAGCCGAATAGCGCAGGTAGGCGATCTCCGCTTCGGTTAACGCGCGCACCTTGGCGGCGGGCCGGCCCACATACAAATGCCCGCTTTCCAGTACCTTGCCCGGCGACACCAGGCTGCCAGCGCCCAGCATCACGTGTTTTTCCACCACCACGTCATCCATGACAATGCTGCCCATGCCGATCAGACACTCGTCGCCGATGGTGCAGCCGTGCAAGATCACGGAATGGCCGATGGTCACGTACTTGCCGATGGTCAAGGGCGAACCGTCGGGCTTGGCCGCATTCCTGTGCGACACATGCCCCATGGAAAAATCCTGGATATTACTGCCCTCGCCGATGACGATGCGGTTGACGTCGCCGCGCAGCACGCTGTTGCACCAGATGGAACAGTCGTCGCCGATCTGCACGTCGCCAATCACTTGCGCCGTGTCATGCAGGTAGACGCGTTCGCCCACGACGGGACGGGTATTCAGGTAGGAACTGACAGGCATCGCTTTCTCACTCTTCATTAATAGTCAAAGTAAACATTCACACCCAGCCGGCAGCCAGCGCAAAAATGGCCAGGCCATGCGCCAGTGACGCGCCCAGCAAGCCGGCACGGCAATGTACCAGCCCCGCCACCACGCCTTCGATTACGGTGAACACGAGGATGGGAGCGCCCACCTGCGTGACGGTGGTGGCCAGGAAGGCATGGCACAGGCCAAACAGCAAGCCCGACACCAGCGCCGCGCGCCAGGCCGGCAGCCAGGCGCGCGGTGCTGCTGCAGCAAGCCGCGGAACAGCAATTCTTCATTACAGTTGGCTGCCAGCGCAAAGCCCAGCAGCAAGGGTAGCGCGGATGGGGAAGCGGGCACGGGCGCAGCAATTGTATGCGGCGGCTGGCAAAATGGGCAAGCTATCTGGCGATGCCGCTGTCAAGCCGCCTTGCGCCCGCCATGCATCAGCACATGCGCCGCCAGGCCGGCCGCCAGCCCCCACAGGGCGCCGCCCACGCCCAGCAGGGTCACGTTCGCGGCCGTCGCCAGGAAGGTGATCAGCGCCGTTTCGCGCATGCGCACGTCCGCCATCGCCTGCGCCAGGCTGTTGCCGATGGCGCCCAGCAGGGCCAGGCCCGCCAGCGCCGTGATGAAGCTGCGCGGCAAGACCATGAACAGGCTGGCCAGGGTGACGCCGAAGACGCCCACCAGAATGTACAGCACGCCGCAAGCCAGCCCCGCGACATAGCGCTTAGCCGGGTCCGCATGCGCATCCTTGCCCGTGCAGATGGCAGCCGTGATGGCGGCCACGTTGAAGGCGTGCGCGCCGAACGGCGCCATGAGCAGCGAACCGAGCCCCGTCGCCGTCAGGATGGGATTGGCGCTGACGCAGTAGCCATCATTGCGCAGCACCAGCATGCCGGGCATGTACTGCCCCGTCAGGGTGATCAAGAACAAAGGCAGCGCCACGCCCAAGAGCGACTCCACGGAAAAGCGCGGCATCTCGAACACGGGCGCGGCCAGGGCCAGTTCGATGCCGTGCCCATCAATGCGTCCCTGCGCCAGCAGCAGTGCCAGGCCGACCAGCATGATGCCCACCACGGCAAAGCGTGCCGTAAAACGGCGCAGCACGGCGTACGACAATAGCAGCACCACCACCAGCAAGGGGTCGGCGCTGGCGCCGCCGAACGCGTTCACGCCAAACTGCAGCAGGATGCCGGCCAGCAAGCCGGCGGCGATGCCGCCAGGAATCCAGCGCACCAGGCGCTCGAAGGCGCCGGACATGCCCAGCAAAATGAAGGCGATGGCGGACACCATGTAGGCGCCGATCACCTCCGCGTACGGCGTGTGCGGCATGACGGTGGCCAGGAAAGCCACGCCGGGCGTGGACCAGGCCGTGATGATAGGCGCGCGGTAGCGGTAGCTGAGCCAGATGCCCGTGACGCCCACGCCGATGCTCAGCGACCAAACCCAGGACGCCGTCTGCGCCGCGCTGAGCTGGGCCAGCTGGGCTGCCTGGAACACCAGCACGAAGGTGCCGCCGTAGTTGACGAGGACGGAAATGCAGGCGGCCATCGCGGGGGAAGCAAGATCGCGCCAGCGCAGCCGGTCAGCCATAACGGCGCTTGTTGTGCTTGTTGTCATGTATATCCCTTTGGCATTGAAAGGGAGCATCTTAATGGCCACATGGACTGTCCAAGCAAGCCAATTCATCCATGAACAGCAGACCAATTTAGCCAGTTTATCCCAGCGCGCGCGCCAGGCGGACGATGCCGCTCTCGATCTCATACGGCGTGAGCGCCGCAAAGCCCAGCAGCCAGCCGCCGCGCGTCGGCGGCCTCGCATACAGCCGGCTCAGGCCCGGCAGCACGATGCCCGCCTGCGCCGCCAGGCGTATCGTGTCCAGCTCGTCCCTGCCCTCGTGCAGCAGACACGGCAGTTGCAAGCCGCCCGGCGGCAGCTGCGCCCTGACCACGTGCGGCAAGTGCCGCTGCACGGCCAGCGCCATCGCCTCGCGTCGCACGGCGTAGACCTTGCGCATGGCGCGCACATGGGCCGCAAAATGGCCATCGGCGATGAAACGGGCCAGTGTCAGTTGATCCAGTTGCGGCGTATGCCCGTCGAGGATGCTGCGCGCATACGTCATCGGTTTCACCAGTGCGGGCGGCAGCACCATGTAGCCGAGGCGCAAGCCCGGATACAGCGATTTGGCAAAGGTGCCCAGGTAAATCGTGCGCTGCTGCGTGTCCAGCCCCTGCACGCAAGCCGTCGGTAAGCCGGCGTAATGAAACTGGCTGTCGTAATCGTCTTCGATGATCCAGCCCTGGCGCTCGGCGGCCCAGGCGGTCAGCGCGAAGCGGCGCTCGAGCGCCAACGTCGCGCCCGTCGGGTATTGATGCGACGGCGTGACATAAATCGTGTTGGCCCCGCTGCGGTCCGCCCGCAGGTGTTCGATGGACAAGCCATGTGCATCGACAGGCACCGGCACGACCTGCAATTGCGCCATCTCGAACGCCTTGCGGGCGCCAAAATAGCCGGGGTCTTCCATCAATATCGGGCCATGCGCATCTGCCAGCACCTGCGCGCACAGGTACAAAGCCTGGCGCGTGCTGCTCAAGACCAGCACCTGATCCGCCGTGGCCCGCGCGCCCCGCTCCAGGTTCACATAGTCGGCGATGGCTTGCCGCAAAGGCTCAGCCCCTTGCGGGTCGCCGTGCAGCAGGACGCTGGCATGGTGTTCGCTGGCTGCCTGGCGCCGCAAGCGTTCCCACACGCCGAGGGGGAAGGCGCGCGTTTCCGGCAAGCCCGTGGCAAATGCCTTCACGCTCTGCTGGTCGGCCACGCCGCCGCTGGCAAGGATGTGCACACCGCGCGCGCTGAGGGCAACCGGCTGCGCGGATGCGGGTAGCAATGCCGACGACGGCTTGCCTAGCAAGCTCGCTCCTATCGTCGGCGAGACAAAACTGCCCGATCCCGCCTGCCGCTGGATATATCCGTCCAGGCGCAGCTGCGCATATGCCATTTCTAGCGTATCGCGCGACACGCCCAGCGATTGCGCCAGCGCGCGCGTGGCCGGCAAGCGCAAGCCAGGCGCCAGCACGCCATCGAGTATCAACTGGCGCAGCGCGCGCTGCACCCGCACGCGCAAGTCGAGCGCCGCCATTTCAGGCGCGGCGATGCGGATTTTCAGGGTGTCGAGCTCGAACTGCGGCGTCATGTCGCCTTCCGCGCGGCGCCGGCGGCATCCACGGCAGCCATGCTGCTGGCCGGCGAAAAGCCATGCTGCTGCAGCACCGCCACCAGCTGTGCGCCGGCGCAGCCAAGGCGCAGGTTTTCCGCCACCCAGTCCTGCCAGGCGGGGCCTATCTCCGGCATCGGCTCGGGCGCCAACGTGAGACCGAGTATGCATGCGGCCAGCAAGCCGTTGATGCGCCGCGTGTCGATCAAGTGCTGCACCACCGCGTGGCCTGAATAGGGAAACGGGTGCAGGGTGCAGCGGCCAAAGGCGGCCAGGCGCTGCGCGTGCATGGCGTCGAGGTTCACCGATTCGCTGGCGCTGGCGCTGGTACTGCCTACCGCGCTGGCCACGTCCGGCCGGGCCGCGTCCGGCCGCGTGCCGAACACCAGGTGCATCTGCGTATGCTCCGTCGCCCTGGCGCGGCACAGGGCCGCCAGGTCGTAATAGCCGGAGGCTGGCGGGTCTTGCGCCAGCGACTCCATCACGGGCAGCCAGCGCAACTCATGATACAAACGCGCCTGCTGCACGTCGAGGAAAGACAAGGGGCCAAAGGCGACGATCTGCTGCGCATCAAGCAGCAAGCCAAACATGACGGCCGCATACGCGCCCATGGACTGGCCGATGGTAGTGACCTGGCTTGGCGCCATGCGGTTCACCAGCTCGCGCAGGGCCTGCGCCGTTTCATCCACATGGCTGCCCAGGCCCGCGATCTGACGGTGATACCAGGCATTGCCCGAATCACGCACGAGTATTTTGTTCAGAGGCTGGCCGCTGACCTGCTCGAGCTTGCGCAGGCGCCCGTAAAAATCGAAGGCGGGGCGCGTGGTCCACGAGACGAAGCCAAAGGCGATCACCAGCGGCGCACCGGGCACGATGCGGTCGACCAGCACGTCGTCGGCACTGGTGGCGACCAGTCGATTATCCAGCGCTTGCGCTTGCAGCATCGGCCCGGCTCCCCGATAGAGTTGAAACAGCAGAAAGCATGAGTGTAATGCCAAGTCTGGCAAAATGAAAACTATCGCCGCTGCGGTACGCCAGTACGCACGGGAAAACTGCTAGTCTGGCGAGTATTTACCCATGAACAGGAGCCTTCCATGCTGCATCGCCTGAAGTACCTTCCTCTTGCTGCCGCCATCGCCATGGCCGGCGGCTGCGCCGCCACGTCCGACAGCGCCAAGCAAAACGCCAGCCTGGCGCCGCAGGCCAGCCTGACGAATACCTACTGGAAGCTGACGCAGCTCGATAGCGCCCCGGTGGTGATGGCGCCGCAGCAGGAACGCGAAGTGCGCATCACCCTCTCCAACGATGGCAAGGTCACCGGTTTTACGGGCTGCAACCGCGTAATGGGCGGCTACACGTTGACTGGTACGGCCCTGCGCTTCACGCAGCTGGCCGGCACGCGCATGGCCTGCCCGCCGCCCCTGATGCAACTGGAAAGCGCCGTGCTGGCCAACTTGAACAGCGTGACGGGCTACCAGATTGAGGGCGAACAACTGATCCTGCTCAAGGATGGCGCGCCCGTGGCCCGCTTTGAATCGGTCTACCTGTGAAATAAAAATCGACTGCCGTTACAATGGCTTCCAGCCCATCATCTGGAAGGAAGCCATGTCCGCACTGCCCTCGCCGCTGCAGCAGCCACCGTTATCGTCGACGCCGCCCCGGGCCGCAGGCCGCTACCGCGCCCTGCTGTTCGACATGGACGGCACCGTCATCAATTCCATCGCCGCCGCAGAGCGCATCTGGGGCACCTGGGCGCAGCGCCAGGGCCTCGACGTGGCGGCCTTCCTGCCCACCATTCACGGCGCGCGTTCGGTCGACACCATCGCCAAACTGCGCTTGCCCGGCGTCGACGCGCAGCGCGAGTCGCAGGGCATCACGGATGCCGAAATCATCGATGTGGATGGGATTATTGAAATTGCGGGCGCGCTGCGCTTTTTACAGTCGCTGCCGCCCGCGCAATGGGCGATTGTCACCTCGGCGCCGCGCGCGCTGGCCACGGCCCGCCTGATGGCGGCCGGCATGCCCATTCCCGCCATCATGGTGACGGCGGAAGACGTCAAGGCAGGAAAACCCAAACCCGATTGCTACCTGCTGGCGGCGGAAAAACTCGGCGTGGCGCCTGCCGATTGCCTGGTCTTCGAAGACGCGTCCGTCGGCATCGAGGCAGGCGAAGCGGCTGGCGCGAAGGTCATCGTCGTCACCGCCACGCATGCACATCCGCTGGCCACGCGCCACCCGGCCATTGCCAACTACGACAGCATCGCCGCGACGGTCGATGCGGACGGCTTCATCGTGCTGGCTCAGTTGCCTGACCCTGCTGCGGTTGCAGCACCCGCGACAAGATAGCCTGCTCCAGCGCGGCGAAGGCTGCTTGGCCGCGCTGTCGCGGGCGCGGCAAGTCCACTTGCACGTCCATGGTGATCTGCCCCTCCTCGATCAGCAGCACGCGGTCGGCCAGGGCCACGGCTTCGGTCACGTCGTGCGTCACCAGCACGGCCGTAAAACCGCGCGCCAGCCACAGCGACTCGATCAGCTGTTGCATCTCGATGCGCGTCAGCGCGTCGAGCGCGCCCAAAGGCTCGTCTAGCAGCAGCAATTGCGGTTCGTGCACGAGGGCGCGCGCCAGCGCCACGCGCTGCTTCTGCCCGCCCGACAAGGCCGCCGGCCAGTCATCGGCGCGCTCGGCCAGGCCCACCGTCCACAGCGAGGCGGCCGCCGCGCCGACGGAGCGGGGCAAGCCCAGGGCCACGTTGTCGAGCACAGTCTTCCACGGTAGCAGCCGCGATTCCTGGAACATGATGCGGATATCGGGCGCGCCCACGCCGCTGCCGACGGCGATCTTGCCTTCATCAATGCTTTCCAGGCCCGCGATGGAACGCAACAAGGTGCTCTTGCCACAGCCGCTGCGTCCCACGATGGCGACGAATTCCCCCGCTTCCAGCTGCAGGTCGACGTTTTTCAGCACGGGACGTTCGCCATAGGCCTTGCTCAATTGCGTCAGGGCCAGCGGCACGCCACGGCGCGCCAAAGGGGCTTGCGGGGCGACCTTCGCCTGCGGCGGTGCGCCGGCCGGGTCGTATTGCACGAAGTGCGACAAAAAATCCGTTTCGATCTGGATGGGGGCGAGCAGCATGGTTTTTTCTTTCCTCATTTCGTCACTATCGGTAGGCGGGATTCCAGCGCAGGCAGTGGCGTTCCAGGCGGCGCGAGAACAAATCGGCCAGCTTGCCCAGCAAGGCGTACAGCAAGATCCCCACCAGCACCACGTCCGTTTGCAGGAATTCACGCGCATTCATGGTCATGTAGCCGATGCCGGCCTGCGCCGAGATGGTTTCAGCGACGATCAGCAGCACCCATACGAGACCCAGCGAGAAACGCACGCCCACCAGGATCGAGGGCATGGCGGCCGGCAGGATCACGTCGCGGTACAAGGGCCAGCCGGACAAGCCATAGCTTTTCGCCATTTCGATCAAGCCCTGGTCGGCCGAGCGGATGCCGTGGAAGGTGTTCAGGTAGACGGGAAAGAAGACGCCGACGGCCAGCAGAAAGAGTTTGGCCGTCTCGTCGATGCCAAACCACAGTATCACCAGCGGGATCAGCGCCAGTGCAGGGATGTTGCGCACCATTTGCAGGGTCGTGTCGAGCAGGGTTTCCGCATGGCGGAAGCTGCCCGTCAATAGGCCCAGCAGCAAACCCAGTCCCGCGCCAATGACAAAACCGACCGTGGCGCGCCACAAGCTCGTTTTCAGGTGCAGCCACAGTTCGCCCGAGACGGCCAGGTGCCAGAAAGCCTTCGCCACGGCCCACGGTTCGGGCAGGATGCGGCTCGACAGCCAGCCCCACTGCGCCGCCAGCTGCCAGGCCAGCAGCAGCGCCACGGGCAAGACCCACGGCGCCAGCGCATGATGCAGCGAAGGCCACGGCGCGGCGCTTGCCCGTTTTATGGAGCCGGCCGCCATCTCAGGCCGCCTTTTTCTGCGGCGCGGCAGGCACGATATTGCTGGCCATGACTTCGCCGAAGGGTCCCGTCAGTGACTGCTCACCCACGGCCTTGCCCTTGCCCAGCAGCGGGAATACCAGTTCGGCAAAGCGGTACCATTCTTCCAGGTGCGGGTAACCGGAGAAAATGAAGGTATCGATGCCCAGGTCCGCGTATTCCTGCATGCGCGCCACCACCGTGGGCGCGTCTCCTACCAGGGCCGTGCCCGCGCCGCCGCGCACCAGGCCCACGCCGGCCCACAGATTCGGCGACACTTCGAGCTTGTCGCGCCGCCCGCCATGCAGGGCCGCCATGCGCTGCTGTCCCACGGAATCCATCTTGCCGAAGGCCGCCTGCGCCTTGGCGATGATGTCGTCGTCCAGGTGGCTGATCAGTTCATCGGCCGCGCGCCAGGCTGCCTCGTTGGTTTCGCGCACGATCACGTGCAGGCGGATGCCGAAGCGCACCGTGCGGCCCCGCTTTGCCGCGCGCGCGCGGATGTCCGCGATCTTTTCCGCCACGGCGGCGGGCGGCTCGCCCCAGGTCAGGTACACGTCCATCTGCTCGGCCGCCAGTTCATGCGCGGGCTCCGACGAACCGCCGAAATACAGCGGCGGATATGGCTTCTGCACGGGCGGATACAGGGTTTTCGCGCCCTTTACCTGGATATGCTTGCCCTCGAAATCGTAGCCGGCAGCGCCGCCCTCGCCGGCCAGGGTGGCGCGCCACACCTTGATGAATTCATCGGAGATTTCATAGCGCTTGGCATGGTCGGCAAACAGGCCGTCCGCTTCCAGCTCGCCCTGGTCACCGCCCGTGACGACGTTGATCAAGAGGCGCCCGTTCGACAGGCGGTCAAATGTGGACGCCATGCGCACGGCCAGGCCCGGCGTGGACAGGCCGGGACGCACGGCGACCAGGAATTTCAGCTTTTGCGTCACGCTGATCAGGGACGAAGCCACCACCCACGCATCTTCGCAGGAGCGGCCCGTCGGCAGCAGCACGCCGTCGTAGCCGAGCGTATCGGCGGCCACGGCTACCTGGCGCAAATAATCGGCATCGACCGGGCGCGCGCCCTGCGACGTGCCCAGGTAGCGGCTGTCGCCGTGGGTAGGGATGAACCAGAAGACATTCAATGACATGGCGCGCTTTCCTTTGCTTGTTTCTTTGCTTGTTTATTTTGTGCTGGTAGCCAGTTGGCGCGCCGGCAGCAGCGCATCCTTGACAAAGATGGGTTTCGGAATCAGCTTCAGGCTGGAAAAGGCGTCCGCCACCCTTTGCTGGGAAGCGATGACATCGACCGAGACTGGTTTGACGCCATACGCATAGCGCGAGGCGGCCAGCGCCACGACCTCCTTGCTCAAGCCCGTCTGCGCCGACAGAACCGTCGCTACTTCCTCCGGGTTGTTGCGGCCCCAGTCATCGACCTTGGCCACTTCGTCGAGCACGATGCGCAGGATTTCGGGATTTTTCTCCGCATAGGTGCGCGACGCCAGGTAAAACTGGTAGTTCGCCACCAAGCCCTTGCCATCGGCCAGCACGCGGGCGCCCAGCTGCTTTTCGGCGGCCGCCAGGAACGGGTCCCAAATGGCCCACGCGTCCACGCTGCCCCGCTCGAAGGCGGCGCGCGCATCGGCCGGCGGCAGGAACACGGGCTGGATATCGGCGTACGCGACGCCGGCTTTTTCCAGCGCTTTCAATAGCAGGTAATGCACATTCGAGCCCTTGTTCAGGGCGATTTTCTTGCCCTTCAAGTCGGCCAGGGTGCGCAAGCCGGAACCCTTGGGCACGACGATGGCTTCGCTGGCCGGCGACGCCGGCTCATTGCCGACATACACCAGGTTGGCGCCGGCCGCCTGCGCAAAAATCGGCGGCGCCTCGCCCACGGTGCCGAAATCGATGCTGCCCACGTTCAAGCCTTCGAGCAGCACGGGGCCGGCAGGGAACTCCGTCCATTTCACGCCCACCCCCTGTTCGGCCAAGCGTTTTTCCAGCGTGCCGCGCCCTTTGAGCAGGGTCAGGGTGCCGTACTTCTGGTAGCCGATGCGCACCTGCACTTGCAGCTCCCCCTTGGCCTGTGCGAGCGCCGCGGCCGGCATGCCGGCCGCCATCACGCCGGCGGCGGCGGCAAACAGCAGGCCAAGAGTGGTACGGCGCGAGAGTCGTTGTGCGTGGCGGTGTGTCATGGCGGTTCCTTGGTCGATGAATAATCAGGCGGCTTGATAGTGGGGCGCGTAAGGCCGGTCTTGCAGCGAGCGGGCGGGCACGGAAGCATCCGCTGGTGCTGGTGCTGGCGGGCACTGTCCCTGCAGCACGAACAGACCCGTGGAGAGTTCCTCGATGCCGGCTTGCACGCGCGCGGCTATCGGCGCATCCAGGCTCAGGCCCCGTTCTTCGTGCCAGTCCAGCTGCTGCGCATTGGCGTAAATGCTGGTGAACACCTGCTTGGCGCCCAGCGCATGCAGCACGGGACGCAGCGCATAGTCGAGCGCCAGGGTGTGGGCATGGCCGCCGCCCGTGGCCAGCGGCAGCACCAGCTTGCCGGCCAGGCCATCCTGCGGCAGCAAGTCGAGGAAGGCTTTCAGCAACCCTGTATACGCGGCCTTGTAGATGGGCGTGGCGATCACGATGGCGTCGGCATCGGCCACGGCGCGCACGGCGCGGGCTATCGCCACGTCGTCGTAGTCGGCCAACAGCAAGGCGCGCGCCGGCAAGTCGCGCACATGCAGCTTGGCGTAGCTGTGGCCCTGCAGCGCCAGCTGTTCGCCCATATGCAGCAGCAGGCGGCTGGAACTCGAGGGAAGTTGCGGGCTACCGCCCAATAACAAGATGCTCATGTGATGCCCGTGCCTGTAAGTTATCGAAAGTGCGAAAGTGGAGTTGCTCGGATGCTTGCAGCCTATCGCCATCAGCTGTCCGGTAAAACGAATGCTTTCGCGCTTCGATATGCGTTTTTTGACTATCCGGCCCTGACGCCCCGCGAGCGAAGGCGGCGGTCCTCGCGCGGCTTTTTTCGCATATCCATGCGCGGTTTTCTTCGTGTACGGCGCACGTCTGGCGGTGCAATATCGGCTACATCGTCTTTCTGGAATGTCACTCATGTCTAGCGCTTTTCTCCACGCAGCCCGCCCCGTCGCTCCCGCAACCGAGCCCCTGCAAGACGCCATCAGCGTCGCCACCGCGCTGGCCGCGCGCCTGGCCGAAACGGCCAATGCCCGCGACCGGGCCGGCGGCCACGCGGCCCGGGAACGCGAATGGCTGCGCGATTCAGGCTTGCTGACCTTGTCGATTCCCGTGGAATTCGGCGGCCAGGGTGGGTCGTGGCCCCTCGTGTACCAGGTGATCCGTATCCTGGCGCGCGCCGACAGCGCGCTGGCGCATGTTTTCGGCTTCCACCATTTGCAGCTGGCGGGCTTGCAGCTATATGGCAGCGCGCAGCAGCAGCGCCGCCTGCTCACCCTCACCGTCGATGAACGCCTGTTCTGGGGCAATGCCTTGAATCCCCTCGACAAACGGGTCACGGCCGTCGACAGCGACGACGGTTTCATCCTCGACGGCATCAAGAGCTTTTCTTCCGGTTCCGTCGGTTCCGACTGGCTGACCGTCTCGGCCTGGCACGCGCCCACGCAGACGGCGCTGATCGCCGCCCTGCCCACGCGCCAGGATGGCGTGACCGTGCAGGCGGACTGGGATGCCTTCGGCCAGCGTCAGACGGACAGCGGCAATGTGCATTTCCAAGGAGTCGCCCTGCCGCAGGAATTGTTGCTGCAAGCGCCCGCGCAGGCCGCCACGCCGCAAGCCACCGTGCGCTCGCAGATCGCACAGCTGATCATGAGCAACCTCTATCTGGGCATCGCCGAAGGCGCGTTCGAGGCGGCGCGCCGCTACACGGACGAGCAGGCGAAAGCCTGGTTTGCCTCGGGCGTGGCCAAGGCAACGGACGACCCTTTGATCCAGCACCGCTACGGCCAGCTATGGCTACTGCTGCGTCCCGCGCAAGTGCTGGCTGACGGCGCGGCGCAGGACCTGGAAAAGGTGTTCCGCAAGGGCGCGCTGGTGACGGCGCGCGAACGGGGCTTGCTGGCCGTATCCGTGGCCGAGGCCAAGTGCCTGGCGCACAAGGCGGGACTGGAAATCAGCAGCCAGATGTTCGAGCTGACGGGCGCCCGTTCCACCTCGGCCCAGTATGGATTCGACCGCTACTGGCGCAACGTGCGCGTGCATACCCTGCACGACCCCATCGACTACAAGCTGCGCGATCTGGGGCGCTTTGCCTTGACCGGCACGCTGCCCGAACCGACCGCGTACTCATAATTCACCCACCAAGGAGCCACCATGACCATCGCCCGCCGCACCATACTGCTTACCGCCCTGAGCCTCGCCCTGGCCAGCAACCTTGTCCACGCCAAGGACCCGAAAGAGATCACCATCGGCACCAGCGCCGGACCGTACGCGGACCAGATCAAGCTGGGCATCAAGCCTATCCTGGAAAAACAGGGCTACAAGGTCAAGCTGGTGGAGTTCAATGACTACATCCAGCCGAATTTCGCGCTGGCCGAAGGTTCGCTGGACGCCAACGTCTTCCAGCACATCGTCTACCTGAAGAAATTCGCGCTGGAACACAAGCTGGCCCTGACGGACCTGATCACGATACCCACGGCGCCGATTGCCATCTACAGCAAGAAGCACAAGACCCTGGACAACGTGAAGGAAGGCACGACGGTGGGCTTGCCAAACGATCCGACCAACCAGGCGCGCGCGTTGGTGCTGCTCGACCAGCTGGGCTGGATCAAGCTGCGCGCCAGCTTCGACCCCGTGCGCGCATCGGAAAAAGATATCGCCGTCAACACGAAGAAAATCAAGCTGCTGCCGCTGGAGGCGGCGCAGCTGCCACGCTCCCTGGGCGACACCGACTACTCTTTCATCAACGGCAATTACGCGCTGGCGTCTGGACTGAAACTGACGGATGCGCTGGTGACCGAGAAAATCTCGCACAACTACATCAACCTGGTAGCCATCCGCACCGCCGACAAGGACCAGCAGTTCGTGAAAGACCTGGCGGCCGCCTACCGTTCGCGCGAATTCCTCGACATCACGAACAAGCACTTTGCCGGCTATTCGAAACCGGATTACCAGCAAGCGTTGCAGACGGCCGCAAACTCAATAAGCAAATAAGCCATGGCAAAAACGATACGCTTCAACGCCTTCCAGATGAATACCGTGGGCCACCAGTCGCCGGGCCTGTGGACGCACGCGCGCGACCGTAGCCACCGCTATACCGATCCCGAACACTGGACGGAACTGGCGCGTCTGCTGGAAGCGGGCCTGTTCGACGCGGTGTTCCTGGCGGACGTGCTGGGCGTGTATGACGTGTACCGGGGCAGCCTCGATGCGGCCCTGGAACACGGCGTGCAGGTGCCGCTGAACGACCCGCTGGCCCTCGTGCCCATCATGGCGCAGGCCACCACGCACCTGGGTTTCGGTGTCACCTGCGCCCTCACCTATGAGCACCCGTACACGTTCGCGCGGCGCATCTCCACGCTGGACCACCTGACGGGTGGGCGCATCGGCTGGAATATCGTCACCGGTTATCTCGATAGCGCGGCGCGCAACCTGGGCTTGAGCCAGCAATTGGGCCACGACGAACGCTACGACTTGGCCGACGAATACCTGGAAGTCGTCTACAAGCTGTGGGAAAAGAGCTGGGACGACGACGCCGTCGTCAACGACAAGGCGCGCGGCATCTACACCGATCCGGCCCGCGTGCATCCGATCAACCATGCCGGGCGCCACTACCAGGTGCCCGGCATCCATTTGTGCGAACCATCGCCGCAGCGCACGCCGCTGCTATACCAAGCGGGTACCTCTCCGCGCGGCACGCGCTTTGCGGCACGCCACGCGGAAGCCACCTTTGTCAGTGGTCCCAGCAAGACAGTCGTCAAGCGTTACGCCGACGACTTGCGCGCCGCCGTGCGCCTGGCGGGACGCGATGGCGATGCGCTGCTGATCTACGCGCAGGCGCTGGTCATCACGGGCGCCACCGAAGCGGAAGCACGTGCCAAATACGACGATTACCGCAGTCACGTGAATATCGAGGCGGCGCTGGTGCTGTTGTCCGGCTGGACGGGCGTCGATTTCAGCCGCTACCCGCTCGACGCCACCATCGACTACATCGATTCCCCGGCCGGCCGTTCGGCGCTGGCCTCGTTCAGCCAGGCCGACCCGGACCGCACCTGGACGGTGCGCGAGGCAGCCGAATACATCGGCCTCGGTGGGCGCGGTCCCGTGCTGGTGGGCGATGCACGCCAGGTGGCAGACCAGCTGGAAAGCTGGCTCGACGAGACAGGTATCGACGGCTTCAATCTGGCCTTCGCCGTGGCCCACGACAGCATGGCCGACGTGGTGGCCCACATCGTGCCGGAACTGCAGCGGCGCGGCCGCTACCGCACCCGCTACGAGGAAGGCAGCTTGCGCCACAAGGTTTTCGGCCAGGGCCCGCACCTGCCTGTCAACCATGCAGGCCGCCAGGTCAGCATCGCACCCGCGTCCACGCCCGCCTCTGCGCTGGCGGCCTGACGCGGCCAGTGACAAGCATTGTCATTCATGTTAGCGTGCAAGGTTAAAAACAGACCGGCCGCTACGTGCACCCTCCTTTCCTTCCCGTCCTCGTCCTCCTGGCTGCCAGCCACATCGCGGCGCACGCCGGCACGCAGGCGGATACACCTGCCGAAGCGCCGGCCGACGCCATGCGGGACCTGAGCTTGCGCATCGCCTGACGCACCGTAGGCGTTTGCGTCCAGCTCCGTTCCATGTCAGCATACGCCACCTTGGCAACACGGAAAAGGATCGCAATGCCCCTCACAACACCACGCGCGCTACTCCTGGCCTTGCTGCTGGCCAGCCCCGCCGCCAAGGCGCAAGCACCGACGCCGGGCTGCGATGTCTGCGCCACCTGGAATGCTGACCAGGCGCCGTTCCGCATCTTCGGCAATACCTATTACGTGGGCGTGAAAGGCCTCAGTTCCGTGCTGGTGACGTCGCCGCAGGGCCACGTGCTGATCGACGGCGGCTTGCCGGAATCGGCGCCAAAGATCATCGCCAATATCGGCTCGCTGGGCTTTCGCATCGAAGACGTCAAGCTGATCCTCAATTCGCACGGCCATATCGACCATGCGGGCGGCCTGGCCGAACTGCAGCGACGCAGCAATGCGCTGGTGGCCGCCAGCCCGTCGGCCGCGCTGGATCTGGCGTCGGGCGAAGTGGGGCCGGACGACCCGCAATACCACGCACTGCCCAAGTACCCGCCCGTGAAGGACATGCGCCTGGCGCGCGACGGCGGCCAGTTCAATGTCGGCCACGTCAATCTGACGGCGCATGCCACGCCCGGGCACACGCCCGGAGGCCTGAGCTGGACGTGGCAATCTTGCGACGGCCCCCGCTGCCTGAACATGGTGTACGCGGATAGCCTCAACGCCGTCTCGCGCCCCGGCTTCAAGTTCAGTGCCAGCAGCGAATATCCGCACGCGCTGGCAGATTTACGCCACAGCTTCGAGACCCTGGAAAAACTGCCTTGCGACGTGCTCATTTCGGCGCACCCGGAAGCGTCGCAATTGTGGGAGCGGCTGGAATCGAGCGTCATGCGCGGCAGCGATGCCTTTATCGATCCGCAGGCATGCCGCGCCTACGTGGCTACGGCGCGTATCTTGCTTGACGCGCGCCTGGAACAGGAAAAACAACCGTGAATTTGCCAGTGACCTTGCCAACCGTGCACGCTGGCTTGACGCCAATCTGCTACGCTGGCGCCATTCATTTGAAGAAGGAAATGCCATGTTCAACCTCGCCAGACTGATTCCCCTCGCCGCCATCGTCGCCATCACCGCCGGCTGCGCGCAAACGCCCGTACGCAGCGATGCTGCCGCCGCCGCGCCTGGCGCCACCTCGCCCGCCAAGCCGACGCCGAAGCTGGCGGGCACGCAGTGGAAGCTGAAGGAATTGAAGGGCAAGCAAGTGGTGCGCAAGGCGCCTGAACAGCGCGAAGTGACCCTGCTGCTGGCCGAAGGCCGCGCCAGTGGCCACAGCGGCTGCAACCAGATGATGGGCGGCTACACCAGCGATGGCATCAGCACCCTGGCCTTCTCGCAGCTGGCCGGCACCATGATGATGTGTCAGCCGCAGGACATGGAACTGGAGCGCCTGCTCTTGACCACCCTGGGCGAAGTCAATGGCTACCGCTACGCCGACCAGGAATTGCTGCTGCTGAAGGATGGCGTGCCCGTGGCCCGTTATGAAGCGCTGACGGTGAAGTAAAAGCCGCACTACCGCGTTTCAAGAGTGCCTGAAAAACGTTCAAGGCAAGGCGCAGCGCCGCCATGGGCGTTTTCTCGGCCACTCTTCAATCGTTGCGCATCTGCGCCTGCGATACATTGCTCTCTGGCGGCACGCTCTGCGTCAGCCACACATTTCCCCCGATGGTCGATCCTGCGCCGATGGTGATGCGCCCCAGCACGGTTGCGCCCGCGTAAATGACCACGTCGTCCTCGACGATGGGGTGGCGCGGAGTGCCCTTGATCAGCGCACCGGATGCATCGGCAGGAAAGCGCTTGGCGCCCAGGGTGACGGCTTGGTACAGGCGCACGCGCTGGCCGATGATGGCCGTCTCGCCGATCACCACGCCCGTGCCATGGTCGATGAAGAAGGACGCGCCGATGCGCGCGCCGGGGTGGATGTCGATGCCCGTCAGGGTATGCGCGATGTCGGCGATCAGGCGCGCCAGGAACGGCGCGCCCAGCGCATGCAGACGGTGCGCCAGGCGGTGGTACAAGATGGCGATGGTGCCCGGATAGCACAGCATGATCTCGGCCACCGAGGTGGCGGCCGGGTCGCCTGCGTAGGCGGCCTGCACGTCCGACACCAGCAAGGCGCGGATGTCGGGCAGGCTGGCGGCAAAGGCGCGCGTGATGTCGCGCGCCTGCTGCGCCAGCGCCGCATCGTCGCTGGCGGCATCTTGCTCCTCACCGGCCGGCACAGAAAATAGCAGGCCGCGCCGCACTTGTTCGCTGAGGCGATTCAGGGTGGTGTTGAGGGTGTCGCCGACAAAATAGTCGATGCTTTCGTCCGTCAGGTTGGGACGCCCGTAATGCGTAGGGAACAGGGCTGCCGACAGGCCGTTGACGATGGTGGTGAGCGCTTCGCGCGACGGCAATTCGCGCACCCTGCCGTTATGACGGATCTTGTGCTTGTCTTCGCGCGAGCTGCGCAAGGCCTGGATCACGGGCCCCAGATTCCACTGGGCCGTGTCGTCGGCGGGCGCTGCGGGATCAATGCTGTGCATGGCGTATCACTTCCAAAAATGGCGAACAGGCCGGGTCGCCCTAGCTTAGCGGACAGGCACCGCGATTCAAACGAAGAATTTCAAGGTTCCATATGCGAAAATCGCATATGAATGGCAAACAGCACAGCGCCAAACCCGATTGTTGCCACTAGCGTAAAATGACGGACTAACAAAAACACTCTTCAACATGACTAAATTATTAACCTGGATTTTGGCGGGCCTGGCGATGGTCGGACCGCTTGCCATTGACACCTATCTGCCGTCGTTCCCCGCCATCGTCCACGATTTCAATGCCAGCCCCCTGCTGGTGCAGCAAACCCTGAGCTTTTTCCTGTTCACGTTCGCCTTCATGATGCTGTTTTACGGCACCCTGTCCGACTCGTTCGGCCGCCGTCCCGTGATTCTCGTTTCGCTGGTGCTGTATGTGATCGCCTCGGTGGGCGCCGCACTGGCGCCGTCGCTGGGCTGGCTGCTGGCCTGGCGCGTGCTACAGGGTCTCTCGGCCGGCGCCGGCTCCGTAATCGGCCGCGCCATCGTGCAAGACCGCTATTCGGGCGCCGCCGCGCAGAAAATCCTCTCGCACATCATGATGGTGTTCGCGCTGGCGCCGGCCATCGCCCCCGTGCTGGGCGGCTGGCTGCAGGTGGGCCTGGGCTGGCGGGCGATTTTCTGGTTCCTCACGGCGTTTGGCGTGCTGATGTTCATCGTCGTCTGGCGCGCACTGCCGGAAAGCCTGCCTAAGGAACAGCGCCACGCCTTCCACCTGGGCGACATCGCCGTCAATTACTGGAAAGTGCTGTGCCATCGCCAGTTCCTGCTGCTGTCGACGGCCATCGGCGCGGCCTTTGGCGGCTTCGCCCTGTACATCGGCTCGGCCGCCTACTTCATCATCAACATCCTGCACCTGCCGGAGACGGCGTTCGCCTGGCTGTTCATTCCCCTGATCAGCGGCATGGTCTTCGGTTCGGCCCTGTCGGCGAAAATCGCCCACCGCTACAGCCAGCGCCAGATGATCTGGGCCGGCTTCCTATTGATGCTCGTCGCCGCGCTGGCCAACATCGGCTATAACTATGTCTTTGCCGCCGAAGTGCCATGGGCCGTGCTGCCCTTGTTCTTCTACTCGTTCGCCCTGTCGATCGCCATGCCGCCGATGACCCTAATGGCCCTGAACCATTTTCCCAACAACAGCGGCCTGGCGTCGTCGATGCAATCGTTCATCCAGATGTTGCTGTTCGCGCTGGTGTCGGGCCTGGTGGCGCCGCTGCTGTTCGACAGCGCGCTGAACCTGGCGTATGGCGTGATGGCGGGATTGCTGGTGAGTTTGCTGTGCTGGGTGTTTGCACAGGGTAAAGCTGACGCGTAGGTCGGATTAGCGCAAGCGCGTAATCCGACATCACCCGCCAACCACGTTGTCGGATTACGGCCAGGGCGCGGGCGTCACATCCAGGTATTGTGCCCCGCCCTGCTCCGGGGCCGGTTCCGCCGCATCACGCGCGACCGGCTGGTTCAACGGCCCGGCAGGCGAACGCAAACTCAACAGCTCTTTGCGCGCCTCGACGAAGTCGGCGGAACTCAAGGGATGTTGCTGATCGGGCCAATGGCTGACAGCCCATTCCTGCAAGGTTTCAAAGCGTCGCCACAGTTCGGCGATGAATTCGCGGCGCGCTTCTTCCTGTGCTTCCTCCTGCTGCGGCGTCTTCCCGGCGCCTTCCCCGATAGGTACTGGCATGGCTGCTCCCTGGCTGATCAATCATCATGCCAGACTACGCAGGGACCAGCCAGGCGTCTGTTCGCGAACGAACACAGGATTTATTCGGGCATCTTGCGGAAGCCCACGGCCAGGCGGTTCCAGGTATTGATGGAGCCGATGGCCAGGGTCACGTTGACCATTTCCGCCGGCGTCAATTGCTCTGCCAGCGCCGCATAGTCTTCGTCCGACGCATGATTTTGCGGCAGCAGGGTCAGCGCTTCCGTCCAGGCCAGCACGGCCCGCTCGCGCGGCGTGAAGAACGGCGTTTCGCGCCAGACGGACACGGCATACAGGCGGCGCTCCGTTTCGCCCGCCTTGCGCGCGTCGCGCGTGTGCATGTCGACGCAAAAGGCGCAGCCATTGATTTGCGAGGCGCGCAGGCGGATCAGCTCGAGCAGCGAGTGTTCCACGCCCAGCTTGGCGATGGCCGCTTCCAGCGCATACATGGCCTTGACGGCGTCCGGCGAAGCTTGTGTGAAATCGAGTCGTTGCTGTGTCATGATGCATTCCTTGATAGAGTAGAGAGGCACTATTGTAGAAGCGCGAGTAGCGCGCGCGGCAGGCCAATCCTGCCGAAAAACGGCAGACCACCAACAGATACTCCATGGAATTACATATCCTGATCGATGGCACGCGCGACCTGGGCGGCCAGCTGTATCGCCAGCTCAGCGAGGCCATCCGCTCGGGCCGCCTGGCGGACGGCCAGCAATTGCCGCCATCGCGCCTGCTGGCCAGCCAGCTGGGCCTGTCGCGCAAGACGGTCTCCGACGTGTATGAGAAGCTCGCTTATGAAAAGCTGCTGGTAGGAAAGGTCGGCGTGGGCAGCTTCGTGCAGACGCCGCACGCCTCGCCGCAGCGCCGCCACGCCAGCACCGCGCTGGCCAGCGCCGAGCGCATCGCCCGCTGGGAAGCGACACCCACGCCCTTGCGCCAGGCCAGCCAGGAAACGCCCGCGCGCTACGCATTCATCGGCGGGCGCGCCACGCCCGCCCACTTCCCGCAAGATGAATGGCGCGCCTGCATGCTGCACGCGCTGCGCCAGGATGGTCAGGCACGCGGCCGCTATGGCCCTGTCGCCGGCTTGCCGTCCCTGCGCGCGGCGATCGCCGGCCATGCCGCCTTCAGCCGCGGCATCCATTGCACCGAGGAGCAGGTGCTCGTCACCAGCGGCGCGCAGCAGGCTTTGCATCTGCTCGCGCTTACCCTGCTGGAGCCGGGCGACACGGTTGCGGTGGAAGAACCCGGCTACCCCGTGGCGCGCGCCGTATTCGCCAGCCAGGGAGCGCGCGTGGTGGGCGTCGACGTAGACGAGGATGGTCTCGTCGTCGCGCAAATCCCCGACGGCACGCGCTTGATCTATGTCACGCCTGCACATCAATTTCCGCTCGGCATGCCGATGAGCATGGCGCGCCGCCATGCCTTGCTGGAGCGGGCGCAGCAGTTGGGAGCCATCATCATCGAGGACGATTACGACAGCGCCTTTCGCTACGAAGGCCGGCCCGAGGATGCGCTGCAAAGCATGGACCGCTATGGCGTCGTGGCCCATGTGGGCAGCTTTTCCAAGATCATGCTGCCGGAATTGCGGCTCGGTTATGTGGTGCTGCCAGAAACCATCGTGGCCGCCATGCAGACGCTGAAATACCTGAGCGATTGCCATACGGCCAGCCTGGGCCAGCATGCGCTGGCCAAGTTCATCGGCGATGGCCACTTGCTGCGCCATATCCGCCGCTGCCACGACATTTATGCGGGGCGGCGCGAACGGCTGCAACACTGGTTCAACGGGCCGTTGTCGCCGTGGTTCCGCCTGGTGCCGGCCAGCGCCGGCTTCCACGTGGCGGCGCTGGCCCAGACGCCGCTCGATATCGCCGCATTGCTAAGCAGGGCGCGCCGGGCCGACGTCAGCCTGTATGCGCTATCTGGCTTTTACCATGGCCCCGCCCGCCATGAAGGCCTGTTCCTCGGCTATGGCGCCATCGACAGGCTCGATATCGACACGGCGCTGGCCAAGGTACTGGCTATCCTGCAAGAAATCGCTCCCCTCCCCCTCAGCGGGGTTGCCAACCGGGTTACCAACGATAATGCCCCGTAATCGGATAACTGAATAAAATATTTTCCTCGCGCGCGCCCTCGCCAATGTTGTGGATGATGAGCGGCACGCCGCTCCACGACTGCTTGTCGCTGACTATCCCGATGTGCGTGAGGTTGCGCGGCAGGCGCCAGGTGACGATGTCGCCTGCGCGGTAAGCGTTCGCTTCCTTGCTTGGCTTCAGGCTGCTGCCGTGGCGGGCAAAGTACGTACCCAGGTTCGGCACGCGGCGGTGGTCGATATTGCGGTCCGGCCCCTTCATCTGCCAGCGTCCCTGCTGCTGGTACACCTGCCACGCCTTGCGCATGTCTTCGTGCACCAGCACCTGCAAATCCTGCCCCAACTGGCGATAGGCGCGCACGACCACGTCCGTGCACACGCCCCGCTCAAGCGGCACGTCGCCGCCCGGATACGCGAGTCGTTCGTAGCGCGGGTCGTATTGCAGGGTCACGCCCACCTGGCTGCGGGCGGCGGCGACGAGGGCTTGCGCGGTGGTGGCAGGAGCGGCCGAGGCCAGCATGGGCGCGAGGACAAGCGCCAGGAGGGAGAGCAATTTGATTGGCATCAACGTCAGTGGTCGAATGGAAATGCCAACTTTACCGCAGCGGCAGAGAAAACGTCGGACGCTTAGATGGCGGCCAGCTGCGCCAGGTGCGCGGGAAAATCCACGACCGGTCCCGCCGCATTGACGGTCTCAAAATAATCATGCCAGCCCGTGGCGGCGATGCCGGCCAGCAAGGCGTCCAGTGCCGCCTCGTCCGGGAAGCGCCAGACGGCATAAAATTGCTGGGCAGACGCATGCAGCTTGCCGCCATCGATGGCGCCCATGGCCAGCGCTTCGGCGCCGATGCCCGACAAGGCTGCCATGCCGGCGCCCACCGTATCGAAATACGCCCGGCGCGCGGCGCCATCGAGGATCAGCCAGGCGGGTTTCGGGCTGTACAGTTCTAGCAAGTAATGCATGCTTACTCCTTGGGTCAGGTCTCGTCAGGCCAGCGAGCGCTGGGCCCGCTTGCAGATGCGTGCCGTGGCGGCATTGGGACTTTCCTGTAACCATTGCACGCACAGGCTGCGTACCCAGTCCGGCTGGCTCTTGGCCGCATCGTTGAGCCAGTTGGCCACGGAGTCCTGCACGTAGACGGCCGGGTCCACCCGCAGGGGCTGCAGCAGGGGCAAGGCCAGCTGCGGCTCTTCTTTTAGCTGTGCAATATGCGCGCACCACACGCCGCGCGGGCGCAGCGCTTCGCAGGCAAAGCGGCGCACTCTTTCCGACGGGTCCGCCGTCCACGACGCCAGCAGCGCGATGGCGTCAAGCAGATGCGCAGCCAGCCGGGGCCGCAGCGCCAGCCAGGCCCATTCGCGCACGCCGAAGTGGCCATCGTCGGCCAGCGGGCGCATGGCTGCCAGCTGTTGCGGCAAGCTCCATCCCGCCTGGGCGGCGATGGCAAAGCAGGCCCAGCCCCGCACCGTGTCGGATGGGTGCGCTTGCAGCACAGCCAGGTCGGCATTGGCCTCCAGCAGCAATTGCGCCGCCAGCGCCATGCGCTTGGTGATGCCCGCTGCGGCCTGCGCGCGCATCTGTTCCAGCCGGGCGGCGCCGATATCGGGTACGGTCGCAGCCAGCAGCTGGGTGAAATCGATGGCCAGCCCTTCGGTCAGGGTGGCGCTGGCCACGCTGCCCGCGTTCAGCAGGGCCAGGCGCGCGGGAACAATGTCGGCCATGCCACGGCTCATGGCGCGCCCTGCATTTCATTTTTATCCGTCTTGCGCCAGGCTTTTTCCAGCAGCGCACTCAGTAACTGCATGTCGTTTGCCGTGAAATCGGCGAACAGGCTGGCGATCCATTGCGCGTGTTCATCGACCAGGGTCGCTGCAGCCATCGTGCCCTTGGGACTCAGGCGCACCAGCAGCTTGCGCCGGTCGAACTGGTCCGCGTGGCGCATCAGGAAACCGTCGCGCTCCAGGCCGTCGAGCAAGCCCGTGATGGTGCCGCGCGTCACGCCAGCCCGCTCGGCCAGTGTGTGCGGCGAGAGTCCCTCGGGCACGTCGCGCAGCAGGCACAGCAGCACAAACTTACCTTCCGACAAGCCATGGCGGCCCAGGCGCGTGGCACAATCGCCATCGATGGCCGACGCCAGGCCCAGCACTTCAAAGCACAGGCGCAAGCGCACTATGGATGCCGGCATGTCCGGACCGAGCGCGCGGCGCTGCACGTCGCCCAGCAAGGCCGTGTATTTTTGTTCGAGTTTTATCATATGGCGCAATATAATATGGCGCCATACTAAATGTCAAATGGAAAACCATGATGGTTTTCCCGTCGCCTCAAAGGCGGGCTTTATCCCTCGCCCAGGCGATGATGGACTGCGCATCGATGGCGCCCGGCTGGCGCGCCACTTCCACGCCCTTGCGAAACAGGGCCAGGGTGGGAATGCTGCGGATATTGAAACGGCTGCCCAGCTCTGGCGACGCTTGCGTATTCACCTTGACGACGCGAAACGCCGGCTCCAGTGTCTTGGCGGCCTGCACATAGAATGGCGCCATGCTGCGACACGGACCGCACCACGGCGCCCAAAAGTCCACCAGCACAGGGATGTCGCTGCGTTCGATATGCTTGAGGAAACGGGCGCTGGCCAAGTCCACCGGCTGGCCCATGAATAAATCCTTCTGGCACTTGCCGCAAGTAGGCTGCTCGCTGAGGCGGGCGGGCGGCAGGCGGTTGACGGCGTCGCAATGGGGGCACACGATGTGCAGAGAGTCTGGCGTGGTCGAGGTCATGGCATTCCAGGGAAGCGTAGCGTAAAGTTATCGGACATTTTACGGTGTATCGTGCAGACCCGTTGGCACGCTGGCGGCACTTTTGCACATAGTCAACTATAGTGCGCTGGAGCGGCGCGCACATTGCCAAGCCGACCGAGGAAAAAAATGCCTGATGTCGCAGAAAACATGGATCTGAGCACCACCCCCGTCCACGCAAAACTGGATGCCGCCCTGGCCTTGCAGCGGGCCGCCTATCTGGCCCACCCCGTGCCCACGCTTGCCGAGCGCAAACACGACCTGCAAACCTTGCAGCGCTTTATCCGCGACCACAAAGAAGCGCTGTGCGAGGCGATCAGTGCCGACTATGGCAATCGCTCCCGGCACGAAACCTTGCTGGCGGAAATCTTTCCCGCCAGCGACGGCATAAGCCATGTCTTGAAACAGTTGAAAAAATGGATGCGGCCGCAGCGCCGTGGCGTGGACTGGCACACCTTCCCTGGCGCCAGCAACCGCGTGCTTCCCCAGCCGCTGGGCGTGGTGGGTGTCATCGTGCCGTGGAATTTCCCCGTGAACCTGAGCCTGGTGCCGTTGACTTACATCTTCGCCGCCGGCAACCGCGCCATGGTCAAGATGAGCGAAAATTCGCGCCACCTGGCCCGCCTGCTGATCGACAAGATACCCAACTACTTTCCACCGGAAAAATTGCAGTTTTTTGAAGAGACAGGTGGCGTGGGCATAGCTTTTTCACAACTGCCGTTCGACCATCTGCTGTTTACGGGTTCCGGCCAGACGGGCCGCGCCGTCATGGCGGCAGCTGCGCGCAATCTGTGCCCTGTGACCCTGGAACTGGGCGGCAAGGCGCCGGCCATCGTCTGCGCAGACTTTCCCCTGCGCACGGCCGCCGAACGCATCCTGTTCGTCAAATACCTGAACGCGGGGCAAATCTGCACCAGCGTCGACCACGCCTGGCTGCCCGAGGCCAGCATCGCCGCCTTCGTCGCACATGCGCGCCAGATCGTGTCCACGCGCTATCCACGGCTGGACACGCCCGATTACACCTCCATCATCGACGAGGCCGCCTTTGAGCGCCTGCTGCTGGCGCTCGACGAAGCGCGGGAACGGGGCGCACAAGTCATTCCCCTGCTAACGGGGCCAGCGTACGACCGGGCCACGCGCAAGATCGCGCCGCATATCGTGCTCGATGCACCCGAGGACAGCCTGCTGCTGACGCGCGAAATATTCGGCCCCATCCTGCCCCTGCGCGGCTATGTGCATCTGGACAGCGTGATCGACAGCATCAACGCGGGACCGCGCCCGCTGGCCATCTATCCGTTCAGTAAGCAGGCAGACACCGTGCAGCTGCTGATCGACCGGGTGATGTCGGGTGGCGTGTCCGTCAATGACGCCCTGTTCCACGTGGGCCAGCATGATTTGCCTTTCGGCGGCGTGGGCGAGTCCGGCATGGGCCATTACCATGGCGTGGAAGGTTTTCATACCTTCAGCAAGCTGCGCCCGGTGTTTTACCAAGCCCGTTTCAGCGCTTTGACACTGCTGTGGCCGCCCTACGGCAAGCTGGCCAGCCGCGTGCTGGCCTTCCTGACGCGCTAATTGCTTAGAGGAACAGCGAGGCGGCGATGGCCCACATGACGAGGGCGATGATGGCGTCGAGCACGCGCCAGGCCATGGGCTTGGCAAACACGGGCGCCAGGTAGCGGGCACCAAAGCCCAGCAGGAAGAACCACAGGGCCGAAGCCATGATGGCGCCGCCCGCGAAGTAGAAACGTCCCGCGCCTTCATGCTGGCCGCCAATCGAGCCGAGCAGGATAACCGTGTCGAGGAAAGCGTGCGGGTTCAGCAGGCTGAACGCCAATGCCGCGCCGATCACGGCCCAGTAACCTTCGGGCGACTTGGCGGCTGACACCGTCAGGGCCGTTGGACGCCAGGCCGACTTGGCTGCGCGCAAGCCGTACGCGATCAGGAAAGTGGCGCCACCGGCCTTGGCCCACAGCAGGAAATTGGGATTATCGGCAATAAACGTACCCATGCCGGCCACCCCGGCCGTAATCAGGAGGGCGTCGCACAGCAAACATACGAGTATGCAGGTGAGCACATAATGACGCTTCAAGCCCTGTTTGAGCAAGAATGCGTTTTGCGTGCCGATGGCCACGATCAGGCTCGCTCCGAGCCCCATGCCTTTCAAGAAGATTGCGCTGTCCATATTGCATCCTTTATTGCTTTCCATCACGCGCACGGCCGCCCACGCTCTGCCGGCAATGGCAAAGTCATCAGTGGTAGGTGGAGGGTGGTGCGGAACCAGGAGGACCGCGCGGGAGAGTGGAGTTGTTACCCTATTTCAACAGTGTAAAGAAAAAGTAAATATAAGTATAATGAATGATTCTAACTACATATAAGAGAATCTTATGCGCGTCGTCGATTACCGTGGTTTGGCCGCCCTCGACGCCGTGATCGGCCTGGGTAGCTTTGAAAAGGCCGCGCAAGCGCTGGCGATCAGCCAGCCGGCCGTGTCGCAGCGCATCCGTACCCTGGAAAACCTGGAAGGCACCCTGTTGATCATCCGCAGCCATCCGCCCTTACCCACGGAAACGGGCCAGCGCCTGATCGCCCACTACCGGCAAGTCAAGCTGCTCGAAGCGGCGCTCGACGCCCAGCCGGGCCCCACCACGCAATTGCCGGAACTGGCCATTGCCGTCAACGCCGACAGCGCCGCCACCTGGATCCCGGAAGCGCTGGGGCCGCTGCTATCGCCGCCGTCGTGCCTGCTCGATATCCGCCTCGACGACCAGGACCACACCCTGAGCCAGCTGCGCGAAGGACGCGTGTTTGCCTGCGTCACCAGCGCCAACGATCTGGTGGCCGGCACCACGGCCACGCCGCTGGGCGGCATGCGCTACCTGTGCGTGGCGTCGCCTGCGTTTGCGCAGCAATGGTTTCCCCATGGTTTTACGGTGGAGGCCGTCAGCCAGGCGCCCGCCATCACGTTTGGTAGCAAGGATGCCCTGCACGAACGCTATCTGCAGCACCGCCTCGGTTACACGGGCCGTTATCCTCACCATGTGCTCGGTTCGGCGCGCGACTTCGTGCGCTTCATTGAAGCGGGCTATGCTTATGGCATGGTGCCCCTGCTGCAGGCGGAAACGGCGCTGGCCGCCGGCCGGCTGGTCGACGTGGCCGCCGGGCAAGCGCTCGACGTGCCCCTGACCTGGCATGCCTGGGATATCCAGACGCCCCTCACGCGCACCCTGTCGGACGCCGTCATCGCCACGGCGCGCAAATGGCTGTTACAGGATTAATTGACACATGCAATATTTATCTATGCTAGACAGCAACTTCTCCGTATGCGCCCGGCCCTGCCTGGCCTACACTGCAAGCATCACTCTTAACCATCAGGAGCCAGCATGACGATCGTGCGCACGACATTGCTCGGTTTGCTGGCGGCCATCCCGCTCGCGGCCAGCCTGGCCGCCTGCTCGCCCTTGACCGCCATCAATGCCTTGTCGTCCGGCAGCGCCTCGCAGGTGACGAGGGGCCTGGCCTACGGCCCCCTGCCACGGCAAAAACTCGATGTATACGCTCCCAAAATCCGCACGGGGCCCGTGCCCGTGGTGGTGTTCTTTTATGGCGGCAACTGGACGGCGGGCGAGCGCGCCGACTATGCCTTCGTTGGTCACGCGCTTGCTGCGCGCGGCTACCTGGCCGTGATCGCCGACTACCGGCTGTATCCTGACGTGCACTACCCAGAGATTTTGCAGGATGCGGCCCGCGCCGTGGCCTGGGCCGCGATGGAGTCAGGCCGCCATGGCGGCGACCCCGCCCGCCTGTTCGTGATGGGCCATAGCGCCGGCGCCTACAATGCGGCGATGGTGGCGCTCGACGCCAGCCTGCTGGCGCGGCACGGCATGCACCCGCACGACTTGCGCGGCTGGATAGGCTTGGCCGGTCCGTATGATTTCTTGCCCATCGAAAATACCACCACCCGGCCCGTCTTCTTTTACCCGGACACGCCCGCCTCTTCGCAGCCCATCCATCACGTGACTGCCGAAGCCCCGCCCGCCCTGCTGATCGCGCCCCTGCCTGGACGGGACAAACTGGTCAATCCGCAACGCAACACGGGAGGCTTGGCGAATGCCTTGCGGGCACAACACCGACCCGTGACAGAAACGTATGTCGACAAGGTCAGCCATACCACCCTGGTCGCATCGCTGGCCAGCCCCTTGCGCATGCTGGCCCCCACGCTGGACGCCGTGAGCGCCTTTATCGACGCCAACAGCGGCACGGGCAATGCGAGCACGCCGCAAGGCACGCGCATGCAGGAAAGCGGGGCCACGCGGCAACGTCCTGCAACGGAGCAACCTCCTGCGACGGCGCAGAGCGCCGCCGCGCAAGCTGCAGCAACGCGTCCCGCCACCCGCGACAAGACGCCCGCCCCTTAAAGACGGGCGCTCTGCCCGGACCAACTCACACGATGCTGCGCCAGCCAAGCGCATCACAAGGCCCGGTCCTCGTGACGCGGATGCAGCTGCCATGCACCGCCCCCAGCAGCGGCCCGCTTATTCTTTACGGCTGGCGCTGCTGCTTTTGCTTTGTGCGGAGCCCGCTTGCGATGCGCTGCCGCTGGCGGAGCTTTCGCTGCCGGCCGACTGCTGGCTACCCTGCTGGCTGGCGCTTTGCAGGCTTTGGCCGTCACGGCTGTGCGCGCCGCGCTGCTGGTCGCGGTTGGCGCCGTTTTGATGGTTGGCCTGGAATGGTTCGGCGATGCGCTGCATGGCTTCCTGCTGCTTGCGCACGTTTTTCTGCGTTTCTTCCGAAGCCGTGCGGGCCACTTCTTCGGCCAGGGCCTTGGCAGTACGGCTCGTTTCATTCACATGCCGCTCTGCCACATTGGCCAGTTCGACCTGCGTATCGGCTGCCAGGCGCGATACCTGTTCCTGGTACTTGCGCAGTTGCTCGGCGGCTGGCTGGCCCGCTGCGGCAGCCACCTGGAACACATCTTCAGCACGCTCGAGCGTCAGCAGGTTCTGGCTGGTGACAGTGGTTTCTTCCAGCAAGCCTTGCGCCAGCTGCATGTTCAGGTCATTGAAATGCTGCACCGACTGGAACAAGGACTTCGACAGACCATTGAAAAAAGCCAGTTGCGCTTCCAGGTGGTTTTTGACGGCAGGGGTAACACTACGGGAATATGGATACATGGAGTTCCTCATTAAATAGCGGTTGGGTAGACACAAGGCGACACCACCGGCTGTCGAACGGTGAAGCAGACGACCGGGCTACGCCACGAAACGCGAAAAAACATATCCGATTGGTGGAGAGATGCTTTGCAACGCGAGTCCCAAGGCTACGTGAGCACCGCAGGAGAGGGATGATCTGGATCAAAGGTGCGCCAGGCAGCGCAGAAAGTTTTGGCGGGACGGCTAGCCCTTGGCAAGCGTCAGTGACGGGAAGGGAAATCTGTGCCAGGCACGCTCAACGAACAGCGCCCGTGGCAGGCATAACAGGCTTGTAACCATGGCTACGCAGCGAGGCTTCCAGCCAGCGGTTGCCATACCAGCCACGCGCCAGCAGGTAACTGAGCTCCGCGGCGGCCATCAGCAGCATCATCGGGCCGACACGCAGTTCGGTGGCCAGATGGCTGCCAAACCACAGGCATGCATCCATTGCCAGCATGAGCAGCAACAGCCACCAGCGGCGCTTGGCCACGGCCCAGAATGAGCCCAAAAACAGGGCCGGCCAGGAAAAGCCCGCTTTCACGTAGGCATAGCGGCCGGCATCGTCGGCAAACAGGGTGGCGCTAAGCTTCATGCTGCTCTCTTCAAGTAATAAACGGTGTCAGGGCTCGGGAAGGTGACAGACGGCTTCAACATTGTGACCGTCCGGGCCCAGCACGAAGGCGCCGTAGTAATTCGGGTGATACAGGGCGCGGATGCCTGGCGCGCCGTTATCCTTGCCGCCCGCTTCCAGCGCAGCCTGGTAAAACGCGTCCACCTGGGCGCGGTTGTCCGCCGCAAAAGCGAGATGCATGCCGGCATGCGGCGCGCCACCCACGCCGAACCAGAAATCGGGCTTGCCATCCTTGCCCAGGCCGATCCAGCCTTGCTCTTCCATCACCACCGATACGCCCAGGGGCGCCAAGGCGGCCGAAAAGAAAGCCTTGCTGGCCTGTGCGTCGCTGACATTCAAACCGATGTGATCAAGAATCATGGTGGCGCTCCTTGGAGGCTATGAAAATAGGGAAAGAAAGCGCAGTATGCGTCAATATTGCCTTTTTCGCAAGCAAAGCTACAGATCCGGCGCGTAGCGGGCGACCATCTGTTCCTGTGTTTCCTGCGGTCCGCTGCCGCCCATCTGATCCTGGATCATCTGGCCCATCGTCGGCAAGACGCGGCGTTCGACCTGGGCCGTGCTGTCCCACAGGCGCGAACGCATGAGGGCCTTGGCACAATGCAGATACGCCTCTGCCACGCGCAGATGCATGACCAGGCGCGGCGGGTGGCGCTCGCCGGCGAAGTGCGCCAGCAGCGCCGGATCGTCGCTGAGACTGGCCTCGCCATTCACACGCAGGGTTTCATCCACGCCGGGGATCATGAACAGCAGCCCCGCCCTGCCCGTTTCGGCAACATTGCTGAAACTGTCGAGGCGGTTATTGCCCATGGCATCGGGCAGCAGCAAGGTATGGGCATCGAGCACCTGCACGAAACCGGGCGCGCCGCCGCGCGGCGAGGCGTCGAGCTGGCCGCCAGCACCGCCCGTGGCCAGCACGACGAACGGCGACAGGCCGATGAAGGCCATGCAATGCCGGTCGAGACGGTCGAGCTGCTTGCTCAGCGCCCGCCCCTGCGCGGGGGGATAATGCGCGCGCAGTTGCTCTATGGAATCGATGCGCATGGGGCCGGCACCTAGCGCAGGTTGCCCGTATGGCCCAGCGAATAGCGGCCCGGCTGTGGCCACACGGTGAGGCCGTGCGGTTCCTGGCCGACTTTCACTTTCGACACGTCGCCGCTATTCGTATCGATGCGGTAAACCACATCGTCGAAGCGGCCGGACAGCCACAAGTACTTGCCATCGGCGCTAACATTGCCCATGTCGGGGCTTCCGCCACCGGGGATCGGCCACTGCGACACCACTTTTTCGCTGGCGAAATCGATCACGCTAACGCTGCCCTTGCCGTTGCGCTTGCCGTGGATGCGGTGCGTGCCGCGGTTGGCCACATATAACTTTTTACCATCACGACTCGGATACAGGCCGTGCGCGCCCACACCCGTCTGGATGAAGCCAATTTCCTTCAGGGTGGCGCCATCGACGATGTGCACGCCGTCGGCATCCATGTCGGCGATATAGAATTTCTTGCCGTCCGGCGAGATGCGTATATCTTGCGGCATGCCCTTCTTGACGCTGCAGATTTCATTTGCCGGGCCGCCCACGGGGCCGGACTCGGCAAAGCGCTTGGCCGGCATCTGCAATTTCAGGTAACCATCGACCTTGCGCCCCACCAGATCGATCTTGGCGATGGTGCCGTCGAACTCGCAGGTGAACATGGCGTAGCGGCCGTCATTGGAAAAATCGGCATGGTTGATGCCGCCGCACTGGGGCGTGTCGATCGAGTACTGCACCGCCATGGTCTTCGGATCGCGGAAATCGAGGCGGCGGCGCGCTTCAGCCACGACGATGGCCGACTTGCCATCCGGTGTGAAGTACATATTATAGGGATCATCGACGGGCACTTCCTTGCCCGGCTTGCCGCTCAAAGGGTCGACCGGCGTCAGACTGCCCTTGTCCGTGCGTTCGGCATTGTTCGCCACCCACAGGGTGCGCAAGTCCCACGACGGCACGACGTGCTGCGGGCCGCTGCCAACCTTGAACTTGTCGACCACCTTCAGGCTGTCCTGGTCGATTACATAGACGTCGTTCGAGCGCAGGTTGGGCACGTAGACGCGGCGCAAGTGATCCTTGACGACGGGGCTCATATTGCTGCTGGCGATGCTGCCATACACGTTTTTCGGGTCCACCAGCGGCGGCATGCCCGGCAACGGCGAATAGGCGGGCGCCGGCGCTGCGGCGGCAGGGGCCGCCGTGCTGGCGCCGGTGACCTGGCTGGCCACGCCCAGGCCGGCCAGTGCGGCAGCCAGGGCGGACAAGGTGACGATGGTGCGTCGTTGAGATTTTTTCATGTGATTTCGCGTCTTTTCGTTGCAAAAGCCGGAAGTTCAGCACTTCCAGCGGGATGTCGGCTCAGTCCAGTAATCGAGTCAGTCCAATATTTACTTGCGTTGCAGCAGTTGCTTGATGGCGGCCACCGAGGTGTCCACCTGCAACTTGACGCCTACCTGGCCCAGTTCAGCCGTGGCACGCGTGGCGTCGCCGCGCACGCCGTCCGCCACACCGGGCTTGGGTCCATGGGCCATGGCTACGCTGCGCACCAGCGACGGGTCCGTCGCCAGCATGAGCGCTGCGTCTGCCAAGCCCGCATGCAGGCCGATCTCGGCGCTGCTGTAACCGCGCTTCTGCAGCTCAGCAATATATTGCGATTGCGTAATGTCATAGTAGTCGAGCAAGGCATACGCACGCGCTTCCTTGCCAGCGGCAGTTTTACCCCAGGCACGATTGAGCTTGCTGGCCACATTCTGTTCGTTCTTTTGGTAACCGCCGTGATCACCGACGAAAATGATGTCGCGGAAGCCATGCTGGCGCAGGCTGGCGGCCGTCCCTTCCAGCACAGCTTCGAAGGCGGCCGGCGGTATCGAGATCGTGCCGGCAAAGCGCATGTGACCGGCCGGTGGCGTAATACTGCCTTCCGGCACGTAGGAAACGACGGGCGCGACGATGGTGTTGCCCAACTTTTGCGCGATCTGCCGCGCCAGCAGACCGGCGCGCACATTGTGCTTGCCCAGCGCAATATACGGCCCGCTCTGCTCGACGCCGCCTATCGGCACCAGCACGGTCGTGGCGCCATGATCGATACGGCTGCGCAACTCAGTGCTGGTCAGTTCTTCCAGCATGACGCTGCCGCTGGCAGACGTGGCCGCCAGAGCGGACGCAGCAGGAATCAGGCAGAGCAGGGTCAGGGCAAACAGGGAGCCAAATGGCTTGGACAGAATGGAGGGCGCGCGCGGCGCCAGCGGTACATTCGGCAGGGGGAACTGCAGAGTCATAAGCAAACATCTTTCCAAGGTCAAGGCGTGACGCCGTGCCCGGCCTTGCCAGGCAAGCTGGCTGCCACGCAGGAATTGTATTCCATCATGACGGGAAGGGCACGTTAATTTGCTACGGTGCTTTGCAAGGAATTGACGAGGGGAAACTATCTATCAGGCTGTTGTCGCGTTAGCCCTGCCCGCCTCGCCATCATGGAGTGTCTCGTTGCGTTTCTCGGCATAGGCCTTGAGTGAGCGCATCGTTCCGGGCAAGCCTTGCCGCACTTGCCTGGCAACGCCTGGCCCGAACAGAAAGGCAAGGGCTCCAGTGAACCACACGCGGTGCATGACTTCCGATCCGCCATCTACGGCCGCAACCGTGTGCTCGAAATGGATGCGGAACAAAGGAATGTAGCCCTCGACGGTGAACGAGCGGCCTGCGGAGCGCTCGGTAATCAGCATCGGAATACCCATGCCTTTGCTGGGAACTATCCTGCCCTGTGTCCCAGCCGCGAATGGCCCATTGAGCCGGGCTTGCTTTGTATCCGGATCCCACAAGTGCCAACGGTCGACCTCGCTCCAAATTTGGTCGATGACCGTGGGCGGGACTGCAATGTGGATGTTTTCTTCGATATGCCTCAATTGGAGATCTCCCTATGGAAGTGCTGATTGATTCGCTTTCGTAGCGACTTTGGCGCGACAAATGGTCGACTGGCCGAATGCGGCTTTACGATGGTGCTTTCGCACATCATTATGCCTTCTCGGCCAGATGGGCGTTGATCGTCTCGAATATCTGGCCCGCCAGCCCGATTGGGGGACGACCAGCGCCTTCAACCTTCGGATAGAAAGGTTCGATGAGTTTGTACAGCTTGCCCCGCGGCGTTACGGCGTCACGCTGTCGATCTCGATCAGGAAGCGGTCACGCCGCGTGAGTTTCTTCTTGGCGGCGTATTCGAGGGCGGAGAAGCTCTTTGGCATGATGGATCGCTGGCAGTGAACGTAGCGTGATTGTCTCAGGTCGGCCCGCTGCAGGGAACGGTCCCAGATGAAGAAATCAGTGCTTCCCTAGTTCGCCATCGGATCGACGAGCTGGAAGGTACTGCTGCTACGCAACCCAACTGGATGCACTCTTTCGTTTAGTCGATGAGTTCGAGTCACGCCGGCGCAGATAGTTTGGCTCAGTTTTTGGACTACCTATACGTCCGCTTGGGGGCGGAAGCGGACGGAGCCGATTAGCTCTGAATCGCCACCAGTACCCTAAGACCGCAATTTTCAACGCGGAAATTTATACCGTACCAGCAGCGTAGGTCCTTTGCCGCCGGGTGGCGTCAGCAGTATCTCGTCACCCGGCTGCATCTCCTCATACATCACCGTGCAACAGGTCGGCATCGAGTGGCCGCGCGCGGGATAAACGCCAACGTCGGTATGCAGGGTCGCAGCGCGTACGTCCACGCTGGTCTCGCCGGCCTTTCCTGCTTCTTGCAGCAGCTTGCGCAGTGAGGTGACGAAGTCCGCTTTGCTGAGTCTGGCAAGTGCTTGGCTTGCTTGCGGGCGAGCGCTTGCGTCGTTTTTCATGGCAGTTTCTTTCAGTGTATACATTCCCGCCACTATATCATTTGCGCCTGGCCTCTACTCTACTTATCGTGCCCCCTAACAGTGGTTTGCTGTGGTCTAATTGTAAGCGTCGGCCCACCCTTCCGATTACCCACAATTCGCTTGTATACTTTCAACGATTCTGTTAACTTTTTTCACATGAGGAATTTGATCGCAATCAGATGACAACGCGGAGGACGCCAAGCGATTCCGCATC
>NZ_JBNYXZ010000026.1:58173-73922 GCF_051380935.1 Janthinobacterium algoris | reverse complement strand
AACAGATCCCCGTTGCTGGCCAGCTGGCCGGTGCGCGAGAGCGCGCACCAGGTCGGCGCCGCTGGCGCGTCCAGCAGCTGCAGGCGGGCGCGGCGCATCGAGGCGGTGGAAAGTGTCAACCCGCAGGGCGGGGCGGCGCTGGCGGGCGCTGGTGGCGCATAGCTGGTTTCCGCTATAGAGATACAGGAAATCTTCGATGTATCGGAGTCAAATTTTCGTGCATTTACCCTTGTTTGATCGATCCGGTTCCGGCGCCATGTCTTTTCTGTAATCGGCAAAGTTCGTGCTTTTACCCTTTATTTGCATTTGAAGCAACTTTTGCCATGTTCGTGCTTTTACCCTTATTTGAAAATGTTCATTGCTGGTTATCTCGCAACCAATATTTCATTGAAATAACCTCTATTTCTTTTGGGCTACAAAAGCAAGGGTAAAATGCCAACGATTTTTACAAATGAGAAATGAATCGGTATGTATTCGTTGACATTTTTGCGCTGTGGCAATAACATTCTTCAATACTTTTTTAGTGAATTACTTACATAAAATGCAAAAAAAACTACTGATTTTCTTAATCTCAACTGCGACTCTACCTGGCTGCGCATGGATGAAACAGGAGCCGCCCACTGTTCCACCAAAAAATCCACGTGTTGTAGAACGCGAACTCACGCCACTGGTCAAGAAGGTCGCACGTGTCAAATCAACTGATTTGGCGCTGGCTCAGTCTCTTGACGACGGCGAGCAACTTGTGAAAACAAGCGCTGTTACACCAGCCGGGCCAAGCGCCCAGGCTTCACCCCCAATAGCGACACAACCAGCTAAGTCGGCAGCACCGGCAGTAGCTTTGCCAAGCGTTCGCAAGTGGGAAGTGCGGGTTAGTGATGTTCGGCTGTCGGCAACCTTTGAGCGCTGGGCGAAAGAAGCAAGCGAACCTGGTAGCAATAGCCCCAGCTATAAGGTCTTGTGGGATGCTGGTAAGCATGTGTTGATCGACGCCACACCAACGTATACCGGCACATTTCTTGACGCTGTAGAACAGGCATTAAGCACGCCTGCAATCAGTTTAAGCGCGTATCCACTGGAATCCTGCTTGTATCCAAATTCACCTCCACTCCTTCGAGTCACCAAGCGCGGTGAACAAACTGAAGCGTGCCCGGACATCAAATAAATAGGACAACAATGAAATTGAAAATTTTAGCTGCCGCATGTTCGGTGGCATTTGTTGGTTGTACTTCACCAACCATCGTAAAAAATGCCATGGATATTCAAAATGATGCATTGAAACCTGTATCAATAATGAATTCCAAAGTAGATCAAGCGGCGATGAATAGCAAAGTTCGTACATCAGCGCAAAATGCCGATGCATTGGCTGCGGAACAGCTGAGAAAACCAGTAATGCGGTTTTCCAAGTCGACCTATATTGGCTCGCAGATGGTGCCAGTAACGAATGACGACAAATTGCCATCAATATTCAGGCAGGAATTTTCGAATTATAGCGATGATCGGGATGCCGGGCGATCAGTAACGTTATCGACGATTGCAAATCGTATTTTCAACTCTACCGGATTGCTGGTGCGTATTCAGCCCGATGTTTCTTCGTGGAGCATTAATGACGCTAAATCCAATACCGGTAAACCTATTTCCGGCCCTGGTGCGCCTGTTCAGCAAAATAGCAGTATCAGTATCGATTTAGCCGATTTGCGCTACAAAGGCCCGCTGGTAGGGTTTTTGAACAACCTTACTGATCGCCTTGGCCTGGCATGGGAGTATCGAGACAATGCTGTTGTCATCATGCGCTTCGTTACCGAAGCACATGAAATATCAACAATCATGGGCAGAAGCAGCTTTGAAATGAGTGGTGGTCAAAGCACCGAAGGAAGCACTGACGGAAAGCAATCGGCGGAAACTAAACTGTTTGTCAAAGAGTCGGGTGCAAGCGATCCATTTGCGGCCATCGAAGCCACCATAATAAAAATGGTGGCGGATATACCTGGATCAACGGTAACGCGTGCTGATGGATCGCGCAAGTTGATTGTGAAAACAACACGGGAAATGCAGGCGCAGATCCGCGATGTTATTGCAGGTGAAAATGCGACAATGCAAAAACAAGCATTGGTGCAGTTCGATATATATTCGATGAAGGTAAATGATGCCGATGAAAGGGGCGCTAATTGGAATGTTGTATTTAATGCGTTGTCGAATGTCTACGGCGTAAATATTGGGTCGCCGCAGTCATTAACGAGCAACATGGCCGGCAGCATCGGATCAACAATCTTAAAGGGTAACAGCGATACCAGTCAGCGTCTTGCTAATACATCTGTTTTCCTGAATATGTTGCGGGAAAATGGCACTACTGTGACGCACCGAACCGTACCAATGGTTGCATTGAATGGGCAGTGGGCAAGAAAAACCCAGCTCAATACCGAAAGCTACATTTCTGAAACGACCCCTGGCGTATCATCGGCAAATGGTGGTGCAGGTGTACCAGGTATCAAAACTGATAAGATTACGACAGGTGATACTTATCAAGTAATGGTGCAAATCCAAAATAATAATAATATATTCCTGAAGCTGGGTATTACTCTTTCAGACCTTTTGGGCCTCACTGATCAAACATCAGGCGTCGGTCAAAATCAACAAAAAGTTCAGACAACGAAAGTTTCCGCCACAAGTGACCAGTCTGCCTTACTGATTAAACCAGGTGAAGTGATGGCTATTTCTGGATTGTCCCGCGAAATTTCAACTGGTGATAAACGTTCATTATCTGATGACACGCCAATAATTTTCGGCGGGTCGCGAAAGGTCGGCGTGATACGTGAGCATTTCATAATTTTTGTTCGTCCCGTTGTTTTGTAGGGTTCAATATGCGTACAGAAATTGTTTATAAGGACGGACGAAACGGCCTAGTTGCAGGAATGAAATGGGCGAACCTGCGTAATTACACAGGAAAAGGTCGCATCACAAAGGACGTTAGAGATAAAGCTAATCTGACGGATGCACAGAAAATCGTTATTCATTCGGTGGATAATGGGAACTCGTTGAATTCAAGCGTTGGTATGTATGTTAAAAACATGCTGATACCTGAGAAGGCGAAAAATTTACATTCTTTGGCGGTTGCATTTGTTAGGAAGAACCCGCAGCACAGAAATATGGTGCTGCTGCTGAAATTTGATAAGGCGAAATATGCCTTTATCGTAATTCATAATGGTATTCCTGTAGCCGACGAAATTAAGACAGAACCTGAATCAAAAAAACTTCTTCAAGATGTGCTTGTCGGCGCAATGGGGGAAAAAGACTATAGTATTTTCACGAATGATAGCGCAGGGTTTCCTGGCCATGACAATATCACGGCAGAAGAAATTATGGCTGTCTGCACCAAGGCAACCAGACTTATTAGTTTGCCCCCAAAAGTGTCTACTGTACTCGTCGCATCGATTATCAGTATATGTATAGCAGGTGCCGGATTATCATATTATCAAAAACATATTGATGAAGAAAAGAGAATTGCGAAGGAACGCGAGACTACTGCTGACCCGGTAGCGCCATATCAATTACAGTTGTTGTCGAATATTAATAAACTTGGTCTGGATAGACAATCTATCATTGATACATTAAAAATACTCACCGCAGGCGATGTATGGAGCCGTGGTTGGTTACTTTCCCGGATCGATTGTACTGTCTCCCAATGTATTACTACCTGGTCACGGAACGGCGGGACAACGGCTATGCTGTTGGTCGCTCACCCTGATGAAAAATTATTGGTCGACAGCACGGAAGACGTGGTAAAGCTTTTAAGGTCTGTCCCATTGGTGAAAAGTGGAATAAAGAATATAGAAGCCGCACCATTGATGGAAGAGGCTTATATTAATTATGTCAATCGTTATCAAGATTGGAAGAATGCAGGAATTCAGGTTACTCAGTCAAACAAAATAGACGACTTCAAAACATGGCCAAAACCGGTCATGGGTGATATTGGCCGTTTACCTAAATCAATTACATTAAAAGCTAGGCCAATTGAAGTTATCGTTCCTTTGCATTTGGCTGGTGAGTTGATTATGGAAACACCTCAAGCCGTGTGGTGGGAATCTTTTACCTTGAAATATTCCCCAACTGATCTTGAAAAGAGATTGACAATACTACTTAAAGGTAACACTTATGTTCGATAAGAAAATCATATTCATGGCGATTGCGGTTACAGCATTTACACACGTTTCGGCACAATCCATCCTAGAAAACAATAAGCCACAGTCAGCGGCCGCAAAACTGGCTGCTGCACTTTCAAAAACAGCACCTGCCGCGTCAGGTCCAGCGGTTGCATCTGCACCTGCAGCAAGTGCGCCTGTAGCGTCTGCCCCTCCTGCTGCGGCCCCGGTTCCAGTTTCCATTTCCGAACAATCTGCTATCCAAGCCAAATCATTGGAAGCGGAGACTTTGAAAAAAATCGGAAATAAGGGTTCCGTCGTTCTGCTTCAAGAACAACGTCAGGTCGTGCCAGAACTGAAACCTGATTCGGCAATCAGCGTTGTTCTGGACAAGGATATGAAGAAGGCAAAACCCGTCTCGGAAGCGCCTATCCGGCCGTACCTGGCCTATGTGATGGGTATGCGAGGAGCCGAGATTGCCGAGCTGCGGATGGGGGCAGGGCGGCGTGCAACGATCAGGGCTGGTGAATCATTTCAGAACTGGCAGATTGTAAAGATAGAGGACGGTAAAGTATTCCTTACTGAGACGGCCAGGCAAGTAATAGAGTCAGGAAAGAAAAAGAAAAAGGAAAAGATGTTTACTCCAGCAAGCAAAGTTTTGCGTGTCGGCGACTATTTGTAATACTTCCTTCGGAATTAAATTATGTTTACCTGGTGGAAATTCAGTCAGAAAAAAGATGATACTTTGCTGATTGGTAAAAAAGACTTTAGCGCGCTAAAGAATTCATCCGAATTGACGGGGCTATCCAATGCTCCAGCTGCGAATGAAGACGGCCCAACCATTAAGAACATCGGGCAAATCGGTAAGTATATCAAGGGTGACTACACCAGTATCCTTACGGCAAGCGGCTCAAAGTGCGTTTATCAGCTACCAGAGCGACTGGAATTCAATATTATGGCCCTCGAAACAGGGTCAAAAAATGCTTATCTGTTTTACACGAATGAGAGCAATATAGTTGAAATTCAGGATTGTCTATCAGAGTTGAAGACAACTTTGGTTGCGAAAGGCTATTCAGTTTCATCAAACGTGGTGAGCTGTAGTGAGTCGGTCATCCGTGATTTAGTTGCGGATTATAAAAAGCGTGGCGGAAATAACGAAAGCAATAGCGGACATTCAGAATCAAAAAAATTGTGGGAGTCATGGATTAATATTGCTGCGCGTCAAAAATCAAGTGATATACATATTCAATCTCTCGGTAATCAGACACAAGTGCAAATACGTGTTGACGGTTCGCTTGAGGCCTTACCTGATTCTCATATGGGGACTTATACGACGACAGCAGCAGTGCAAGCTATTACGTGGGCATATAGCGAAATGACGGTAGACAAATCTAACAGCGATCCAATATTTAGTGAAAGTGGCGATATCTATTCGATGTTCAAGCCACAAACGGTGGATGGTAATAATATTTCTCTGCGGTTTCAAAGCATGCAAGGCGCATTTGGTGCAAAGGTTGTCTGTCGTCTTATTAATGTCGATGATCCAGCAATGTCCTATTCTCAACAAGGATTTGAAAAATCTCAAATTCGGATACTAAGAGAAGTGGCCAATAAATCATCTGGCCTAATTGTTATTGCGGGGGTGACGAATTCGGGAAAATCATCCCTGCAAAGAACCTTTATTGAGACTCACCCTAAGAACGGGACAGCCGCTTTTATCGTAGCAGAAGATCCTGTCGAAAATAAACTGAAAGGTACGCATCAATACGCCATGCAGCGTAACGTGGGTAATCAAAAAGAATCTGATAGAAAGTACACCGAGTTCGTATCAGCTGTAGTTCGTTCAGATCCAGATGGCGTTGGGCTCGGTGAAGTACGCGATCGTGCAAGTGCGTCAGGAATCGAGCAGGTTGTAAAGACTGGTAGTTTCGCTATTTGCACATTGCATGCCAATCACGTGAGTGGAATTATTCCTAGATTGACGGATAAAAGCATGGGGATTGATATTTCAGTTCTAACGCATCCTAAATTTATTTCACTCTTATCATATTTGGCTTTGGTTCCAAAGGTATGTGAAATATGCTCAATAAAAGGCAATGAAACACATTTGCATGATAAAATTTCATTCTCCGCAGATATAGATTCTGATCTTTGGAGTATTGCCGATGCGGTGCAGGAAATAAATGAAATGTTGGAATGCATTGAAGTTAAGTTTAAGCTGCCTAGAAATAAATTTAGATTTAAACGTGCTGGCGGTTGTGAGCATTGTAATAATCGTGGGACAAAAGGTCGTACAGGGGTGGGTGAATTTTTAATACCAGATAGAACATGGATCAGTCTCACCGCAGCTGGTAAGTCTCACGAGGCAGATCAGTATTATCGAACTTTTTCAGATGGTCGTTTTGATACTGATAACATGGATGGAAAAACTGTCTTTGAACATACCTTGTATAAAGCTCAGTGCGGGCTGGTTGATCCCAGGTCATGTTTAAGGTTTGATAGTTTTCGATCCTTCGATGTTTTGGACGATGAAGTAACGAACGTTGTGAGCAAACCCGTTGGTCTATATAAAATCTAATCGAAAATTAAATGAAATATTATTTAAATAGTCTGGTTGAATCGGTTGCTACATTTTTCTTCAGGAAAAAAAGAACTGAATTCTATTCGGACTGGAAAAGGTCAATCATTGGTAATGAATTGTTGGTTGATTTTTTACGTGGCGAATATGAAATATCAATGAATAAGCAAACGCGGAACAGGTCGCGTGCTTACGTTTTGAAGGTTATGCTACGACGCGCACTTGATGGTGATGAAACGTTGCCAAGTAGGATAATTGGTCTTTCTATGCCGGCAGGAGATAGAATGTTGCTGGCTGCTGCTGATGGATTAGTATCAGAATCCTTGGTTATTGTAATTGAGGAACTTTGTAAAGTTATCCAGGAACAAGATACGGCGAAGAGCGAACTAAAGAGCGCTATGGTTTTACCTGGAATGTTGGGATTGGGGTTAGGAACACTTTGTTATGTGCTGAGTAACGAGATAATCCCGATCGTTGAAAATATTGCCCCGGAAGAAGTGTGGACACCTTTGAATAGCGCTGTTCGTTGGTTTGCAAACCTTGTGCGTTTTTACGGCGCCACCGGATTGGGAGTGATTGTAATCAGTATTGGAACATTTGTTTATGCATTGCCCCGCTGGTGCGGGAAATCAAGGTTTTATCTTGAACGTGTAAATCCAAGCATTGCTGTTTGGCTTTCTCCTATTATTCCTATTTTGCTTCCATTGTCAATATATCGTGATTTTCAAGCGCTGATGGTTTTGTCTTCACTGTCGGTTTTATTGAAAATGGGAAAAACTTTGCGGGATGCATTGGTAATTGTTGCTGAAAATTCTAGTCCATATTTGGAGTTTCATATAAAACGGATCTTGTATTATATTGATGATTCTCCCCTAGAAGTGGCCGCGGCATTCACAAGCGGTATTTTGTCGCCACAGGTTGCCGCTCGATTCGCAACAGTGGCTCGTACAAGCAGTAAGTATGAAGACGTTTTGATTACCGCAGGCACATCAGGAACTGTGTATATTCGGGAAGAGGTAGAAAAGAACGCTGTTATTGTAAAATTTATTTTTATTACCCTGACTATCAGCATGACACTATTTTTATATTTGGGTCAACAAAGTATCACTATGAGCATGCAGGATGAAATGTCGCCTTCAAAAATTGAACAAAGGAGATTGGATAAAGTAAGCAACATGAAGTGAATTTTTTGTTTTCTATTTTTACTATTTTAATCAGAGGATATTATGAAAAAAGTACGCAGTAATTTGATGGCCAAAGTTTCCGCTTTCACCCCATCCCGTCGTAAGCAGGCTGGTGACGCAATGATTGCATACAGCATCGCGGCGGTTCTGTTGGCAATTGCGGCAATCGCTATTTTCAAAAATGCACGGGATAATTCCCGCAAAAATGATATTAGTGTTGCTGTGTCTAAAGTCGCTGCCACAGCAGGTAATTTGCAGGCATCCCTGGGGGCGAATAATCGCTACGAGGAGTTGACCACGGACATGGCGGTTCGCATGGAGTGGATTCCAGTTGATCAGCGCAACGTCGGTACAGGGACCGCCTCCAACGTGTATGGCGGCGCTGTTACCACCGTGCCTAAGACACTGACCGCTACCAACGATGCCGCGTCCCTGTCCTGGGGCTTGGTTCCTACTTCGCAGTGCGGCGATATCGTAATGGGTACTTATCGGCTCGCACGGCAAGTCATTGTCGGCGCTACGACTGTTAAAGCACTCGACGGCGCCCTTAATACGGCAAGCTTGTCGACTGCATGTGACGTCGCTGCGCCCGTCACGATTGTTTGGGATTTCGGCCGTACAGGCTCGACTACCTAAATTGAAATCATGATGGCTGGCCGGCGAAGTGCGATTGCACTCGCCGGCAATTTTTTTTGGAGTAATTATGCATAACAGGCGGAAACATCATCTGGTTAAAAGAGGGCAGGATGGCTTTGCCATGTTGGATCTTTCCATTGCTCTAATATTGATGTCAATAATGGCTGCTGCAAATTTGAATGCGAAAGCGTTCGCCCAGCGGTTGAGCTTCGCATCGATGCAAGGTGATGCTCTAGCCGAGCTTGCCGCAGCTGGTGACACATATCTCCAGGAGAACTTTACGGCGCTTCAAAGTGGCATAGAGGTGATACATGGTGCTGCCTCGTTAAATCCGGGTTCGGATCAAGGGCAAACTTATGCACCTCTTGTGAAAGACCTGCTTGATATGAACTATCTTACAAAGGGATTTAATGCCGGATCTTTGTATAGTCGTGGGCAAATTCCCGGTAACTACATTTTCAAAATTTCCCGAGTCCCTGAAGGGTGTCAGGTGCCTGATAGCACAAAATGTGGCCTTGTTGGATATGTCTATATAGATCAGCCTATACAAGGCGGCGAAAAGCTTGATGTAGATGGCCCTGCACTTAATACAATGCTGGCCAAGTTGGGAAATAAAGGTTGCATGAGCATTTTATCTAATCCCGCAGTCATGATCGGGGGCGGGGGTGATTGCGGAATACCTAATCCGGTTTCTGGAAATCCTCCCGGAATTGTTCTGGCGCGGTTTGGCTTTGGCTCCAGTGGCTTGACCAACTTCGTTCGCTTAAACGATACCCGCGATCCAAAGCTTCTCGGTCCACTTACCGTTGCTAAAACCAGCACAGCGAGAGAATTTGCTACAGATTCAAAAGTGTTGGGTTCCACTTGTGAGGTCGAAAATTCCATCGGTAGCGGGATTGCTGGAGCCGCAATCTGTATTGGCAAGAAATGGCAATCGATGGGTGAGTGGGCAGGTTTAGGAGAAAATTGTAATCAGGAAGGAAAGTTAGCATCGAACATAGGAACTGGGGAGCAACTAATTTGTAAAGATGGTAAATACAAAAAGTTGCTGAGTTTTATGGCTAGGACTATTTTGATGAAGCGCGTGCCTGTCCGTGATGGAGACATAGTAAATAAGATTGCATGTGATTCAGGTGGTACAGCGGATAGATCGTTTAGTATTGTGCAGACCTCGGTTAATTTAACTACCGCGCCACCTATGGCATCTATGGACGTATCGACGGCGGACTTGGGCTACGCATGGGCGGTTTCTATAAAACTAAAAGACGATGAAAACAATATTGAGTCTGGAAATAACCATGATTTGACTCAGGTATTAAATTTGGAATGCAGTTATTAATAGGGTTAATTATGAGAAAAATTTTTAAATATTTATATGTTTCATTTGTTTGTTTGTTTGTTTTTTCAATTGCTTACGCAAATGCCGGGCAATTTATTCAAAGGCCAGGTGATAATCGAAGTTCGGAACAATTTCAGCGTGATTGTGAGAAAGGAATTGCGATTGATTCTTGTTTTTCTGGGCCGACTCCACCAAGTTGTCCTGTTGGTAAAAAGTGGAGTGTGGCTGGGAGTGGTATAGCCCATTGCGTAAATATTGATCCTACCTGTACTGGGGGAGAAATTCTTGAGCATGATACATTGGGAAATCCTTCGTGTGTTGCCCCTCCTGTTTGTCAAAATGGTGCGACCAATTATCCTGTATGTAATGCATTCCCTACCTGCGCAAATGGTGCGACAAATTATCCAGTATGTAACGCTTTTCCAACTTGCGCTAATGGTGCAAATAATTATCCAACATGCACGTTACCAGAGCCGGAAGTTCCTGAATTAAGTTGCACAACCGAAGTCAGGGATGCTGAAACTTGTGGTGGATTAATAAGAAATTGGTATCAATGGTGCTGGAAAACAAATGACCCACAGAAAAAACAAGTGTCTGGCTTTTATTCGGCTCCATCACAAAATGTTGGAACTTGTGATTGCTCAGGGGGTGTACGGGACTTCAATTCTCCATGTATTGAATACTGATGTGGTCTTTATTTAAATCAGTACCTAATTTGATGGCGTAAACTTTTTATGTTATAAAGATAGACAAGTGAGGAAATAATGTCTTATAAAAAACATGAGGATTCTTTGAGTAAAGCTAAGCGTGGCCCCGTACCAAGTGGTGATACTCGATCCGAGATTGAGCGGCGGTCAGCAAAGAAAATTCGTCAACAAAAGATTGATGCTGGACTTTTAGAAATCAAGACATTTGTTACCGAAGATACAAAAGCCACTCTTCAAATCATCAAGCAAGAAATTGGTTTGGGAAGCCTGGGCGAGGTGATTGATTATTTGGCAAAATCATGGAAAAACGATTAAAAAATAAGTTGATACACTCAACTTATTGTGTATAATGTTTATCTGTGGCAACAAATTTATAAATCATTAGAGGAAAAAAATGAAAATCAATCTTCGTGCAAGTGTGATCCTTACCACCGCTGCTTTTCTGACTGCATGCGGCGGCGGCGGCGGCGGCGGCGGCGGCGGCGGTGGTGAGGTCGGTCCGGTGAATCCTGTGGTTCCTCCTGTTGTGGTAGTGCCGCCAGTAGTGCCGCCAGTTGACGAAAATGTTCTTCAACTGGCGGTGAACGATGCTTTGTATGGTCCAGGTTCCGGCATGGCATCAGCGTTCTCGACGCTAAACAAAGTTCGCTCAGCGTATGGCGTGGGCTTATTTAGCCAAAATGCGAAGTTGGATATTGCAGCCAACAATCATGCTCAGTATGTGTCAGCTCGCTGGGGAGCGCTGGATTTTACAACGGTCGGGCATATCGAAGACGCAAGCAAGCCCGGTTATACTGGCGTAAATCCAGCGGATCGTATAGCGTATGCAGGCTATGCGGCATCTTCGACTGGTGAAGTAATTATAACTTTTATCTCTGTTGATGGAACGCAAAGCGATCCGGGTAGTGTGGCTATCGATGCTTTAATGTCGGGGCCATATCATCGGTTTGGCTTGCTCGATGGCAGCCGTGATATTGGCATCGCAGATGTCAGTGCGCGTTTCCCAGGAGAGGGAGGCGTAAATCACACATTTGTATTTAATTTAGCTGTCGCGCAATCTCAAAAAGTGCAATTGCCGTCCAAGACGTGGATTGGTATATGGCCTCAAGATCAGGCTGTGAACGTAATGTATGGCTTTGCTGGCGAAACGCCAAATCCTATTCCAGTCAATGCTGGCACGTGCGCTGGCTACCCTGTTTCAATACAGGTACGAAATGGATTGGTCTTGAATACGACGGCCTTTACATTGACGGAGAGCGCCACTGGATCTTCTGTAAGCGTTCAGTTGTCTACAGCTGCCACCGACGTTAACCCAAGTCAGGCCCGTGCCAATTCGGCTTATATTATGTCATACAAGCCGTTGAAGTTGGACACTACATATGCTGTTCACTTTTCGGGTTCGGTCGATGGTACGCCGATTGAAAAAAACTGGTCATTTACGACTGGCAAAATAAATACAAAAATGATTCACGGTTGCAATCCTAGTCTGTAAGAACTGTGATTTTTATAAAAGCCGTTTCGATTTATCGTGCGGCTTTTTTTAAGGGAAGTATTTTGGATCATATTGAGTTTGAGCAAATGGCGTTGAGATGCGCGCCAGCTGTTAATCATAAGACTCTTCACTACCTTGTGAGTGTTGAGTCTTCTTTCAATCCTTACGCGATAGGTATTGTTGGCGGTCATTTGACCAAGCAACCAAAAACACTATCTGAGGCGGTTTCGACTGTTCAAATGCTTTTGAAAAGAGGTATAAATTTTAGCGCCGGAATTACGCAGGTAAATCGTTATAACTTTGAAAAATACGATCTGACGATAGAGACCGTATTTGATCCTTGTGTTAATATGGGGGCAGGTTCAAAAATACTGAAAGAATGTTTTGAAAGAGCGAGTGCTCGCATGAAAGGGTCTGAGCAAGAAAATATTCAGTACGCCTTATCTTGCTACTATAGTGGAAATTTCACTACGGGATTTTCTCATGGTTATGTGCAAAATATTGTTAAGGCGGCAATCCGCGCTAAAAAGTGAGGATACTTTAGCGCGCTAAACTTTCAGGAGGATTTATGTTATCTGTAATTTTTAAATTTCTGGCGGTTGTGATTTTGGCACCATTGGCTTTGAAAATTGTAGATGTAAGTGGACTCATCACAATAATGATTATTGCCGGAATATGCTATTGGCTGTTCCGTACGAAGCGCGGTCATAAAAGTCAGGGGGTCTTGTCAAAAAGCAAGCGAACCCGTATGGCGCGGCGGGCGGTTAATCGGGGTGAATTGGATAAGAATGCCGCATGCGTGAATTTTGATGTGACGAATAAAGACATTAAAAAACAGCGCTATGTTGATGAATTGTTTTGGTGATTTATTATGAAAATTATTTATGTATTGTTTTTGTGTTTTCCATTTTCCTGTGGTGCAGAAATATTTAAGCGTACTGATCCAATAAGCGGGCATGTGACATTTACAAATATTTCCCCAAAAGATTCGGTTTCTGATAATGAAAAAATGGAAGACGAAAAGGAATTGAGTATGCTGAACATTTCAAAAGTTGTCGACAAAAAGAAAATTGTTGCTGTTTCAAAAAGAAATGATAAATTTCCGGTTGTTGATTCTAAAACGCAAAAAGAAAGAGACATTGATAGGCGGAATATTTTGTTGGACGAATTGAATTCCGAAAAAAAACTTTTGGCCGAAAAGATTTTAAAAAAAAGCGAGCCTGATGTCATAAATAGAGTAAAAGGCAATATTGCAAGTCTTGAACGTGAATTGTTGTCTGTAAGGTAATATTGCTTATTGGGCATTGAAATGGCTATTTTAAGTAGGTCATTATGTATGGGCTATTTAAGATCGTCTTTTTTAAAATACCTAAGCGGATTTGATAGGGGTAATTTAAGTATACTTAAAATGACCGCCTAGTATCTGGTACTGATGATTTTTATAACATTGAAAAAATACTATGCTCATTCCAAAGAAGGTTTTTTTTGCAACAATGCTTTTTGGATTGTCTTCAGCTTTGGGGCCAAATGTTGCAATGGCGCAGAAGTTCAATAGCCTTATTAGCAACCCCTTTGTTTTCTGTTCGCTGCCAAGGCCGTGCAAGTTGTGCCAACCCTTCCGAAGAATCTACAAGGAAATATGCTCAGATCAAAATAAAGGAAATTACAAAGAAGACACGTCCATTAGGCCATTTTATGGAAGCCATGAAGAAATCCGTGAAGAGGTTGATAGGCTAACTTCGGTGTTGGCGGAGCAGGTTGCATCGCAAGAGGCCGCGAGGATTGCTATTGGTCGATGCCTGCAGATGAATGGGCAGATGCATGCTGAATTCTGCGCTGCGCAAATGGACGATTATGAAGATGCTCAATCGTCTGTTCGTGCATACCAGGACGAGATTAGTAGGCTGGAAGCTCTCATGCAGGAACCCGCCTGCAAGAGATACGGTGGTTCGCGTGGTTGTGGTGATGGATACGACGAATACGAGCGCTGATGCAAGTGGTGCACCTTGGCCAGCGCTACCGCTCGGCGCCGGTCGAATTTACTGCGTAAATTAGGCCGGAACGGGAACTCCTAACTGCCTTTGAAGCTGTACTTCATGCCGCACTTGATGCGGCATGAGGCATTGAGAGGGGCCAGCGTTGGGCTAGCCTGATGAAAATTTGAGAATGAAAATGAAAACGAAAATCTACACCTGCCTGTTTTTGTCTTTTGTCGCTGCGAGCGCCTTTGCTGGCGACACAAATGTAAAGCCCCGCGATTACGAAGTGACAATAAAAACTAGCACATCTATTCTTGTTCAAGGTCCTATCGCTGCTATGCCGGGTAGCATGGCGTCAGTGTCTTCGATGGAGTCGCAAGTTTATGTTGTTGGTTGCGATCCATCGAGTACAGCAGCCAGTATGACCACGGCGACCTTACAGACCGGAAAGGCGATTTATCTGACTCCCGACGAAAACCTGTCCTCGGACACAGTGGAATTCCAGTGGCAACTTGACCAGCTGGAGAAGATGGGAAAGCTGCGTTCAGGTGCTTGTGAAGTCGATCTGCCGTCAGTTACAGGCCAATCAGGTCGTCAGGTGATTAATTTGCCAGCGGGGAAATCTTTCGCCACTACCAGTGGCCAGTATGAGATTGTGCTTAAACGCATTAACTGACATCGGTAATGCTGAAAGACCTGTCTCGCCTTGCAACATTGGTTCAGCAAGGCATCAACGAACCTTCTATATGAAATCTAAAAATTTCCCTTTCTGGCCCGTGGTTGTACTCTGCAGCATCTTTCCACCAGTTCAATCCGCAGAGCCTACGGTCGACGCTAGACCCCGTGCAGAAGCTACCATTCTCTATGCTGTGATTGCTTGGGGTAATGTTGTTGACAGTGGTTCTTTCCTCATGCCGATGCACGCTTATGAAAGCTTTGATGCGTGTGACACAGCAAAGAAGAAGATGATCGAAGCTGTATCGAACGACTCGCCAAACCGCACCAAGCTTCGTTGTAGTCTGGCCGAAACTCAAAACGAGAAATTGCTGGCCCAAATGCTTGCGCGCAGCAGTCAGGTCAAATAGTTGCGTATTGCTTAATCCAAAGCGCTCCCATGGAGCGCTTTGTTATTTCCACGGTGCTGGCCAGCTGGCGAGCTGGCCGGTGCGCGGGAACGCGCACCAGGTCGGCGCCGCAGGCACGTCCAGCAGCTGCAGGCGGGCCCGGCGCATCGAGGCGGTGGAAAGTGTCAACCTGCAGGGCGGGGCGGCGCTGGCGGGCGCTGGTGGCGCGTGAGCGCCCCCGGCGCGCAGCGGCCGCATTCACAAATCGGGTAGCGCCGTCGACCAGCTGACCAGCGCCGTGGGCGCCGGCAGCGGCGACGTGCTGCAGCTGGCGATCGAGCGCTGCGCTTGATGACGGCCAGGCCGGTGGCCACGCGCCCGCCCAGGGCGACATTTACAAAACAGATCCCCGGTGCTGGCCAGCTGGCCGGTGCGCGGGAGCGCGCACCAGGTCGGCGCCGCTGACACGTCCAGCAGCTGCAGGCGGGCGCGGCGCATCGAGGCGGTGGAAAGTGTCAACCTGCAGGGCGGGGCGGCGCTGGCGGGCGCTGGTGGCGCGTGAGCGCCACCAGCGCGCAGCGGCCGCATTCACAAATCGGGTGGCGCCGTCGACCAGCTGGCCAGCGCTGTGGGC
>NZ_JBNYXZ010000026.1:38969-58073 GCF_051380935.1 Janthinobacterium algoris | reverse complement strand
CGGCAAATTCACAAACAGATCCATGGTGCTGGCGAGCTGGCCGGTGCGCGAGAGCGCGCACCAGGTCGGCGCCGCTGGCACGTCCAGCAGCTGCAGGCGGGCGCGGCGCATCGAGGCGGGGGAAAGGTTAACCTGCAGGGCGGGGCGGCGCTGGCGGGCGCTGGTGGCGCGTGAGCGCCACCAGCGCGCAGCGGCCGCATTCACAAATCGGGTGGCGCCGTCGACCAGCTGGCCAGCGCCGTGGGCGCCGGCAGCGGCGGCGTGCTGCAGCTGGTGATCGAGCCCCGCTCGATGACGGCCAGGCCGGTGGCCACGCGCCCGTCCAGGGCGACATTCACAAAACAGATCAATGGTGCTGGCCAGCTGGCAGGTGCGCGAAAGCGCGCACCAGGTCGGCGCGGCGTATCGAAACGGCCGTAGGTATCGTAGAAAAAGATAAAGCCAAAATCCTTTTCAGGATTTTGGCTTCAGAGAGTTTGCCTATAAAGGCCACCTTTTTAAAACATCAAAACGCAATTTCTTCCGCAGCAGGCTTTTCGGAAGTTGCAGCAGAAGCAGTTTTGGCGCGTTTCGGATAAACCTTGCCGCCAATATACTTCGTACCAGTACCTTCCGAAACAAGAATCTTGGCTTCGATACCCAGTTGCCATTCACTTGTCGAGTAGACGTTTTCGCCGTTTTCGATATTGACGAATTGTTCCGAGATATAACCGTAGTATGTATCTTCTTTGCCAGGTTTGTTATTCCTGTGCAAAGTACCCGAAAAAGTCTGTTCATCGTTCTCGTTCCGGATACTCAGGCTGAGAAACTTTGCCTGGGTACTGCTGTTCGTTTTCAGAAAAGCCGAAACGTTAATCTTGAAATCGCGATTTTCAATGCTGCCGAACATCAAGGGATAGGAAACACCTTCCTTATCGTCTTGCTGCGGGCGGCGGTTGAACAAAGCGATACGAGCGTTAGTATTTTCGTTAAGCATTTTAAAACTCCTGTAAGGGAGCTACAGGTGGTGGTCTATCGACCCCACCAGTAGCAGGATTGTCGGAAGACCACGGCGTAACTAGAACATGATTGCATAGCGAAGTCAACAGATTTCGATAGTTTTTTAGTGAAATTTTTTTTTACAACGTATCGTCACGACAGCAGTACCGATTTTATGTAAAAAATGTTATCGAGGGAGGAGCTATAGTTGCCCCTCCGACGAATGCTCTACATTGAAACATGGAACTCAGAGGATCTTGTTTTTTCTCTCGGTCAACCTGGATGATACATACTTACTATTCAACTTCGCCAACTTACTACGCTGTTTGAACTTAATAAAATATGATATTCCGGCCACTACCAACGTGGAGAAAATGAATGAAGCAAGAATTGCAAAAAGAAGATACTCCGGTTGTTCCTTCAATAAAATCAAAATTATACCAGGTGGATGGATCATAACAATAGTCCTATCAGTAAGGAAAGACTGCCTTCCAAGCATCAGCTTGGAAGGCAATCAGTTGTATGGACCGGGAAATCCCGATCCATACACAGACAGCGTTAAAAAACACTACCTTTACTCTACTACACTCTTAACCCAACTTTCTACTGCAGACCTAAATTTATAAAACATGGCCTCATGGATTAAGAGTAAATCACTACTACTCTTCAACTTGATACACTCTTGCACCGTAAGAACGAACGATGCTCGACAAGTTGTCAAGATTAAGCGCGTGAATAAGAACTGCTGATGCGACGATGGAAAGATCCGGTCGTGTTGCCATATCGGCAGATACCACTTTCCGAATTTCTTTCAAAGCCATATCAGCTTCACGCGTGATTGGAACCTTAATTACATCTTTGTTGATATCGAGTTTAATAAACTCTACCCCATCAAATTTGTAAATTGATTCTTTCTCATAACCTTCATTTGACAAAGAAGAGGTGCTTTGCGAAGTTAAGAACTCGTTTTCATTTTCGTCAGTCATATGGTTTCCATATTAAAGTTAAGTTTGATTTGTTTCATTTCATTTAAACCCACATTTGCATTATTTAGATGCAGGCGTTGGTTGCCTAGCGAAAACGCTCTAATAAATTCCACGGTAAATTGTGGCCAGCAATAAATAAACTTATTGCTTAATGCTCCACGAAATACAAAGGAGCATGTAGATTTTAATGCGGCCACAACCGGCATAGTGGTGGCCTTGCATCGTTAATACGCACTGCTAACCTCCTCTGCTATATCCGGCAACTACGTTTCAATTTCTTGAAACAGCCTTTGGTTTTAAAACCGTTCAACATTCACGAACGGGAAAGAGTTTCGCCTAAGCGCTACTCTGAATAAGTGTGGGGGGCCGCCAAGCCCCCCACCAACATCGGTCAAGATGCTGCACTACGCCATACAACGCGTCCCAGGCTGTCAAGCCTGGTTCTGCGCACAAATACCACCGACCTAGCCTTTCGTTACTCATATCGACCCGTAATCAGTGAGCCGCTACTTTCAAACACTACTTAGCTAGTCTCTCTCTCCCTTATCAACTACAACTGGTGCCAACCAGTCTGACAGTCGGAGATTCCCACGTTAGCCATCAACGTCATAACACGACGAAACCAGGCTCATTTCACAAGCTAGTCTTTCGACTTTCTATTCCTTGCGGAATTCGATTTCGGGGGCAAAAGATTCCAAAAAGGCTCCCCTACTCACTTGCCAAACTTCCACCTTCTGATTTACATACGGACTGAAGCCGCAGCAATCCCTTCGTGCTACTTACCGAAATGCACCCTCGCCTATCGACGGGGTTACAACTACATGCTTAAGCTATGCATCGATCTTGACAGCTTGCGCCACCAAGTACCAGGCAACCAAGATTTCTCCCGATGCCCTTACCGGATTACGCCGGTACTGAAGCCCACACGTTCGGTGTTGGTAATACCCTTGCGAGCACCCCCAACCGTGGATTTACACCACTTCGTTAATGGCCGGAACTATGCACCTGTCACCAGGGTGTCCGTGTCCGTGTCGCCCAATATTGATTGATTCCATAGAGTGAGTCGAAGGGGGGAATTACACCCCCCAGCGCTCGTTGTAGCATGGCGAGCTTAGTTACAAGCACCACGCTTCATCGGTGTAGCCCACGTTGGCGACGTGGGGTACGGAAGCATCCGCTTCCTGTGCGCATAACGGTCGGGGGTTGGCGCCCCCGAATGTACGTTATACAAATGGGGGTGACGAACCCCTGGCGTTAGGTTGATCTTAGCATAGGGGTTCCGTTATACTGGAATCTTATTATTTTAAGTTGCAAGAACTTAGGTTCTCTATATATTAGGTTTCAAACCGAATGAAAAAATTAAGCATAGATCCGTTCATCATTACCAAAAAAGCAGTGTTCATGCAAAGAGTGTCTGATCTAGTTGGTCTAGGATACGATCGATATGTTTTTGGTCAGATTCCGATCAACAAAGTAGGCTATTTTTCTGCAAAATTACATCTAAATTACTGTGCATTTGATAACAAATTGACTGCACATCGACAACGGAAGAAAGGGTACGCGAGTTCGCGTCTGCTCCTGTATTTTCCGGGCGGAATTCAGCAATGTACATGGATACTTTTATTGACCCCGGGTAACTGGCCTACTCATCATCAAGGTAATGAAAAGTGGCTAAACCCAACTGAGAAACGCATTGAATTTGGTGGCTATGAACTGGTAAGACACATCAGAGCCGGCAACTCAGAATCATCGTGGACTTGGCGTTACACATCACGTCAATATGATGACTTACGAGACTCAATTGTACTTTCAATTAGACGTCATCATACTCAACATTTGGAGACATTGATTGATACAATATGGCGTAGCCCAGGCTTCGGTGGGGTTCGAGAACAAGTAAAGAAATTTTCAGATTTAATAAAGGCAGAGTGGACCCGGACGGGTGTAGGCGACATACCAAAAATTCCAAAAGGAATGGGGTATGTTCGTAGATTACCTGACAAAGGAAAGCTTCTCAGTAAATTACTAAAGGAAGTTGAAAATGGCGATTGTTAGCAAAAAAGAGACACTTACATTTACCTTCAAGATTACGCGTGAATTGCATGATTTGGTCGATGAGGTGCGTAAAAAAGCAAAGGGCTTAGGTGTTAGTTATGATCCAAATGAGGCACTTGAAAAAGCTTTGCGTAAGGATGTAAGCAGCTCTCTCAAGAAGCTTGAGGTATTGCAGGAATTGGCCAATCAGCGGAAATAAATATCTACGAAATATTGCTAGATCCTATTTATTGCTCCTAAATTTTTGAGGAAATTTTATGTTAAAGAATTTGTCTTTCATGGCATTTTCTTATCTTGATAAGATAATGGCTTGGACTGATCCATCTTGGTGGATTTGGCTGTCTGTAGTCGTTTATATTCTATGTACAATTCATGTTTTGCCTTTGGAGTTTGATAAGGAAAATCATGAATTTTCTGATGTTGTTCTCATTTGGACGAGAAAACTTTGCCTTGCATGGTTGGGGATTTTTGTTCTGTTGGCACCGGTACTTTTATATTTAGTATTCGGTTTACTTTCGTCCGGAAATAGTCATGATACGTCTCGATTATTTCTTGATTGGGTAGCAGAGATGTTCTGGAAATATTGGACGTTACCAGTAGCTGCGGTAGTAGCTGGTGTTGCGCAGAATTTCATATGGCATCGATATTTGTTGCCGTATATAAGCAATCTTCGCCGTGGCTTGCGTGTTAATCAACATGAAGACTCATATTCGGATGCTCGTGAAGAAGCTGAAAAATATGAGTCGAAATCATTTGATCCAGAGATTTACTATAAGGATGATTTTTATTTCATGGGATTGGATGAGCAGAATCTGCCAATATACATCGATAGAAAGACATTTGAAGAAACCCATACCGGAATTATCGGCCCTACGCGGTTCGGCAAGGGGGTATCTGCTGGCATTATTTTGCAGCAGTCTATTCGTTTCGGAAATTCTGCATGGATGGTTGATCCAAAGGGTGATAAATATATACCCTATATCATGGAGAAGGAGGCAAGGCGTCAGGGAAGGCCATTTATATATCTGGATTTGAACCCTGACGGCCGTGGTTATTGGCATCCATTTAAGGGGGGTGTTCTACGGGATCGCCGCAGCCGAATATTATCGACATTTGGACTTGAGCCGGGCGGCACCAACGCCGACGTTTATAAATCAAAGGAACGTGGCATTGTTGATGATTTGTTGAGAGCTTGTCCAGAAGGTAAGATTGCTGACATGCTCGAAGCGTGCGGCAAGGTAATCGGGAAAGGTGATCTTTCAGAATTACGAGACGGGCTCAAAGAGTGGGCGCAAATTTCAACTTTTACAGCGAATAAAAAGCGTAAAGGCCACTCTATCGAAGAGTCACTTTTGAACAATGCAGTGGTTTATGTAAAAGGGTCGCTTACCGATGGCGTTGTAAAACGCGCTACGAGGACATATATTTCCGAATTAATGCAGGAAGTTATTCGGTTGTCTACACAGCGTACTACGCACGTTACCTGTTTCTTTGATGAAATTCGATTTGTGATTTCTAATGAAATTGTAGATGGTATGGCTACCGTTGCCGGGTTTAGAGTCAACCTGTTATTGGCTACTCAAGCAATCAGCGATTTGCAAAATCTAGAAGATAAAACAATTAATGGCGCGGCTTTGGCAAAGAGCTTTGAGGTGAATTGCCAAATCAAAACACTCTATAAAGCTGGCGATGATATAACGGCTAAATGGGGGGAAACCATATCGGGAACCAAATTTATCAGAGTTGCCAATAATGAAAAAACGAAGGTGAATACCTATGGTGGTGAAGTATGGGATAAAACGCGTGCATTTAGTAAACAGGAAGTTCCGATGTTCCATAGGAATGTCTTTTTGAACTTGAGTCCAATGGTTTCAGTTCTATTTGTCCCAAGTGGCTCGCCACGTGTGATGTTCACCAGCTGGGTAACGGTGGACATATCGGTATGTCCGTGGGAGAAAAAAACGGTGCCGGAGCAAGATCAGATTGAAGAGGTCGATTCATCGGGTGATGAGGCTGGCCCTGGTGAGCAGACAATGCCGAATCGTTTTGATTCCGCCGTAAAACCGAAGATGCGCGCCAATCCGAACTTGAAAAGTTCGACTGGCGACACTGTACCGAATCGAGATATAGAAGTGGATGTGAAAATTCCACATGAGGAAGCCAAGAATGATTGATCAAAAAGATAAGAAAAGTAGTGTGTCCTGGAATTTGGTTATGCACTATATCCAGCCGATACAGCACTTCTTTAAAGATCCTACGGTTACATCCATAGCAATCAATCGCTTCGATTGCATACTGGTCCGAAAGTCAGGAAAGTGGGAATCCACCGACGCCACATTCGGAAGCGAGCAAAATCTTGTCTCGTGTATCACGCAGGTGATTCATGGACTCGGCCAGACGATAGATGCGACTTTAGCGCCAGTTGCTGATGCGCGCCTGGCCGATGGCTCACGAGTCAACGCTGTCTTGTATCCAACAGCGCATCGTGGCTCTAACATGACGATTCGAATTTTCCCTAAAGTCAGGTACACACTACCCGACTTAGTTGGGAAAGGTGCGCTCAGTCAAGAAATGTTGGAATTCTTTCAGCTTGCGGTCAAATCTAAGTACACCTGTTTAATCAGTGGCGCAACAGGTAGCGGCAAAACAACCCTGCTTAATGCGCTGGCCAATTTAACTGATGACAGAGACCGGATAGGTGTGATTGAAGATACCGCTGAACTTGAAATTTCAAAACCCAACATCGTCATGATGGAAGCGGCTAAAAAATCTATCAAGGAAGCAGATGGCAAAGACATTGTTACTATGGAAAGTTTGCTGGTGAACACTTTGCGACAAGAGCTGGCCGTCGTCGTTGTGGGTGAAGTGCGGGAACCTAAAGCCGCCACAGCGTTGATGCTAGCCCTTAATACGGGCCACGAGGGCGTATTGTCTACCATCCATGCCAATAGCCCTGAAAAAGCGCTTAGACGGCTTATAAACATGCTCCTCTCAACCGACACACGTATTCCATACGATGCTATCAAATACGAAATTTATGAGAACTTCAACTTAATCATCCAAGCAAAAAATACACATAGACACGGGCAACGTATCGTCGGCGTGTCTGAAATTCAAAACGGAGCTTTGGTTTCGTTATTTGAGTGGGACTATCAGGCGGGAGTGCACAAGAAAATGTTTGACGAGACGACACCTCCGTACCTCTACGAGCATGCACGGAACAACGGTATTCTTGAACACTAACAGGTAAAAGTTTGGCGCGCTAAAGTGGAGGCTTTGGCGCGCGCTTCATCATCAACGTCAATTCGTCCTTCAACGTCCTCGCATCTACGATGCTCGGCAGAGTCAAATTTTGCCGATTCTCTATCAATAGCTCCGTGAATGCGTTCAGAAGCTTTGAGCGGTCGCAGTGAACGCCGCTAGCTGACTTTATGTCCTTCGCAACCTGTTCTAGCTCCTCGGAAAGATAGTGAGTGGTCGACCACGATCTAACAACTTTTGAGTGGTTCCTGCTCATAATTTCTGTTTCACTTTTTTCTACTTTTCTTCGGCGTGTCATGAACTTGCTTTTATACATGGTGGAGATACGAAAGTCTAACTTACTTGCATAATTAACTCACCATTTCTTTATGCAAATAACTATTGATCTGCTAGAATGAGTCCAAAAAATAGTTCCCATGGGATACACTGTTGCCCTAAAACAATTGTTGAAACTGACTTGACAGAAAATTATGGCGATTAAGGCAACTAACGTTGATGAGGATCAGCAGGGGCTTTCGACTGATTCGTTAAGAAACGTTTCGGTCATGAATGACGAGGACATGGCTTATGGGCTGCCTACCAAGATTTTTTATGGTGGCGCGGCGCTGAGTATTGCTTTCACACTCATGCTGCCCTGGTACACGGGTGTTTTGTTTGGGACCATCTATTTTACTTCGATGTACACCATTCATCGGGACGATCCTACCGCTATGCAGGGTTGGATCGATGCCGCTTTAAACAAGCGGAAGGATAAATGGTCTGGAGGTATCAACAAGGGCAGGAAGATTTATTTCATTAACAAAAAGGGATGATCATGTTTCAAAAAATTAAAAAAGTCGAGGCAGCTAGAAAAACGGTTGCTGCAAATTTGCTCCTGGCTATGCTTGCCGGGTTCAGTAGCTGCGCATACGCTGGCCCACCTTCGATCGGTAATGGTGGTGGGTCGGCGTTCGGACTGATGCGGACGTGGATTCAAAACTTCATCGATTTCGTCGGCGGGCCATTCGGCATTGCAGCGGTTGTTGTCGCAATCATTCTGGCGTTCCTGGCTTGGTCGTATGCGCCGAAGGACGGCATTATCGGCCCGCTGGTTCGCGTTGTGACCGCAGGGCTTGTCGTGATCAACGTTAGTACGTGGGTGGCGTCTTTCGGAGGCTAGTAAGCGCCCTGCCCTCCTCTTCATGTGCATCATCACTCGGGTAAATCTTTGGCACGCTAAAGATTTACCCGATTTTATTTTTTGGAGATTGTTGTGTCAGAACAGTTAGAAGCCGCAGCTGAATTTTTCGGGATTATTGAGCCATTCAATAATCTATTGGCACTTACAAAAAATTCTGCACTTATTGGTGCTGTCGAATTAACCGGCCGCGATCCAGGCGGCTTCAGTCATGAAGATCATGCGGCTTTATGTGCAATATCTCAAAGTATTTATAATAAATTGCATAGAAGCATCACTATTACCGAATACTTCACGCGTTTTGATGGTGCGCAGATTCAATTGCGTCCACGTATTGATCCAGTTTCCGACACTCTCTCTAAGAGTAGGATGGATTACCTAAACAGTAAGACACTCTCAACGTCGAGGATCATTCATTACTTCGAAATAGATCCAGACGATAATTTAAATAAGCCTAATTTAGCTTCTACCTTGAAGAATTTGGGTACAGCTATTTTTGATAAAAAAAGTCGTTTGATTTTGAAAAATTCCATTTCTCCCAACAAAATGTTTTTGATTGAAATGGAACAACTTGATCGCATGGGAGCTCAACTTCAAGGTGCGATAAGTGAGGTGGTTGCGAAATGGGGTGGTCTTTTTGGCGCACGACAGCTCTCGATGCAGGAAATTTGGGCGCACATGAAATTCCTCGGCGGAATGGACCCGGCAGCATTGGAACGCGGGTTGGTAGAAGCTATTCCCGAAGAGGATCTTGATATCTATGTTTCGTCTGGCGACATAACGAATGTCCAGGTCGATCAGATGGAAGTGATGAAGTTTGCTGGCGTGACAACGCGGTATGCAAAAATCGGATCAGTCCGGCGCTTCGCACAGGCCCGCGGCAAGATGCAGCCAGGTCTTTGGGCGGCGCACGAGAAGTCACCTATGCGCATGAGTGGTAATTTCATCTTGATGACACGCTGGCGCCCTCTTTCGGAATTTAACAAACAGAGCCTCTTTTCGAGCAAAACCAACGAGTTAGAGCGATCATCTTTGAGTTTTTTTAAGATCATGAAGGGTGACGAGAACCAAAGTGCTCTAGAGCGTGATGCTGGAATGAAGCCGGCAATTAAGGCCAAGCTTGAGGAATTGGGGATAGCCGAAAGTATTCCTGATGCATGGGGAATCGGCAATTCCGTTGTCGTAGTGTTTGGTGAAAAACCTGCGGAAATTCGCAATACAGCATTGGCTATGAGCGGGGCTCTTGGCAATGCGAACATCAATATCACTTGGGAAAGTGTATCGATCCAGAGCGCATTTGCTGCACTTCAGCCTGGCCAAGGGCGCATGAGCCAGCGGGATCTATATCTAACATCGTCTCAGCATGCAGCCGCTTCATTTTTATGTCAGTCCTCGATGGGGCAAAATGTCATTGCCGATATGGGCAACGAAGAGGCGGCTTATGTTCTGCAGTCAAAGGACGGCACGCCGTTCTACTACAGCCCGTATGTTAACGGCCGGGCAATGGTTATTGGCATTGGTCCTATCCGCAAGGGTAAGACATTCTTGAAGAACACTTTTGCTACACATCAGCAAAAGTATGGCGGATTGTATCGCGCCGTTGATATCGATCCTGGTACAGAGCCAATCGCAGGAATTTTTGGCAAGGATGGAGGGATTTTTAGAGCAAGTGAGGGATCAGAGACAGGCTCCAATCCATTCGCCAGCTGCAAGGGGCCGGATGATGTCGCTTTCAAAATTCATCTATCCAATTTACTCCAATTGTTCTTGGAAGCAAATGATGCGGCGGCTTATCAATCCATTACGGAAGATGAGCAGGGGCCATTAGATCGCGCCATCGATAGCACCATGCGCTTGCCTGTACACATGCAAACGCTTTCTTCGCTTATTCATCATATGCCGGAAAAATTAAAGGTCAAATTTGCTCGCTGGATACATGCTGATCCAGGAGTGGCATCTAGTGGTGCCGGATGGTATGCGTACTTATTCGACAATGAAATTGACGCAATTGGGAAATTGGATAAAAAGGTTGGTGTATTTAATTTACAGGCATTGAAAGATAAGCCAAAACTTTTGAAGCCAGTTTTGGCTGACATTATTTACCGCATTACAAGCTCATTTGAAAGTGAAGCACTCAGGCACGTGCCGAAAGTGTTGGATATTGATGAGTGTCACTTACCGCTCTCCCTTCCAGGCTTTCCTGAAAAGCTTGTGACATGGGTTAGAACGTGGGGTAAGTGGTTTGCAATGGTTCAATTATGGACGCAATCTCCGGTTGAGTTAATGAAGTTGGAGGGGTGGCCTGCATTGCGAAGTGCGGCCACCACATTCTTCTTCTTTTCCGATCCTGAAATGGACTCAAGGGTGTATCGAGAGGCATTTCCATTCTTAACAAAAGGGGAGTGTGATGCAATTCGATCTTTAACACCACAAAAGGAGGCGTATATTATTCAGCCAGAATTGGGGATAAGTAAGGTTGTCATTATCGATGTTGAGCCAGCCCAGCGGGTGGCAAATACATCACATCCTCGTGAAGCATCATTGCGCGATGCTTTAATAAAGGAGCATGGTTTTGAAATAGGTATGAAATTAGCAATTCAAGAATTAACGCCCGTTCTTATTCGTGATCCAGAAGATGACATTATCTCTTTAACTCAGCAGGCACAAAAATGAAAGGAAATACGATGTTTAAAACTTACCTGACTTCCCCTCGAAAATTGGCTGGAGCGATTGCAATTTTATCCGGTTTGGCAACTTCGGTGCCGGCGCATGCACAATGGGCCGTTTTTGACGCTGCGGGCCTGATGGAGGCTATTGTTCAAGAGTTGAACCAGCTGGAGCAGATTGCCAATGCCAACATCCGAACTATGCAGCAGCTGAAAGACTATCGATTGCAACTGCAGAACTTACAGCAGCTCCCAGGAAATTTGCGTCGAGAAGTGCAGTCACGGCTACAGCGGCAGTTGCTTAATAATGTGCGAGATTTTGGGCGGTCGATCATCAATAAGCAGAATACTCAAGATCCTCACTCAGCGACGTATTACACAAATGCCGAGGATATTACAACGATGACGATCGGTTCCGTGCCTCGCACCAGTGCAAGCATAAGTGCGGATTTGACAAGCATTGGCATGAACTCTAACGAATCAGTCGTGGTGCGTGGTGCGCAGCTGGATCGTATGCAATATGAGCGTGTTGCCGATGATATTCGGCACGTCGCATTGACACGACAAAATGCGGAAGATCGCGCCACCCAGGCCAATACAGTTGCCGAACAAATGGCAACCCTTGCAGATAACAACACTGTTGGCGCTATTCAGCTTCTCTCAGCGCAGAATAGTCTTGCTTATGCGCAACAAGAAGACCTTGGGAAAACCCAGGCAGCAATTCTGAAAAATCAACAAGAAATGCAATTGCGGGAGCTGGCTGAAAGGGAGGGTGATCGTAAGGCGGAGATCGAGCGGCTGCGCAAGGTGCGGGCCGAAGCGCAATCCCCAAGAGCTAGCGCAAACATGATTCCATAAAAACTTTGGCGCGCTAAAGTATGTCGCAAATAATTAGTGAAATAATTATGGAATTATTTCACTAATTTTTCTATAATCTGTACTTAAGTTGCGTTCACCCTACGGTAAAAATGAGCATATATAACCTTCCGAGACAGATCCGTATCGCCATTGTGTTGGGGATTTTTTTGTATCTGTTTCAAGTCGCGTGTGCATTCGCCGCCGCGCCTGATCCAGGCGCCAGCGGCCCTGTAATTCAGGGTTTTGAGCGATTCATCGCAAGAGTGGGGCGATTGTCAGATGGCGCAATCGCAGATGCAGAATTCAAGTGGTTTGTGCAAGCCCTTTTTATTCTTTTTGTAACTTTGACAATTGTGTGGACGATGTTTAGATTCTCGCTGCGAGGATTGGGCGTTGAAGAGGTAATAACCCAAGTAATCCTTATTCTGATGGTCAATGTGTTGATGACCACATTCAGCACTTGGGTAAATGCATGTTGGGGAGTCGCTGAAGGTGTTGCGGGAGCATTGCAGAATGGAATGATTGGCACAAAGGATGCCTTTTTTGCGCCACAGTATATCGGCAATATTCTTAAAAGCATATCCATGGGTGAATTTAGCAAGATGATTTTCAATCCGTTAAAAGCTTTTGTTGTTGGTTTGAATATCATCATATTGACCGTGGCCATGGTTTTACTCAGCGCGCTCTCCTATATTTCTGTGATGTGGGGATTTTGGGGCTTCACCCTGGCAAAATTGATTGGACTGATGTTTGTGCCATTCCTCTTATATGAGCGCCTTTCTTTCTTGTTTGATGGATGGCTCAGATTTTTTTTCGGGTTTATTATTTATTACATCATTGCCCGCTTAAATGTTGTTCTTGTGGGCTGCTCCTTAGCTTTGTATTTTGGATTGCCGATTCCCATGTCAATCGGGCCTTTACCTCCCATCCAAATGCCCGCCATGACGTCTATGTTTGAGACTATCGGCGTACTTACTTTTATGTTGGTTGGCTTACTTTCATTGTTCAGTACAGGTAAATTTGCTGCAACAATTGTTTCCGGTGCGGGTGGTGGCGGTATGGGTTCTGCGGTGCAGGGCGCTGCACGAATGGCCGCAAAAATAATGCTTTAACTCTAAGTGAAATTGATGATGAATTTGAAGAAACGACCTATTCAACCTGGAGGGTTGGTTCCCCAGGATGCGCAAAAACTACTTAAGCAATCTCGTTCGACTAATACTATCGCTGCGGCCAAAGCCGATGGCAACAAATGGTTTTATGTGGCAGTCGTAAGTCTTGCATTGTCGTGTTTTATGGCTTTTGGATGGTATAAGGCAGATAAACGCTTTGCTGAAAATGTTCGTGTCCAGTTTGTGAAGTTGTCACCCAATGGTACTTATGTGGTTGAATACGAGGATTCAGAAAAGCCAATTCAATTTTTTGAAAGAACAGTTGAATCTAAACTGTCCGAATTTGCCGAGAAGCGATATTCGAAACGACGAGAAACTATCAGCACGGATTATGGTTTTGCAAAATTGATGATGTCACCTGAACTGCAAACAGATTTCATGGACAACGAAAAAGCAGCAAAAGTGGCAGCTGATTTTGTCGAGTGTAAAGAATGCGGTCAAGTTACAAACATCATTCGTGATGTGCAATCAATCGACAAAGATTTAGTTCCTGGAAGTAAGAGCCGCAGTCAATACAATACTTTGATATTTTCAACTCAGCAGACCAGGGACAAAGCAGGGCGCATAACAGGTTGTGAAAATAAAATCATTACCTTAATTTGGACATTTAGACCTAAAGAAGAAATTGTAAATCGCCGGGAAGAGTTACGGTACAACCCACTAGGCCAAGAAATTATCAGAAGTACGATTCGTGATGATGGTACTGCTGTCAGTGATCAAGAATGTAAAAAGTTGCACTAACAAATGAGAGCCCAATGAAAATGAACAATGTACTAAAAACCCCTCTGCTGGTAACTTGCTTTTTGCTTGGTGCTAGTGGAAATAGTATGGGTGCTGACGCTACTTCGAATCGCTGCAAGACCTACTCTTGGAAGCCAGGAGATATTATTCAGATCGACGCTCAGATGTTCAAGCAGACGCACATCACTTTGCCCGAAGAAGCACTGGATGTGATTTGGGGTACGAAGGAATTATGGCAGCAGGATTTTGTCAAAAATCATGTGTTCTTGCAGCCTACCACGAAGGAGCCAGAAGGCGCTGAAACGACGGTGACGGCAATCGGCAATAGCGGGAATGCCTATGAGTTCAACGTCACGCGTGTTAAAGGCATGGTCTCGCACTGCATCATGATTAAGACCAATGGGGATTTTATCCGGAAAGGCAATTGGGATACCAAGGATAGTGAGCAAGACGCCAAGGTGGCCGTCTTGCAACAGCAGCTTGCGCGGGCATCAGTGGAAGCCGCGCAGGCCAATGCTCAGGCTAATGCTGAAGGAAAGCGTATCGCTCAAGCGGCAGTAAAGACGTACCGTGCTACGCTTTTTTCCAATTACGATTGGACAACCGGCGCGGGTTGGTTTGCTACAAGTGCAGTCGAATCTGTCCAGGATGATGGCCGATTTACCTATATTCGTCTTAAATCCGATAGTCGCGGCATCATGTCCGTATTGGCTGAAATTGATGGTACGCCTGAAGTTCTGGAAAAATCCTACGATGCCGCAAAACGTGAATATAAGATCGCGGGCATCTATCCAAAATTCATTTTGCGCGCTGGCGACTCCGAAGTGACAATTACACGTCGGGGAAATAATGGCTGAAGATACTGAAAAAAAACCTGCAGCGCCTGATGAGGCTCCTACAGGGCATACAAAAAAAAGTCGCATCGTGGCGATCTCTTTAGTTGTGGTTGTCGTTGTCGGGCTGGTTATTCAAAGTGTCGCAAACATGCGCACTCAGGATGCAAGGAAGGTGAAGGAAGAAACTGCCGAAGAGCATAAAGAGGCGCCGGAGCGAGTGGGTGCCGGTGGCCGGTTAAGTGATTTTGCACAGCAGCAGCGTCAAGCTGCGGGCGAGACCGCTGAAGCAAGGAATACGGAAGATGCGACGCAACGGCAAAACGGCTTGCTTGAGCATATTACTGGTGCAGACAATGTTCCTGCATCCCCTGATGAAAAGGCAAAGCAGACAGCTGCCGAAGTGGCCGATACTTACTATCTGGCAGAACGGAAACGGGTACTGGACGCAGCCCGAGCCGGTATGGGCGGAGTCTCACGGGGAACCAGTCGACCAACTGGTTCTGCGCCTGATAGTAGTCAATCTGAAATTGGTCGTGTAGACGAGCAGATGGCCAAATTGGCCGCCGTTCCGGGCCAAATTGAACAACGCAAGCAAGAATTGCTTGCCCGTGCGAAGGCCAATGGCATAGTTTTACCCCCGGAAATTATGGCGCGTGCTGGCGTCTCCCCAGGTGCGGCCTTTGGTGGTTCTCCAAGTGGAATTGCTGTAGCTACAAACGGATCTAAGTCGGCACCACAAGCATCACAAGATTCTTCATTTGGTGAGCTTGCAAGTAATCGGGCAGCTCGTGACCCGATCAATGCCGGTCCAAAGCCAGGTGAACACATCTTGCCTACTGGCTCTATTATCAGTGCCATAACAGATATGGAAATGATAAGTGATTATGTGGGGAATTGGTGGGGGGTGATCGCCAGGCCTGTGTATGACATCACGTTAGAGCACGTCCTTATTCCTGCCGGTTCCAAGATTACGGGCAAGTCATTTCGAGCTACGGGGGTAAATGAATCTATTCAAAATCGTATGGGTTCTACCCCGTTGTGGCTAATTCGACCAGATGGCAAGAGGATTGATTTTCGACACACTGCGGGGATGGATGCTGCAGGCGTTGCAGCATTGAAGGGCGAGGTTGACCGCCATTTCCTTGCCCAATTCATGGGTGTTGGCGCCTATGCGTTAATTGGTTTGGGTCCATCTATGAATTCATATGGGGCTGAACCAAATTCATCGCGTGATGCATTTGTCAAAGAGGCTACCGGGAAAAGTAGGGATATTGGCCGAAGCTACGCAGAAAAATATCTGAACATTGTTCCTACCCAAACCATCCCGCCAGGTATGCCCATTAAGATTTTTGTTGAGGATGATATTTACATTACCGCTTGGGAGTCTGCTGATGAAGCGCACTACAAACGCCGTTGATCGTATCCTCACGATTTTTCTGACTTGCGAACAGTGGTGCATCACACGTTACGCACGGTTGCCACAGAAAATCCGGCAGAGTGTATTTCCGTTCGTTCTGGCAAGTTTGCCGATTGTGGTCAGTAGCGTTCTTGGTATGTATATCGTAATGCCTATTGTTGTTGTTATGTCCACTGGCTTGATTTTGCTACTGACCAATGAAACCGACGCTGCTTTCTTTGAAATGAGTAAGACTGACGCTCGTAAATTCATTACGTTACCACTCTGCGGATTTATTGGTGTCTGGGGTATTCTTCTCGTGCTTATGGGGCGTGGCAGCATGATGAATGGCGTAGTCGGCCCCTACTGTGTTGTGTTACTAGTTGCTTGTGCGCCAGCCTACCGCTGGAAGGCAGCGCAGGTGAAGCGTTATGTGCCATTGTGGTTGTCGTTCGGTTTTGCCGGAGTGCTAGCAGTGTCGGCTTCGTTTTTTTACGTGAATAATTGAGTTCAACCCATGATCAAAATTTCTTTGTCGGCCGTGTTCGTTGTACTTTTAGGTTTTGCAAATTATTGCCATGCAGCGCAGCCCCTGGTTGCGCAAGACGGGCTACAGCCAGTGACAACGACGCCAATGCAACTGATAACGGTGAAGGCTAAGGCCCCGTTTGATAATCTTCGTCTGCGCGTCATCATGCGTTTTCCTGCCAATGTGAAGAACATCCAACAGGCAACGCAATATTTGCTGGAAGCAACAAACTACAAACTGGTGCTGAATCCTGATTCGCCCGATGAAGCCCGGCGAATTTTGTCCAGGCCATTGCTGGCCCAGGATCGGGATGACAGTTTGAAAACCATTGAAGATGCGCTTCTGCAAATCGCCGGTGAAGATACTGTCCTGGTGATTGACAGAGCGAACAAGCTTATTTCCTTCGAGTTTATGGAAGGTATGAGCGAATAATGCTTCGCGCAAAACTTTGGCGCGCTAAAGATTTTCAACTGGTAGAGGTATGAATGCAGGTAACGGATTTCATTGTCAATCGAACATACATTGTAAGAATGCAAGACATAGTAATACCTGATAGTGGGGGCACGATGAACGGAGGGCAGCGAATCATCCTTGTCCTTGGTGTCAGTGAAAAATTGCTGGTTAAGGACACCGATAGAAAAGAGTATTTTTTAGACCCGAATCGGATTACCAATGCACATTTACTTAGCAAAATTTAGGAGAGCAACATGCATGCCATGAACAAAAAACATATCACTTTTGCAGGCATCAGCGATCTACTGCATACCGAAGGCGTCATGCACTTGAGCATCAATCGCCTGAACGGTTACTTTGTGCCATTCGTATTTTTTACAACGCCTGGCGCACTCACTCCTGTGGGACATGGCCCGATTGCCGTTGAAGGGAATTTGGTTGCATCGCTGGAACTTGAAGCTTTGTGTGCTGAGCTACGGGATGTGGTTGGTGACGTAAAAATATACGCCCCTGATGTGGTGGAAAAACCTGCGGCAACATTGCATTAATCAACATTGAAAGATCATAAAAAAAGCTCGCTTAGCGAGCTTTTTTTATGATCTTGAGGCATACTATCGGCAACTTGCGATTGTCGCTAGTTGGGATAGTGGTTCTACTGCTATCCCAACGGGATACAGTATTTTAGCTATCTCTTTTGAGTTATTAAATTCTAAGGGGAATCATCATGGCACAAAATAATGCATCTACAGCAACAGCCAAAGGCGTTATCACAGTTGAAGGCATTCGTACTGTCTACGCAACTGATGGACGAACGGTGGCGGAGCAGAGTGTCGTTTTGAAAGAGACCAGAGGGGTTAAAGGTGTGCTTTCAAGGCGTTTTCTGATTCCTATGTCCATGTTTTCGGTAGATCAAATTACCGAGGCCATGGTCAAAGATGGTGGAAAGTTTTTCCCGGAAAATACGGAAGTTACTTTCACTAATGTTACCCCCGTCAATGGCAGTTGGCGTACTTATGAGGCCAAGTTGGCTTGTGTAGTACGGCCGCTGTCTGATAAGGTTTTAACCAGTTTGGTGAATTCGCAAACGCTTGTGAAGCAACCAGATTGATAGCACTGTGACGCGCTCTATAGTGTGAATCATGCGAACGCCTAGACTAATCCTCTAGGCGTGTTTTTTTCTATAACTCACACACCTCCTACACATTCCAAAAAACGTCTCTTCTCGCCGGTCTGTGGCTGGCTAGGTGCTGTGCCGGGATACCGCCCCTGCGCTTACGCGCACCGCTACCGCGGCGGGGGGCTACCGGCACAAACCTGAGTCCCCCGGACTCAGGTTCGAGGCACAGCCTATCCAGGTGACGTATCGGTATGCTTAGAAAAACCGGTTTTGCAGGACCAGGGGGGCGCCACCGCCCTCGATTTCTTCCGGCACAGCGCAGCTTGACGCTTTTACCCCGGCGCGCAGCGCCCACATTCACAAACTCAGGTGGCGCCGTCGACCAGCTGGCCAGCGCCGTGGGCGCCGGCAGCGGCGACGTGCTGCAGCTGGCGATCAAGCGCTGCGCTCGATGACGGCCAGGCCGGTGGCTACACGGCCGGACCGGACTCGCCCAGGACGACATTCACAAAACAGATCCATGATGCTGGCCAGCTGGCCGGTGCGCGAGAGCGCGCACCAGGTCGGCGCCGCTGACACGTCCAGCAGCTGCAGGCGGGCGCGGCGCATCGAGGCGGGGGAAAGTGTCCACCTGCAGGCCGGGGCGGCGCTGGCGGGCGCTGGTGGCGCCAGAGCGCCCCCGGCGCGCAGCGGCCGCATTCACAAAATCAGGTAGTGCCGTCGACCAGCTGGCCAGCGCCGTGGGCGCCGGCAGCTGCGGCGTGTTGCAGCTGGCGATCAAGCGCTGCGCTCGATGACGGCCAGGCCGGTGGCTACACGGCCGGACCGGACTCGCCCAGGACGACATTCACAAAACAGATCCATGATGCTGGCCAGCTGGCC
>NZ_JBNYXZ010000026.1:0-38869 GCF_051380935.1 Janthinobacterium algoris | reverse complement strand
GGTGCGCGAGAGCGCGCACCAGGTCGGCGCCGCTGACACGTCCAGCAGCTGCAGGCGGGCGCGGCGCATTGAGGCGGGGGAAAGTGTCCACCTGCAGGCCGGGGCGGCGCTGGCGGGCGCTGGTGGCGCCAGAGCGCCCCCAGCGCGCAGCGGCCGCATTCACAAACCCGGTAGCGCCGTCGACCAACTGGCCAGCGCCGTGGGCGCCGGTAGCGGCGGCGTGCTGCAGATGGTGATCGAGCGCTGCGCTCGATGACGGCCAGGCCGGTGGCCACGCGCCCGCCCAGGGCGACATTCACAAAGCAGATCCACGTTGCTGGCCAGCTGGCCGGTGCGCGAGAGCGCGCACCAGGTCGGCGCCACTGGCACGTCCAGCAGCTGCAGGCGGGCGCTGGTGGTGTGCCTTTTTGAAATTAATGCGACGGTTTTGGAAATAGGCGCGACAGGTTTTTCCGAGAAGTGATGTGTGGCCTTGATTGCTGGTGCAATTTCAGGTTATGCTCACCCTAACTAACTCTGAATTAAACCTAAAACGGCAATTTATTTAATGGCAAAAGCTCCCTATATTGAGGATCACCGACTGAGGCATATGCTGAAGGTGGCTGCCGTCAGCGGCGAATTCCCCATACGTAATGTGGCACTACTGACTTGTGCTTACGGCACCGGCATGATGCTGACTGAGTTGGCCCGTTTCCCGCTCAAGGCTTACTTGAACGCTGACGGCTCTGTGCGCGATGAATCAGCAGTGACGCCAGATATCGCATACAACGGTAGCGAGAGGCCACTGTACTGGGCAAATAGAAAGGTGGTCGAAGCCATCGACAAGTACCTGGCACACCGCATTGGGCATCGCCATCGCGTCACTACGAAAAAGGCCGCCTACCGTGGCCTTGACCCTGATGCGCCGCTGTTCCTCACGGATGACGGTGAACCGTACAAGCTGACCGAGCGGACGACCAGCAGCGGCGCTGTCAGCTACTCTTGCGATAGCCTGAGTCAGCTATTCCGCAAGTTGCACCAGCAAGCCGGCATCGACGGCGCAAGCGCAATGTCAGCACGCCGGACATTTGGAGTGCGATTGGCGACTGGTGATAGGCCGGTAGACCTCAAGCACATTAAAGTCCTTCTTGGGATGAAGACCTTGCGGGCAACGAAGTTGCTCATTGATGCCGATCCGGTACGGCTTGGCAAGATAGCGGCAGGGGTGTTCTGATGACGAAGAAGTCTAATCAGCAGGACTTTTTACGTGATGCCATGCAGCGCATGGGCATGACTCGGGACGAATTCGCGGCCCGCATCGCAGTCCCCCGCAAGACGCTGGATAACTGGCTTTTGCCGCCTAGCGATTCATCGCGTGGTATGTCTGATATGGCGTGGAAGTTCATCGGTGAAATTTTGGAGCGCGAGGCAAAATAAATTTTGACTACCCTCATTGAGGGTATATAATGGTGCTCATGGACGCGCAGTTGCGCAGCCACTAAAGGAGCCAAAAAAAATGACCATCGAGAATAAACGCAATCTGATTTGGGCGATCATCGCGCACTTGGAGCACGCGGCGATGAACCAGAAGAAGGCGTTTGACAAAGGCGATACCTTTTTCTCGCTGGCGTTTAAGTCCGACTCTGAATTGCGGCGTATCGCCAAGCTCGCTGGCGTCTAACTGAGGGAATTGACCATGCCACGCGCTCACGTCCGCCTGTGCAAGAACCCGATCTGCGGCGGTGATTTGGCAGACAAGACGAATGCTTATGACGAAGTAGATGGAGAAATCGTAAGCCGTCCTGTTTGGAAATGCCGGTGCTGTGGCCAGGAGACTAAGCGGATCGTGCGTAAGTCAGCGAAGGCAAAAATGATTGAGGCGAAACTGATCGCTTATTTGGCTTCGGCCCGAATGTAAAGGAACTGATCCATGAACGCAGCCGAATTTGCAGGCCAGTACCTCGCCCTAAACAGCGATGGATTTCTAATGATGGCCTTGGTCAATCCTGGCGAGTCTGCGTCTGGTATCCAGTTCACAGGCACGTTAGCCATTCCGATGCGTGATGCCTTCCTGGTGCAACTTGCGAACGGCTGGCGCCTTATCGGTGGCGTGAACGAAAGTGGGTGCAGGCTTAACCGCACCACATTGTCCGATGTTGCACCAGGAGCCGATGTGCGCGCAGCGAAGCTTGAGAAAATGGGAATCCCGGTCTTGAGCGTCGAGGCCGGGAGAGAAAACCTGAAGCAGCATGGGATTCCCATGCACCACGTGAACTACTGAAGTCGAGGAAATCGCGCCCTGGTGGCGCCCGTAACCAGCCGGCCGCTGGTGTTACACGAAAGATCAATATGAGCGAAAACCAAGTCACTATCACCGTCACTATGGACGAGGCATCCGCAATGCAGTTGGCCCAATTCGTAAAGCGCTCGACGCTGGATACCTTCGCTTCATTTGTTGAGCCTCATTTGAAGTATGAACAGCGCGAAGAGTGCGCATACCAAATGCAAGCAGGCGTAATGGCTGTTGGCCAGGCATTGGCCAATGCTGGCTTCGCACCGCGCTAACCGCGCCCTGATGCAGCCCGCATGCCGGCCGCTGGCGCGAAGAATTACCGTCTTTACGCCTGGTGTAAAGATGCAATTACAGGAGTTGAAAATGTCAGAAATCGAAATTCGCACGCTGCACGATCCAGAGGGGAAACGTCCCGACTGGCCCGACTATTGGCTGGCCTGGGCCGGTGGCGTGCAAGGTGATGGTTTCTCCGAAGAGGACGCCATTGCGGATGCGAAAGCTCGCTTGGCGGCGGGTGCCGAAGTTGACCCCGCTTATCGTTCAGTCTGATCGAGGAAAATTCAGCCCATGCAGCACGTCCATCTTATGCATAAACGGGACCAAAGTATGAACGACGAAATTAAGATCAAGACGAACCACTGGCCCGAAGCAAAAGGCGAGTTTGCCGATTACTGGCTTGCGTGGGCCAACGGTGTTCAGAGTGATGGTGAGACTGAGCAGGAAGCCATCGAAAACGCAAAACAGGCACTCGCCAACGGTTGCCTCGTTGATCCGGCATACGTGCCTTAAATTACCCGGAAAACGCCCAGCAGCACTTACGGCCGCACATGATGCGGCCACGCGCAATGAGAAGGTCGGCACAGTGCTGGCCAGCGAGGAATGTCGCGCCCTGGTGCGCACCGTACCGGCCGCAGCCGGACTGGATAGCAAATGAAAGAATTACCGCAGGAGAAACCGAAGGCCCGGCGTGGCCGTCCACCTTCGGGCGCAGCCAAGACTGCCACCGAACGCAGCCGCGACCGCGATGCAGCGCTCTTGGCTTCTGGTGGCAAGGTTATCAGCCGCCTGCGTCTGTCGCCCGCTGCGACGGCAGCGCTGGCACGGCTTGCTGCTCGATTTTCGGATGAGCGAGCTGCAATCGAAGCAGCCTTGATTGAACTAGCTAATAAATAATTGTGGAGCGCCACGATAAATAGTATATAATGATGTTCATGGGCAGCGCAATGTGCGCGGCGAATTATGATGATTGGTGCATGTTTGGCCATGACCGAAAGGCTAGTTGATTAAAGTCAAAACCAGCTCATTAACGCCCGCCACAATGCGGACACACATTCCAAGGAGTTACACCATGCAACTACTCGATTTTCTGCGCTTCCATTTGCTCGAAACCCTGATTGGCCTCGCGCTGGCCATCGGCGGCGCCTACAACGCCGTGACCCACGTTCCGCTGCCGGATGACGCGCCATTCGCTACGCCCGTACCCTACGGCACTATGTTTTGGATCGTCGCCGTGGGCGGCGTAGCGATCCTTGCGCACGCGGCGTTCAAATGGAATAAAACCCGCGTCCGCTAACTCGGACCGGAAAACGCCCAGCAGCACCCACGCCGGCCATGAGTCGGCATTTCCAGTGAAAGGGCAGGCGTGGTGCTTGCCTTCGTCACTTAGGTATCCGACATTATGACTAATGCAACAATTGAAAGCCCGTCGCGTAACGGCAACCAAACAGCTTTTGAGATTGCCTGTTTTGCCAAGGATGGCAGCCAGACGCGCAAAATCGTTGTAACCAAGAACGCTGTCGTCAAAACACTTGCTATCGGCTTGGCAATTTGGGGGGCGTGCGAAATCGGAGGCGACGAGCTGGGTAAGTGGGCCGAACGCGAAAAGGCCGATTCCCTTCGTCCGACAATGGAACAACTAGCCAACAGCGGCCAGGATGAAGCGGCGCTGTGGTTGGCTAAGAAATATCCCAAAAGCGAAATTCAGCGCGTAGCCGCTCTAGCCGAAAAAGGCTTGCCCGAAGCTATGCTTTACCAAGGGTTTAACATGATCCGTGCTGGCGACAAAAATAGCGGCAAGCATTGGATCGAAAAATCCGCAGCAGCGGGTAATGCAACCGCCGTAGAAATCCTCAAGCGCGACACCAAGCTCTAAGCATCGGAAAACGCACCAGCAGCGCCCCACGGCCCGCATCGACGGGCCAGATTCAATGAGAAGGTCGAGCGTAGTGCCTGGCCGATGATAAAAGCAGTTATCCCGCCGCAAGGAAAGCTTAAAAAGTATGAGTACGTCATTGTCATTTGAGAGTGTGAGCCGCTTTACCACTGAGGCTATCGAAAGTCTGATTACCTTACGAAACATCGTGAAACGAGCATACCCTCAATCCTCATCTGCGATGGATGAGACGATTAGGGTGATGAGAGCGGCAACAAAGTTTTCTTTGCCAGATGATGCGCTTCTCATAGATTTGAAGGATTATCGACAAGAATTTTCTGCTTTGCTTCGGTTGCCTTACCCAATTGTGACCTTAGAGTATGCAAATTTTTTACCACCGGAACCGGGTTCGCTTGTTTCATCGAAGAGAATTATTGTTGCTTGGACTCATGAGGCAAGTACCGTTTTCAAAGTAAAAAATCCCTGGGACAGAGCCATCTATTTTACGCAGCTTTACTATGACGATGAGCAAAGTGAGTGGGAGCCTTCAACTGTTGTTTGGGGCTTCAACCCCGATGAACTTGCCAAGGATGAACATGGCGAGTTCTTGGTTACAGGTTTCCATGATTTTCCGTGTCATCCAGAAATGTATGAAAATTTGACTCAAGATCAAATTAATTCTGATCTGGAGAATGGGTTCAAACCGCTGTTGGAATTTTGCTTGACGGTGAACTGTGAAAATGTAAAAAGTACAGTCGTAGAACCCCCTGCAAAATTAGCTAAAAAGCGCACCAAAAACAACCGAGAACCGCTTTATAGCTACCACGTTCTAAACTTGCCTGGCGACGTGGAACAAGGTGAAAGCGGGACGCGGCTTGGTAGCCGTGATGGCCCCCGAGTTCATTGGCGCCGGGGGCATTTGCGGCGTCTTTCTGACAGCAGGATAATTTGGGTTCGCCATGCATTGATTGGTAATCCTGAGCGTGGGTCAGTCGATAAATCTTACAAAGTCAATCAACGGCCTCTGGCCTAGGAAATTCATGGACGTTAAATTGATCGATAACCACGCCGAGATGGAAGGCGAGCCAATCCCGACAAAGCGGGGCTGGTACTACGTTTCCAAAACACGGAAGCATGGCCGCAATAAGTTGTGGGTCGGCCCATTCGGCACCGATCAGGCCGCGATCTGCGACGCTGATGCGGTTGCGGCAACACCGGCCGCAGTTACCATCAACTAGAACCGGAAAACGCGCCGTATGCAGCTGACCGAATTTGAAGGCCGTTGGGCGGAAGTCGGGCGCGTCTTGTCCGGTGAGCTGGCGTGGCTCGATCCCGGTGAATCGGGCCTGCGCACGCACACCGCAACTGTCGCTGGTAAGGCGGTGGCCACGATCCGCACACAGCTTTTCGGACGCGGCTTCACCGTGAACGTCCCCGGTTGGGTTTGGGCGAAATCTCTTGATGGTTCTGCTGCTGAAAAGCTACGGATTGGAGAAGTCGAAGTAAAAGGATTCACCACCTTGCGGGAAGCGAAGCAGGCGGTGAAATATGCGATTAAGTGCCTGCCCGATCCGGCAGGCAAATGACCCGGAAAAGACCGTGGCTACTCAAAAGAATTGGATCATCAAGTACGTGGCTGGGAACCCCGCCATGTTCGCTCACGTGACAACGGATGCTGCAGGTGCGATCAAGCGCAGCGAGGCGTTGACAGGTGCTGAGAAGGTCGCGACCAACGGCTGGCGCGTGTGGGTAGAGCATGCCGTGACCGGCGAGCGTATTTTCGAAAGCGACGTCGAGAAAACCTACAAACAAACGGCTGCGGCCGTATAACCTAGAACGGAATACACAATGAACAATACAAAGCCTGTCACCATCAATGCAGCCGACTACAAACAGGAAATTCGGGAAGTGTTCGCGCTGAATGATCCGCGTTATCAGTTGGAGATCACTGTGAATCGCGGTGTTATGGAAATCGGGATACTGAACGATCGCAAAGCAACTTGTGCGATTTATGTTCGTTTCGTGGCCTCTGAAAAAGACGACAAAGCTCCCGCTATGCGGGCCTCCCATTGGTGGTGTGCCGACGCTAACGACGCGAACGTTCACCTTGTAATGACGCACACCGGATGCCGTTTCACCGTTGATCATTTCGAGGTGGACAATATCATCAGTGCTGAGCGGGACAGGTTGCATGCACTTTTTAGCGAGTTGCGCGGTGTCCGTTACACCTTCGTCCAGAATATGTTTGGTTTTTTGGAAAAGGACGGCTCGGACAAAGAGCAGATCGTTGAACTTCCGTTCCCGATGATCGCAGCAGAGCCGAAGAGTCGGACTGAAACCGATCGACCAACCTAACTCGGAAAATCATGGATTTTAAACTCATCATATCGCTGGCATCGCTAGTTGTTAGCATCGCTTGCTACATCAGCATTCGACGCACTCGTATCACGCTTGAAAGGTCCGTGAAGGCCGCAACGCAAGTAGTCGAGTCAAATACGGCTTTGTGCGGCGATGAGCAAGGGGTGACTGCTAAGGTCAAAACTGTCGTTACTCGCCACCACTAAGGAAAATCATGGATCAACCAAGTTACACACTGGCTGATGAAGAGCTTTGTAAGCGGTATAACGTTAGAATTTACCGAGCAGAGGATCTTCCTGGACCGCAAGAGGCGGTGGATGCAGGTAAATACATCGTGACGACAGATGCCGGAGACTTCGCTGATCACCACGACCGTATTCCTTCAGCCTCCACCTTGAGTGAAGCGCAAGCCCTCGCTGTGCAGGTGCTAAAACTGCGTGAACTATTGGAAATGGATCGTGCGTGTAGCATGCAAATTCGCCAACTACGCGCTAGTAAGTAAGAAAACGGCATGAGAAAACGACCAGAGTTTTTAGGTATGAAGCAATTCAACATACAAAAGCGCCGCGAGAGGGTAATTGTCCTGCTTATCGTCGTAGGTGTGGGTCTGTTCGCGGCGAAGTTGTGGAACGATTCACAGTGTACGTCGTGGTTGACCTCAACCGAAGGGGCGAAGGTTGCATGTATCGGTACTGTAGGCGACGACGCTAAGAACGCGGCCGAGCAGGCCCGAGGTGCTTCTAAGCGATAGGGAAAACGCGCCATAGTGGCGCCCGCTGCCGGCTATGGTTTGGAAACGGTATAAATAATTTTTAAGGGCACAACCATGACAACAACGAAAACCGATATCGCGCATCTGGAACATCACGAAGTGATCTTCGCGCCTACGCGCACCGGAATGGGCGTAGGCCCGATTCTGCCCGAATTGCTCGACTCGGGCATGGTCAAGCACCAGGTCATGATCGCCAAATCGCGTGACGGAATGAGTGCCTTTGCTGGAATGCCTGTGGAGCGCCAAAGCAAGCGCCCAATGTCCGGCTTGTTAGGCTCCCTCATTCAGCGCATTTAAGCCCGGAAAAGTCCCAGCTACCCCCATTGCCCCGCCGCGAGCGGGGCTGGGGCATTGAGAAGGTCCTGCGCAGTGTATGACCATAAACGATGAAAGGCCAAACATGCAACATAAACCTGGGGTACTCCGCCAAACTGATCCAGAAGCAGAGGCCCGCATGCGTGCCGCTATGCAGGCCGAGGCACGCGAGCGTGATGCACGCATGGCTAAGCTTCCGGCAATTCGCTTGGAGGGGGAGGCGGCATTGCGCCGTTTGCTGCCAGTGGCGCAGCGTGATACGGGCCAGTCGTCCGTGATCGCCCGGTTTCTGCTGAACCTTTACAACGGTGATCGTTTCCCGTTCGACTTGACCGACCTTCGGCGCCTCGATTACGAGCTGTTCGATGACTGTTTGGCCGTTTTGAAAATGGACTTCATGCCGGCGAAAGAGGTACATCGCTACTTCGACAACGGTGACGCGATCTGGGCAGCATTGGCCAAGGATTGGGGCATCAAGGACTATGCCGGATCGACTTGGCGCTAAGGGACGGAAAACGCCCAGCAGCACACACGGCCCGCCATGAGCGGGCCTGGTTCAATGAGGACGGCGTGGTGCCGGCCAATACTAGGAACACAGATGAGCGCTACCAATATCGAAACACTGGATGAAACTGAGCAGACCGCGTTGCGGGCTGCGTCGGAAGCCTTTGTACTGATCCGCATGTTGACAGCACGCCCAATGTCGGCCGAGGCTCAGCAAATTATTCATGACATGGCAACCGCTTTCCATAATGTTCCAGAGCACTGCGCTGGTGGCGCAGCGCAACGTAAGGCAAATGCGTTTCTGATCGAAGCGGCAGTACGCGACGCGGCCAAAGCGTATAACAAACATGGCCTGGCAAGCCAGCACTTGCCGACAGCAGTTTAATCCTCGAAAAAGATTGGTGCCGACTTGGCGCCACTCACCAGCCGGAACTACAAGAAAGCTTATTAGATATGGAATTTTTTATTTCGCTTCTGAAAAACCCAACATTTGCATCGCTCGTGAACTCCCAAGTTTTCGTGGCGGTGTTGTTTGCCTTACTGGTATATCGCCTGTTGGCCCCAGTCATCGACTACCTCAATCCATTCATCATGCTTATCAATGCGATATACGCGATTAAGACTAGATTAATTCGCGGATTCAAACGCGATGCTCCCGCAAATTCGCGTCTGTTCGGTTAACGGAAAATTCACAAAACAGATCCACGTTGCTGGCCAGCTGGCCGGTGCGCGAGAGCGCGCACCAGGTCGGCGCCGCTGACACGTCCAGCAGCTGCAGGCGGGCGCGGCGCATCGAGGTGGGGAAAAGTGTCCACCTGCAGGCCGGGGCGGCGCTGGCGGGCGCTGGTGGCGCCGGAGCGCTCCCGGCGCGCAGCGGCCGCATTCACAAAATCAGGTAGTGCCGTCGACCAGCTGGCCAGCGCCGTGGGCGCCGGCAGCGGCGACGTGCTGCAGCTGGCGATCGAGCCCCGCTCGATGACAGCCAGGCCGGTGGCCACGCGCCCGCCCAGGGGGACATTCACAAAGCAGATCCACGTTGCTGGCCAGCTGGCCGGTGCGCGGGAGCGCGCACCAGGTCGGCGCCGCTGACACGTCCAGCAGCTGCAGGCGGGCGCGGCGCAAAGTGTCCACCTGCAGGCCGGGGCGGCGCTGGCGGGCGCTGGTGGCGCCAGAGCGCCCCCGGCGCGCAGCGTAAGCGTAAAGCCAGCTCCGTCTTGAACCGGGTGTTGATTTGCTAGATGATGGCATCACACCGCTGGGAAGCGGCGTGTTGTTTAGGCTGAGGGGAGCTGTGCGGCACAGTTCCAGGGCAGGAAGTCGCCAACCCGGTTGACCGGATGCTCTGCGATATTTGCCAGTACATGGCGCAGCCAAGCCTCGGGGTCAACACCGTTGAGCTTGGCGGTGCCGATCAGAGAGTAGATCGCGGCCGCCCGTTCGCCACCGCTGTCGGCGCCGGCGAACAGGTAGTTGCGCCGGCCGATGGCGATACCGCGCAACGCCCGTTCGGCGGCCGAGTTATCGATCTCGATGGCGCCGTTGTCGCAGTAGCGCGTCAGCGCCGGCCACAGGTTCAGCGCATACAGGATGGCCGCCGCCGTGTCCGACTTGCGGGACAGCTTTTCCAGAGACGTGCGCAGCCAGCGCTCCAGGTCATCGAGCGAGGGGCATGCTTCTGTCTGCCGCACTGACTTGCGCTGGTCCGGTGGTTTGCCACGGATTTCTGCTTCAATCCGATACAGCTCGGCGATGCGCCGCAGCGCTTCGGTTGTCAGCGGCGATGGCCGTGCTGCATGCAGGTCGTGGAACTTGCGCCGAGCATGCGCCCAGCAGGCTGCCTCGTGGATATCGCCATTTTCGTACAAAGCGTTGAAGCCGGCGTAGGCATCGGCTTGCAGCACGCCCTTGAACTGGGCCAGGTGGCTTTGCGGGTGGATGCCCTTGCGATCCGGCGAGTAGGCGAACCACACCGCCGGCGGCGTGTTGTCGCCAGCTGGCCGATCATCACGCACATAGGTCCACAGGCGCCCGGTTTTGGTTTTGCCGTTGCCAGGCGCGAGCACTGGTACCGGCGTGTCATCGGCATGCAATTTAGTGCCAGCCAGTACGTGTTTACGGATGGCATCGACCAGCGGGCGCAGCAGCGCGCTGGCAGCGCCGACCCAGCTGGCCAGCAGGGCCCGGTCCAGCTCGACACCTTCGCGGGCGTAGATCACCGACTGCCGATACAACGGCAGGTGATCCGCGAACTTGGCAACCAGCACATGCGCCAGCAGGCCGGGACCGGCGATACCGCGCGCAATCGGCCGGCTTGGGGCAGGCGCCTGCACGATGGCGTCGCAGCAGCCGCAGGCCAGTTTCGGGCGCACGTGACGTATCACGCGGAAGCTGGCCGGCACGAACTCGAGTTGCTCGGCCACGTCCTCGCCCAGTTGATGCAGCTTGCCGCCGCAGGACGGGCAGGCTTCATCGGGAGGCAGGTAGCGCTGTTCATCACGCGGCAGATGCTCAGGCAAAGGCTTGCGTGCCGCCCGTTTGCGCGGCGCCTGGTCTGCTGCCGGCATCTCCCGTTCGGCCTCGGCGTCGTCGACCTGCAAGTCTTCAAGCTGCAACTCCAGTTGTTCGATCTGGTGGTCGAGTTTTTCGGACTTGCGGCCGAATTGCATACGTCGCAGCTTGGCAATTTGCAGTTTCAGATGCTCGATCTCGGCGGCGCGGGTATTCAACTGCGCTTTCAAGCCCGCCACTTCGACCTCACGCGCCCACAGCAATGCCTTCAGGGCATCGATGTCGTTGGGCAGGTCGGCAGGGTTGAACATGGACCGAGTTTACGCGAGGTACGCGACGTTTACAAGGCCGACGTGGGGCGCCAGGTGCGCTCTGGCCGACGCCAGTCTATGCCTTCGAGCAGCATCGACAGCTGTGCCTGCGTCAGTGCGACACTGCCATCGGCGGCCTGCGGCCAGACGAAGCGGCCGCGCTCAAGCCGCTTGGACAGCAAGCACAGACCATCACCACTCCACCATAGCACCTTGAGCATGTCGCCGCGCCGCCCCCGAAACACGAACACGTGGCCGCTGAACGGGTCTTCGGCCAGCGCCGCCTGCACCTTGACGGCCAGCCCGTTCATGCCTGCACGCATATCGGTGACGCCAGCTGCCAACCATATCCTGGTACCTGCTGGCAAGCCGATCATGGCAGCAGTCGCGCCAGCAACAGTGTCAGCGTCGCCGCATCGACCTGGCCCTCCAGACGCAGCTGGGCGTGGCCCACGCTGAGCACGATAACGCCGGGTACGGTGCTGGCGACCGGTGCACTTGCGGGCAAGGTGTCGAGCACCGTGACGGCCACCAGCTGGCTTGGCGCATTGCCGCCGGCAAGCGCCCCGTCACCGAAACGCTTGCGCCAACTGAACAACTGATTGGTATTGATCTTGAGCTCACGGGCGATCAGCGAAACGGAGGCGCCATCGACCTGCATACGTGCCACAGCGGCACGCTTGAATTCATCGCTGTGACGGCGATACGGCCCGCGTTTCGCCCTGGTTGTAACTGGTTGAATTATTGTGTCCATAAATAAATTTGTGGACACAATCCATTTGTGCCCCAAATTCAATCATGGCATCGTGCGGTGCCCAAGGCTAGACGGCGGTGGGCCGACGCTTACCGCGCAGCGGCCGCATTCACAAAATCAGGTAGTGCCGTCGACCAGCTGGCCAGCGCCGTGGGCGCCGGCAGCTGCGGCGTGTTGCAGCTGGCGATCAAGCGCTGCGCTCGATGATGGCCAGGCCGGTGGCCACGCGCCCGCCCAGGGCGACATTCACAAAACAGATCCATGATGCTGGCCAGCTGGCCGGTGCGCGAGAGCGCGCACCAGGTCGGCGCCGCTGACACGTCCATCAGCTGCAGGCGGGCGCGGCGCATCGAGGCGTGGGGAAGTGTCCACCTGCAGGGCGGGGCGGCACGGGGGGCGCTGGTGGCGCCAGAGCGCCCCCGGCGCGCAGCGCCCACATTCACAAAATCAGGCAGTGCCGTCGACCAGCTGGCCAGCGCCGTGCTGCAGCTGGCGATCGAGCGCTGCGCTCGATGACGGCCAGGCCGGTGGCCAAAGCTGTATACAGCGTCATACCTCAATTTCATCCGAATCATGTTGAGCCGGTAAAATTCACTGACGGCAGACAGTGGTTTGTATGTGTTCGATCCCTGATGCGCCGTACTGTAGGGGTGGAAATTTAACGAATAAACCAGTCAGGATGCGATGAAGACAGCCAGAATTTATTTACGAGTGAGTACAGAGGAGCAAAGTTTGGTACGTCAAAGCTCCATCATAGAAAGCACGATCAATGCAGGGTTCTATATTGCTGGGGTTTATAGAGAAAAGGCATCCGGCGCACGGGCGGACCGCCCGGAATTGTTGAGGATGATTGATGATCTTCAAAAAGATGACGTGGTAATTGCAGAGAAAATTGACAGAATTAGCAGGCTACCGCTGGCTGAGGCGGAGAATTTAATCAATTCAATTCGTTCCAAGGGCGCGAGATTGGCGATACCAGGTATCGTTGATTTTTCAGATTTGGCGAATGAAGCGGAGGGGGTGGCGCGGATTGTACTAGATGCTCTACAAGCATTGCTTATGCGTTTAGCCTTGCAGAGCGCGAGGGACGATTATGAGGATAGACGTACCCGGCAGAGGCAAGGGATTGATTTGGCTGTAGGGGCTGGGAAATATGCAGGGCGACGCCCAAATATCCTGATGCATAAGCGGATCATCGCATTTCGGACAGGCGGGGAAAGTGTTGTTAATACTGCAAATTTGGTAGGGTGTAGTACGTCTCAAGTGAAGAAAATTTGGGCAAAATACAAGCTGGACGGAGCCCCCAAAGAGCCCCAGGAAGGCTGATGCTTCCCGGGGCTGACAAATCAATCAACCTTGAACTGGTTAAGACTTGCGCCACCTTCGATCAAGGTTTTAATCCAGGTGGGAGTGCGGCCGCGGCCTGTCCACGTATTCGCAGCATTGGAAGGATCGCGGTAGCGGATTGCCACTTTACTTTTTTCTTTGAGTGGTTTGACGCTGCCACTGAAAATGTCTTTTACTGCAATGCCTGCATTTGCTGCAATTTCAAGAATCTGCTTGCGTGCGGCGTCCAGTTCTTCGGCTTCTTTGTGTTTGATTTGTTTCGAAACATTTGCGAGAAGGTCGCGCAGTTCAGTAGTGTTCAGGTTCGAGATATCCATCAAAATATTTCCTTTGGTTTGTAAACGTGAGAGAAATTATATATTATTTTCATTTCTGTATGAAGGATTTATATTAAAATTTGGTTTAGGCGTGAGGTTGATTTTTTTTGAACTGAAAGACTTTGGCGCGCTAAAGTTATCAGTCCATGGTGGGTTATGAGTTTATCAAAAATAGAACGACAACTGCTGAAGCTTTTGATTGATGACGGTCCGTTATATGGAACGGCGCAAGTGGGCTATCACCTATGGGCTGATCGTGACATGGAGCCACAGGGCGCCGCTGTTGCCGCAGGGGGGGTGCTGCGTCGGTTGATCGAACGCGACTGCATTTGCCAGGAGAGAGCGGGGGGCGTGTCGAAATACGTGATAACTGACCACGGCATCATCGCACTTGATCAGGCATTAATGAGTGATATTGATCCGCGACAACTAGGATTTTTTGAGGAATGATTATGAGAAAAGCTTTGATATATTTTATGAATTATTTGAGATTTTGTTGGTTTCAGTTTTTTAGTTGTAGTTTCTCTATTGCATTTTCAGTCTACGGGTTGTTGAAATATCAAAAATACGAAAATATGAAATTTTCATCACCTCTGCAAATTGAAGCAATACTATATTTTTTGTTATTGTTTGGAGTGGCTACTTTGCTTGGGTCGATTTTTCACTACCGTAAAAACAGACCTGTTTTTGATGATGTTGAATTCAATGGCTGATTTTTTTGGTGGCTGCGTTGAGCCTGGCGGCCTAAATTTCGACAGGGGTAGCAATGCTGTGCAATGTCCCGCGTGTACGAAATTAGCCAAGCAAGTATATTGGCAAGCTTCCGAGGCGGGTTCTCTAAATATGTATGGCTATCTCCGATGCGATTACTGTGATTTTTTTGAGGGTGATGACCCTCATAATTTGTACTAGCCAGCAAAAGCTCCCCAGGCTGCACCAGACGCGCCCATGGCGCATCGTTGCAGCAAGATTGACAATCGCCCGCTTTTTGCGGGCGGGCCTAGCCGGTCCTCGCCGGCGCTTGCGCGCACGGCGAGGGCGGCTACTTTTCATACGTCCCCGATTACTTCATCCTCCGCAGGTATAAATCCCAAAATCCGCTCAGGCTGCAACCGTCACGCCCAGGGCGTGCCGTTGCAGCAGGAATGCCCCGCCCGCCTGACTGGCGGGCGATCTGTGGCCAGTCCTTCCCGGCGCTTTCGCGCCAGGCGAAGGCGGCCGCATCAAACCCCGACATCAGCCTAGAGCTACGCCAACCTAGCGCCGCCATGCTCATGACTGTGGGAAACGGGCTCTCCCGCCATTGCTGCGCTGTGCAAGTTCTGGTAGGCTTACACCATTGTTTCATTAACCCGTATGACTTCGCTTTGCGTTGTCCTACGGGGCGATGCACGAAGTCTTTTTTGTTTTTAAGGAAGATCGACATGCAAGCATTTGAAACAGTGGCAAACCCAGGTGTCATTTTTGGCGCTCATCATGCGGTTGCCCACTTTCACGAGCAAACGAATCAATTCTTTGAAATTACGGGAATTGCTTCGGATTTGCGCGGGATTGTGGCAAACGATTATGACGATTTGGTACTTCAAGGTAAGGCTCTCCATCCTAGTGATATTGCCCGCTTTGATTGCCCGGATCTTGATGACTCTCGGATGATGTGGGGCAAAGCAGAGTATTTCCGTTGGTATTTTGCCGATGGTAAGAAACGTGAAGCACCTCTTGATGCCGACGAGTTGATTGCTTTGATTCGTTATCGTGATCGCTGTAGTCATGAAGACGCAGAGCACGAGGTTTTTTTGAACTCTCGTGCAAAGTCTGGTGATAAGCAGATGTGGAAGCTGGTGATCGATCTGGGTTATCTGGATTGGGCACGAGAATTTGCCAATGAAGAAGAAGGTGTTTTTTAACGCTGCGACTCTTCAAAAAGTAGTAAAAGGCGGACAAGAGATTTTCTCTTGCCGCTTTTTTTTTTTTTGGTGCGCCCAGCATGGGCGCATTCCTGCGGGTGCAAGTCCCGCCGCGAGCTGACCACAGTGAGCGAAGTGAAGCGCAACTGCGGAAGGGTAACTGACCGTGGGAACGTGCCGCATGCGGCACGGCACGGAGCATAAATCATGAGCCGATGGACAAGAACCACATAGAAGGCGCTGCCAATCAGGGCGAGCGGGCCAAAAACCGCGAAGCTCTTGTGGTCAAGGAGAGGTGGCGTAAATGTGGCGGTTGTGTGATGAAGGAGTGCGGCCCTTACCTGGGGACGCCCCGCCTTGTGCCTGAAAGGGCGACGATGGAAGTCGGAGCGGGGTCTCAGCAGAGGTCATAGTAGTCGGAGGTAGCGCCGGGAAGGCTTGACCCCTTCGATGAAGGACCAAACGAGTAGGAGTGAATCCGATATGTCGATGCAGAAAGCACAGCGTCAGATGCCCGCGAGAGCGGGGCGGGAGGCCTTAGGGCAAGGTGAAGCCATGCCTGATGTTTCCAGCGACGAAGCGTTTTGCCCGCGACATGCCACCGGAAACACGGGGTCGGCGCTACTGCAAGCGGCGCTGATGACAGAGAACCTGCGGCGGGCGTTCAAGCGTGTGCGTGCCAACAAGGGAGCGGCTGGCGTGGATGGGCTGGATATCAACCAGACCTCATGTCACTTAGCGACTACGTGGCCGGGCATTCGAGAACAACTGTTGGCAGGGACGTATCGGCCCAGTCCGGTACGTCGGGTGACGATCCCGAAGCCTGACGGTGGCGAGCGCGAGCTTGGCATTCCGACGGTGACGGATCGCCTGATCCAGCAAGCACTGCTACAGGTGCTGCAACCGATACTTGATCCCACTTTCAGCGAGCATAGCTACGGCTTCCGTCCGGGCCGGCGTGCGCAAGATGCGGTGTTGGCCGCGCAAGCGTATGTCCAGTCCGGGCTGCGGGTCGTGGTGGATGTTGACCTGTCGAAGTTCTTTGACCGGGTCAACCATGACATCTTGATCGACCGTCTGAGGAAACGCATCGATGACGCCGGAGTGATCCGTCTGATCCGGGCCTATCTGAACAGCGGCATCATGGATCATGGTGTGGTGCTGGCACGGGGCGAGGGCACGCCGCAAGGCGGGCCACTCAGTCCGTTGCTGGCGAACGTGATGCTCGATGAAGTGGACAAGGAACTGGAACGGCGCGGCCATCGCTTTGCGCGCTACGCCGACGATGCGAACGTATATGTGCGCAGCGTGCGTGCGGGCCAGCGGGTGATGGCGCTGTTGCGCCACTGCTATGCCAAGTTGCACCTCGTGGTCAACGAAAGAAAAAGCGCTGTGGCCAGCGTCTTTGGTCGCAAGTTCCTCGGTTACAGTCTGTGGGTGGGGCCAGGACGCGAAGTAAAGCGCAAGGTGGCCGACAAGGCGCTGAGCACGTTCAAACAGCGCATCCGTGAGCTGACCCGCCGTTCCGGTGGGCGCAGCATGGGGCAAGTGGTGGAACGACTTCGTTCTTATATGCTGGGATGGAAGGGGTATTTCCAGCTGGCGCAAACGCCCAAGATATGGCGAACCCTCGATGAATGGCTACGTCACAGGCTGCGAGCTATCCAGCTCAGGCACTGGAAGCGTGGAACCACCATGTATCGGGAATTGCTGAAACTTGGGGCTGCGCCATCGGTGGCAAAACGAGTGGCGGCCAACAGCCGCCGCTGGTGGCGCAACAGCGCCAAGCTGCTCAATAGTGTGCTCACTATTGCGTATTTCGACCGGCTGGGCGTACCGCGCCTGTCTTGACCTCAACTACTCGAACCGCCCGGTGCGGACCCGCATGCCGGGTGGTGTGGCAGGGGAGCGGCCTTCACGGCTGCCCCCTATGCCGATTTCAAATTCTTTAGCGCGCCAAAGTTTTCGCTCTCTAGCCGATCATGCGATGTTGCTGTTTGGGCCATTTTTGCCGTACCGGCAAAAACCGCGCTTTCGTGCAAGCATCGAGCCACGGGCTGCGCACCGTGTCTCGCCCCATACGGGCTTCAATCGTTCGCTTCGCCTTGTCCATTCCGCTTCGCTCCAGCGCTGCGCTCGGCCTCCTCTTTCGCCATAGGCGTTCCAGGCATGGCAACCAGCATGCAGGATTCGCTATGTTCCAGCTGGCCGCGCACAGCGACGGCCAGGCTGATAAAACCCACACAACACCAACCCCACAAAACCCATTCAGGGAGCGCCCCTGGCGCTCCGTGACTGCGCGCTTCGCGCGTCGGAACTTCTACCCGCAGGCGTCGTAATTACCAATCCCCTCAGTCCTCGTGTTCATGGGTTCGGACTTTAGACCGGGGCGCTCAACAGGCAAGTGCGGCGCGGCATAAAGCCGGTCAGCCTACGGCCTCCCTTTTTATACGCGCAGCCTTTGCCTGTCTCTCTATACCCCCGGTCGTCGCTCGAACCACAGACACGGGACTCAGGGGATACGGCGGTAATCACAGACCGCCACAACTCTAATCGTTCCCTCTGAAACCTAACGCGACAGTCACGGATCTTGGGGTCCGGGCAGTTTGAAAACTATCTTTTTTTTGGAGATTTCCATGACGGCACAAACCTACCAAGTTGGCAAAACCTATCCCTTCACCGCAGCGCAATTGGTGCGCTCCAAGGTGTTCAACGTGCGCCGCCTGAAAAACAATCAGTTGTCCGCCAAGGAGCAAGCCGCCATTGAAGAACTGGCCGCGCTAATACTCTCGCAGGGGTTATTGCAAAACTTGATTGGCTTCGTGCCAGCGAAGAAAAAAGGCAAAATCGTTCTGGAAATTGTCGCGGGTGGCCGCCGTCTTACCGCGATCATCTGGCTTATCGAGCAAGGGAAAATCCCTCACGACTTTGTGATCCCTGTTCTTATTTGCACTCTTCAAGAAGCGACTGCTATCAGCTTGGCAGAAAATAGTGGCCGCGAAGCGTTGCCGCCAGCTGACCAATTTCGTGCATTTCAAGAAATGGCTGATGCGGGCATTAGTGTGGAAGAAATCGCCACTTCGTGGGGTGTGGACGAGATCACCATCAAACGCCGCTTGAAGCTGGCAAACGTCGCGCCACGGTTGTTTGCGTTGTATGAAGACGGAGACGCGACATTAGATCAACTGATGGCGCTGGCCTTGACTGAGGATCATGCGACGCAAGAACAGGCATGGGATGCGCTGCCGCATCATCAGCGTACTCACCACGCTATCCGCAACCTGATTACTACGCAGGAAATCAGCGTTGCAAACAACAAGGTCGCAAAATTTGTTGGCTTGGACGAATATGAAAAAGCAGGCGGCGAGGTGCGGCGAGATTTGTTCTCGGTGGCTGGCGAAGGCTACTTGAGGGATGCCGCGTTTCTGGAAAGCGTCGCAGTGGCGAAGCTGGAACGTGAGAGCGCGAGCATGATTAACGGTAAATGGGCGTGGGTCGATTATGCAACCACGATTGATAGTACGGAGCTTCGACGGTTCACGCGCTGCGAAACCGTGACGATGAGTTTCAGTGAAGTCGATCAGTCAATCCATGCTGCTCTGTTGGAAGAAAAAGCCAAACTAGTTCAGTCGCAAACCGATGCTGAAAATGATGGTGAAGAAAGCGATCTGACGGAAGAACTGCTGGAAAAAATTGAAGCCGAATTGGAGGCGATTGATGAAAAAATCAACGCCTTGGAAGAGGCGTATTTGGAGCCTGAGCCAGAAATGGCATCAATTGCTGGTGTCATCGTGACGATTGATCATCAAGGGAAAATTGAGCTTCATCATGGTATGGTGCGGCCAGAAGATAAAAAAGAACTGCAAGCAGGGCAAGATACCGCAAGCGGTAGCAGTGGCCAACCAGCAAAAATAAAATCCGTCCATTCTGAAAAACTGATTCGCCAGTTGACCGCGCATCGTACTGCTGCGCTGCAAGTCATGCTGGCCGAACGTACCCCCGTGGCACTTGTTGTATTGGCCCACAAATTGGCCTTGAGTGTATTCAAGTTCGGGCAGACATACATCCGGGAAGGAAGCGCAGCACAGATTAGCTTGACGCATACATGGCTGAAAAACGAGAGCGATGAAATCGCATCCAGCAGCATCGCACTGGAAAAATTCGGGCAGGTATACATGCAATGGGAAGACCGTTTGCCAACCAAGCCAAAGGACTTGTTTGCATGGCTGCTAGAACAAGAGCAAGCCGTTGTGCTGGACTTGCTGGCGTATTGCACAGCCTACAGTCTCAACACTGTGCAAAGTGATGAAACAGCACACGAGCCAGCAATGCAGATTGGCAAGGCCGTCGATTTGGATATGGCGGACTGGTGGAAGCCGACGCGCACCAGCTATTTTTCGCAAGTCTCCAAGCACCACATTATTTCGATTGTTGCTTCGGAAATCTCTGCCGAGGTGGCAAAGCCCCTCGCGGATATGAAGAAAATCCCCCTCGCGGAAGCGGCAGAGCAATCCATGCGGGATACGCGCTGGTTGCCCACGATTCTTCAAATTGCAGCCTAAATTTTGACGACTGCGGCAAGCACTTGCCGCAGTCACTAAAGAAAGGGCGGCAAATTTCATGGCGAAAAAAGAACCCTACGAAATGACGTGGGAAGAATTCAGGTTGCAAGCACACGGCAATCCTCATTTTTCGCAGACGTATTCCGGCAATGATCCGGGAGCCTATCTGCGCGATACGCTGCATACCCACCGGCAGCATTTGCTGGATGCTGTTCATGCTGGCAAGCACGTTGACGCTACCATTCTGAGAGAGCATTACCTGATCGAGTAAGAGACTGGCAAGAGCCGATCCGCAAGTCAATCGCGGCCCGGCACTTGCCAGTTTTCCCGAGCCTATCGAGATCCGCGCCGACTGCACGCAGGCGTGCCGGCGCGTCAAGAAAAAAAGGCTGATGCAGGACGGTATCCCTTACCTGCATCAGCCATGCGTCGGCCTTGCTGCTTTCTGGCTTGCACTGCTACACAGTGCAAGCCAGAAAGCAGCCTCACCGCCGCTAGAGCCAACACAGACCCACCACTACGGCAATAATGAATGACAACATGAGCATACTAAGCACAACCCAAATCGCAGCGCTTCGCGCTGCTCTGTATGGCCGCCGCCTAGTTTTGTGCTACGGCGCGGGCGTCGATTCGACAGCGATGCTCGTTGCATTGCATTGTGCTGGCATCAGGCCGGATGCCATTACCTTCGCTGACTTGGCATCGGAAAAGCCAGAAACCATGCTGCATCTGGATAGGATGAATGATGTTATGCGGGCTTGGAACTGGCCCGAGATTAGCGTTTGTAAAAAAGTGCCGCTTGCATCGACTGGCTATCAAGACTTATATGGCAACTGCCTAAAAAATGAGACATTGCCTTCGCTGGTTTTTGGTATGAAAAGCTGTTCAATCAAGTGGAAGCAGGTTCCCCAGGATCAATTTCTGATGGGTGCGAAAACGGGCCGAACAAGAAAAATCCCCATCCCTTGTGGCTTGAGTATTTGAAGACGGGGAACAAAATAATCAAGCTGATTGGGTATGATAAAGGCGTCGCTGACATGCGTAGGTCGAAAAATTTACCGCACTCGGATGAGTATTTTGAATACTGTTACCCCTTGCAGATCATCGAATGGGCTCGGCCGGAGTGCGTGCATGCCATTACCGAAATGCTTGGTGCTGATTTCGTGCCCTTGAAAAGTTCGTGTTTTTTTTGTCCTGCCTCGAAGCATTGGGAACTTTACTGGCTCGCCGCATATCATCCTGACCTGTTTGAGCGGGCGCTTGTGTTGGAGTATAACGCGCTGACTGGTCGCCATAGTCGGTTTGACAAAATCGAGTTTGGCGGGACGTGGGAGGAGCTGGTAAAAACAGGTGATCGCTTTCCAAGTTCAAAAACAACAGTGGGCCTTGGGCGCAGTTTTTCATGGAATCAGTGGGCCAGAATGAATGATGTGGTGGATGAAAATTTCAAGGTGAAGCGCCACCAGGTCGACCGCGAGCGTTTCATTTCCTTATCTCAGCTGGGGTCGTCCAATACATCGGATAATGCATTGGATGGACGGCAAGTGCTGATGGCCCCCAGGATACCGATTCTTGCAATTTGAATGAAGCGTTGTCATTTTCAAAAAGCAGGGCTTGGGCCATTTTTCCCTTCCGGGAAAAACCGCGCTTTCGTGCAAGCATCGAGCCACGGGCTACGCACCGTGTCTCGCCCCATACGGGCTTCAATCGTTCGCTTCGCCTTGTCCATTCCGCTACCGCTCCAGCGCTACGCTCGGCATTACCACCTCAGCATGGCACCCCTTAGCGGATTTTCCCCGACAAGATCGGGGCGGATCCGCAGGCAGGTTCGCCATGCTCCAGCTGGCCGCGCACAGCGACGGCCAGGCTGATAAAACCCACACAACACCAACCCCACAAAACCCATTCAGGGAGCGCCCCTGGCGCTCCGTGACTGCGCGCTTCGCGCGTCGGAACTTCTACCCGCAGGCGTCGTAATTACCAATCCCCTCAGTCCTCGTGTTCATGGGTTCGGACTTTAGACCGGGGCGCTCAACAGGCAAGTGCGGCGCGGCATAAAGCCGGTCAGCCTACGGCCTCCCTTTTTATACGCGCAGCCTTTGCCTGTCTCTCTATTCCCCCGGTCATCGCTCGAACCACAGACACGGGACTCAGGGGATACGGCGGTAATCACAGACCGCCACAGCTCTAATCGTTCCCTCTAAAACCTAACGCGACAGTCACGGATCTTGGGGTCCGGGCAGTCCATTTTTAACGACAACACGAAAGGATTTTTCTCATGACATTTTCCGGCACCTACAGCCCCGACGATAACAAATTGCGTTTGTACGCATCCAGTCGATTGGACAAAGACCTGTATGAGAAAGTCATTGCCGCCGGGTATCGTTGGGCGCCGAAACAAGAATGTTTTATTGCCCCCATGTGGACGCCGCAACGCTATGACTTGTTACTGTCGTTATGTGGCGAAGTGGACGACGAGGATAAATCTTTGCTGGAGCGCGCAGAAGAACGCTCAGAACGGTTTGAAGGCTACCAAGAAAGCCGCCTGAAAGACGCAGCCAATGCAAGCAATGCAGCATCAGCCCTTGCGGGTCAAATACCGTTTGGCCAGCCTATTTTGGTTGGCCATCACAGCGAAGGGCGCGCACGCCGGGACGCGGCGCGCATTACCGCTGGCATGCGGAAATCGGTTGATAACTGGAATACTGCGCAGTATTGGGAGCGCCGGGCAGCGGCAGCGGTAAGGCACGCAAAATACAAATCTTTGCCAGCTGTTCGCCATCGCCGCATCAAAGGCCTGGAAGCGGATCAGCGAAAAGCGCAACGGAATATTGACGATGCGGCAGCAGGTAAAAAAGTATGGAGCATGGACGGCTTGACGCCGGAGCAGGTCTTATTTTTGGCTGGTCGCGCTCACCTCAATGGAAAGTTCCCGCTGGAACATTTCCCGCGCAACCCGCCTGCATCGCAATACGAAGGTGATATGAGCCTGTACTCAGCGCTCACGGGCCAGGTGATTACTCATGAAAAAGCGATAGAGCTTGCCTTGCTTGCCTATGCGCGACAAGCTGCACGCGCCCTGCGCTGGAATGAGCATTACACTTTCCGTATTGCATACGAACGCGCAATGCTGGGTGAGCAGGGCGGTTTGGTGGCAGAAGGATTTGATATACAAGTTGGCGGTCAAGTGTTCATTCGCCAAGGGTGGGAAACCGTCACCCGGCTGAACAAGCGCGGCGGCGTGCTCAACAGTATTTCCACCGGGAAGGGGCGCATTCGTCAATTGCCTGAAGTTAAAGATTATCAGGCGCCTAGTGCCGAGGCTGCGGCACAGGCGAAGGAAAATAAAAAACTTCCTCCTTTGCTCAACTACCCCGGCGAAAATTTCGAGAAAATGACAACTGCCGAGTGGAAGGCTAAGTACGATGGCTATAAATCCGTTCGTATTATCCCGGCAACATCAACACGCCCGGAACATCGCGCCCGTAACGTCTTGACCAATGTGCGCGGGGCCACCACCCTTGTGCAAGTGTTCATCACGGACGCAAAGCAAACGGATAAGGCTATCTAAGCCGGGTTCATCCCACACTGCAACGGCCGCAAGTGCGACCATTGCAGTGTCACCGCCGCGTATCTGCCCAGGCGGCGGGCGTATCGCCCCGCCGCAGAAAACAAAGCGCACGCGGTTAATCACCGCTTGGCGCTTTTTGGCCATACCTGCCTATGGCGTATGGCCGGTGCCGCTCATCGAGCGGCATTGATGGCGTACTAAAGTACGCCACTCACACCGCGGCATGCCGAAGCCTAGCGGATACGTCCCCCTCACCGGGGCGTATCCGCAAACAGGTTCGCCATGCTCCAGCTGGCCGCGCACAGCGACGGCCAGGCTGACAAAACCCACACAACACCAACACCACAAAACCCATTCAGGGAGCGCCCCTGGCGCTCCGTGACTGCGCGCTTCGCGCGTCGGAACTTCTACCCGCAGGCGTCGTAATTACCAACCCCCTCAGTCCTCGTGTTCATGGGTTCGGACTTTAGACCGGGGCGCTCAACAGGCAAGTGCGGCGCGGCATAAAGCCGGTCAGCCTACGGCCTCCCTTTTTATACGCGCAGCCTTTGCCTGTCTCTCTATTCCCCCGGTCGTCGCTCGAACCACAGACACGGGACTCAGGGGATACGGCGGTAATCACAGACCGCCATAACTCTAATCGTTCCCTCTGAAACCTAACGCGACAGTCACGGATCTTGGGGTCCGGGCAGTCCATTTTTAACGACAACACGAAAGGATTTTTCCATGGCCAAATTTTCCATCACTGCATACCCTTGCGTAATTTTTCCCACGGGCATTGTTCAAATCGAAATTACGCGTCGTGTAGCCCACAAGATCATTGAGTGCGCGGCTGCTGACTTGACCGCCGAACTTCAAGCCATCGGGGAGGCGCACATTGGTGATATGCCAAGCTTGCATATTTATGCCACACCAGAAGGGCGGGCGCCAAATGGCTGGCGCAAGTTTGAAGCCGAAAAGAAAAATACGCTCGACTATGTGTAGCGGCTCGCGTTTGAAACCGGCCGTGCTCGCATTCGACGCCGATTTCGGCTCGAATTAACTGCAAATGACGGCGGGCACGTGCTCACATTATCTGCAAATGAGCTTGCAATCGACGGCGCCGGCTCGCATTCCACGGCCGCCGGCTCACGCTAACTGCAAATGACGGCTCATATCGGCAAGCCCGCCGCCAGCATGCGCTCGCGGATCTCGGCCGTACGCTTCGGTTCGAGCTGGTTGCTGAACATTGCGCGGATCTCTGCCGCCTTGGCGTCGAACTGCTCGGTCATGTCTTTGAGCCGGTAGCCGTGGCGCGCCAGTGTCGGCTCCAGGTCGTCGAGCTGGCGCGACAGCACCGTCTCCACCAATTCCGCCGTGACCGGCTTCTCGCCCGTCTGGTAGCCCGCTTCGAGGGCCAGCGTCAGATGCAACTGAACCTGCAGCGGTGTGCGCAGCTTGGTGGCCAGTATGTCGATTGCCTCGGCTGTCAGAATCTCCCCCGGTTCGGCCTTGTTGCCAGTGCAGACGCCGAGCAGCCAATGAATGTAGTCGCGCTGACTGCCGGCGATGCCGTCCAAATTGAAGATGTCGGTGCGGTAGCCGATTTCCTCCATAGTCGGCCGGCGCAGGTCGTTGCGTAGTTTGGGATGGCCGGCCAGGATCACCGACAGCCGGCCGCCGACGTCCTCCACGACCTCCATCAGGCGCTTGAGGCCGATGAGCGTATGGCCGTTCAGGTCGTGCGCCTCGTCGATGAACAGCGCCACGGGCCGCTTGCCCTTTTTCACCAGATCCTGCAGCTCGCGGTCGCGCCGCTCGCCCTGCTTGGGGATCTGCACCTGCTTGTCCTGCGACAGATCGTAGTAGAGAGCTGAAATCAGTGTGGCGAGTTTGATGCTGTGCTTCTCCACCGAAACCGACTTGGCGACGGACACGCGGTTTTCATCCTTCAGGATCTGCTGAAGACGGCGCAGCGTGACGGTCTTGCCGCTGCCCACGACGCCACAGACGGCGATCAGGCGCCCCTGCATGACCGCCCCTTTGATGTCCTTGATGAGCTGCTGGTGGTGCTCGGTCTCGTAGTAGCCCGCTTGGCTGAGCGCCTGCGTCAGCCCGTAATACTGCATCACTTCAACCCGCATGGTGATCTCCTGTTTGCTTGTTTCGGAAATAGTCCCGCACGCGTGCCAGTACGACGCTGCGATTGAGCGTCTCGGCCAGCACCTGGTCGATGAAGGCGCGGTCCTCTGGCGCGAGCTTGGCCAGCGGCCGCGCCAGATCGTCGGCGATGGCCAGCTTGGCGGCGATGGCGCCGGCGAAGTGGTAGGCGTGGGCCTCGGCGTCGAATGGTTGGTGCGGCAGCGACACGGCGGCGGCCGGGGACGAAAGGTGGACATCGCTTCCGGCCAAAGCGCTGATCGGCAGATCGAGCTGGTCGGCGAGCGCGCGGATGCGGTCGGCTCGTTCATCCACCTTGCCGCGCTTGAACGCGCGGTAGCGGTGCAGCGGGATCGGGCCGGACACAGGGCGGTAGGGCCCGAATTTTTCGGCGTCGAACTCGACGTACATTTCGTCGTCGAACAAGCCCCACAGCAGGACGACGGTCTCGCCGGCCATGTCCGGCTCCACCTGGTAGGAAGTTCCGCCGATGGCGATGCGCGCGTCGACGCCGACCTTGCGGCTCTCGGGTTCGCGCGCGAACCGGCAGTACTGCTCCCATGCGCACATGTCGCGTACGCCCTCGGCGGGCAGGTTGGCCAGCCAATCGGCCAGACGTGAGTGTTTTTCCGAACGATGGCTCTGGTCGTTGTAGCGCAGCAGATAGCGCATCAGCCACTCGTTGGCCTGACGTTCCGTCTCCGGCTTGTGGAAATGGTAAAGCGTTTCATGCGCCTCCTTCACCGTCCTGAACGGGCGCTCAACCTTGCCTTTCGAGCGGGCCGTCGTGCGCGTTCCGTCCTTGCCGGCCGGGATGTGCGTGAGCCACTCGATATCGAGGGCCAGCATGACGTTTTGAAACACCCGGCTCTTGGCCACCGGGCCGTTGTCCAAATAGATCATCTTCGGCCGCCCCTGGAACGGGAACGCGGGGTCGGGCTTGACGGTCATGGCGTTGAACAGGAAACGCAGCGCGGACTCGGCGTCCTCGCCATACACGCACTGGTATTCCTGGTAGCCCACGCCGCTGCGGTCGTCCACCACGCTGAACAGCATCAAGGTCGGGACGCCCTTTGTGGGGTCGATCCAATCGGGCTTGTCGATGTGCTTGAGGTCGGACGGCGACATATCGAATTGCCAGCAGTCGTTGCTGCGTTCTGCCTGAAAACGCACGGCCGGCGGTTCGCGCAACAAATGGGGCTGGTCCAGCCGCAACAGGGACAGATAACGATTGACGGTCGGGCGCCGCAGCAGGCCCATGGGCGCCTTGACCAAACCCTGCAACGTCTCAACCCCATGCTCCTCTATCAATTCGATGGCCCGCCCGGTGGACAGGTGGCGTCCGGCCTTGTTGGTGGTGCGCAGTTTCAGCGCCGCTATCAGTTCGCAATAGCGCTCCAGCTCCGCTTGCGGCAACATACGAGGCTTGCCGTGGTCGGCGCGGTGCGCGGCATGCGGCTTCTGAAATGCTTGCAACGCCCGATAGACGGTTGTCGCGGAGACGCCGTACAAGCTGGCCACGGCGGCGATTTGGGTGGCACGTTCCGAACTCTTGCGCGGTAAACGGTCCAGCCGCTGCCGCAACTGCAGCAGCGAGTCGATAGGGATCGTCTTATTCCGGCCGATCATGGCGGGCCAGCGCACGGTACACGGAGGCGCGGCCAACGCCGAGCCGCCGTGCGATTTCCGTCGCGCCCAGCTTCTCTTCGACGCGCAGACGTTGGACCTCGGTGGAATCCACCGACGGCTTGCGTCCATGGTAAACGCCACGCGCCTTGGCGGCGGCGATGCCCTCAAGCTGGCGCTCACGTCGGAGATTGGTTTCGAATTCAGCGAACACGCCCAGCATGTCCAGGAAGGCCTTGCCCGCCGCGCTACGGGTGTCGATGGGTTGCTCGGTCGCCTTGAGGGTGACGCCGCGCTCCTTCAATGCGTACACGATGTCCTGCAGGTCCTTGATGCTGCGCGCGAGGCGATCGATCCTGGTCACCACCAGCGTGTCGCCACGCCGCAAAAAATCGAGCAGGGTCGCCAGCTCGGTGCGGCCGGCGCGGCTGGTGCCGCTCGCCTTCTCGGCCCGGACCACGTCGCAGCCGGCGGCGCGCAGCGCCTGCTCCTGCAGGGCGAAATCCTGGTCGCTGCTGGAAACGCGGGCATATCCGTAGAGCGCCATGGGTCGGGTTCGTCTCGATAGGCTTTAGAACTGCCAAAATTACCATATCGATAACGGAAAAACAACCCTATTGAGACGAAATATTCGTCTCAGTCAAATGGCCCGTTTGGGTGTACCTGTACGGTACAATCGCTCAAAAGCAACTTCCGCTTTCGGCCAAGAGCAGACCTTCGTTCTCGCATTTAGCTAGGGCGGGCATGGCACCTCAAGCGGTCGAGACGTTTTGCATATGGTCTGCAATTGGTCAGCTCCGCCCTTTATTCATTTTCTCAACATGCGCTGACATGACACAGACCCGCGTTGCACGAACACTTTCGCTAATTGGCCACCCGGCGATACTCACCCCGGTCGCGGCAATACTGAGCGCCATGACGAAGAGTGTACCTATACAGGCGCTTCAACTGCTCTTTCTTGTCTCTCTATGCCTAGGTGTCAGCGTGATCACCTACAGCTGGATTCAAGTGCGAACTGGGCGTTGGCGGCATGTCGATGCATCCGTGCCACAAGAACGCCGCCAGTTGCATTCAGTCCTGCTGCTGCTTTTTTTCGGAGTTGCAACGGTGCTGTGGGTATCTGGTCAGCCTCTCCGCATGATCCTGGGCCCCGCAAGTTGCGGCCTGCTGATCCTACTCGCTTGGTTGTTCCGTGGTCGGCTCAAGGTTTCACTCCATGCGAGTTTTGCGATATTCGCAGCAGCTTTACTCTGGCCTGATATGGCAAGCGCTTCCGTTGTACTGCTTCTTGCATTGGCCGTATCCTGGTCGCGTCTCGTCCTTCGCCGTCATACCAGACAAGAAGTCGTTTTCGGATTGCTGTCAGGCGGCATGACCGGGTTGGCTTTCAACCTCGTTTCGTCCGCTTAGGGTCGTAAGCGGCCTGTCGGCGTAGGCGTATTTCATTTGCAGTTAGCGCGAGCACGTTGACGTCGAATGCTAGCCGGCACCATGGATTGCGAGCATATTTGCAGATAGCGCGAGCACGAGCCGTCCGTCATTTGCACTTAATCTGAGCTGGGAAACGCGTCGAATGCGAGCATGGCCACTTTCAAACGCGAGCCGCTACAACTATGTGAAGCCGTTCGGAGTGTTGGCGTGAAGGGGGGATTGCGTCCCTTGCCAACGGTGGCGTCTCAAACGCATGCCGCGTTTTTTTACGCGGGTATCAATGTAAGCCGTTCACTGCCGACAGGGCATGGCGCCAACCTTGGCCAGCTTGAACTAATCAACGAACTGACAATTTTTGCTTCCGTCATGGCCGATATGCAGGAACGTGCCGCCGCAATCGTGAATGAGCAATATCCGGGTGTATTTGAGTATGACGTTGCGGAAGAATTTGGCGTGTGGTATGGATGGCATGTCGAATCGACAGGCTTATTGCCCACTGACGAACTGGCAATTGAGGCCATGGGCAATATGATTTATTCCTTTTTCTCGCGTGGGGATGTTCTTAATATTCCCGCATTGCGTGCAGCATTGGCAGTCAGCTATGACGTGGAAGGATTGCGCCGCTTACGTGTCAATGTTCCTATCCGCGTCAGGGTTCAACATTTGATATCCGCGATGGGTTTATGGTGGCGCTCATAACTCCACGGGTCTGATGGGGCCAAGCCAGCTTAAAAGCTGGCTTTTTTTTCGACTATTGATTGGCGCGTAACATCGGCGTTGCCGCCGATCGCTTACGCGAGGTTGGCACGCGGCATCCGGTTTTACAACCGGTTTGCGTGCGTATCAGCTGGCCTATGCGCTTCGCGTAGGCCAGCTGATAACCGGGCCTGGGGCATTGCTGACGCAATGCACCCGACAAATACAATCGTTGCTACGGCAGGCACTGGCCGCGCTGCGGGCTAGGGTTTGGGGTTCCGGTTTTTGATTTCTCGGTTTACCCAAGTAATTGGGCGTGCCGACGGCTTTATCGTCGGGGCGCAATCGCCCGGAGGGCGAAGGATGCATGTTGGCATTTATTGTCGTGACGCCTCGTGCTTACCTTTGTTTTCCAGCTGGCCGGTGCGCATGACGCGTACCTGATCGACGCCGGCAGCGTATCGACCGACTGCACGGCGGCCGCGCATCGAGGCGGGGACGAATGCCCCGCGCTCGACCACGGCCAGGCCGATGGCCACGAGAGCCGCCCAGGGCGGATTTACAAATCACATCGATGCCGCTGGCCAGCTTGCCGGTGCGCGTGGCGCGCACCTGGTCAACGCCGTCAGCGTATCAACCGGCTGCAGAGCGGCCGCGCATCGAGGCGGGGACGAATGCCCCGCGCTCGGCCACGGCCAGGCCGGTGGCCATGAGAGCCGCCCAGGGCGGATTTACAAATCACATCGATAACGCTGGCCAGCTGGCCGGTGCGCGTGGCGCGCACTTGGTCAACGCCAGCAACGTATCGACCGTAAGCGGCCAGCCGCCTCACCTGTACAGCGTGTTCAGCGTTGGGTAAAGTCAGGGAATGGCAACAGCGAGTCGATCTGGCTGTTGGGGCACGTCGGGAGACGTTCCAAGACACTGGCCAACCAGCGCGCCGGATCAAGGCCGTTGAGTTTGGCGGTGGCGAACAGGCTCTGGATGGCGGCGGCGCGGCGGCCGGCCCGCTCCGAACCGGTGAACAGCCAATTCTTCTTGCCGATGGCGATCGGACGGATGGCGTTCTCGACCGGGTTGTTGTCGATCGGCAGCGTGCCCGAAGTGGCATAGCGCTCCAGCGCCGGCCAGCGCTTGAGCGCATGGTCGACGGCCTTGGCCGTGCCGCTGCCGGCGGCGACAGCGCGTTGGGTCGCCCGCAACCAGGCGTGCAGGTCGGCCAGCGCCGGCATGGCCAATTGCTGGCGCAACGCCAGGCGTTGCGGCGGATCGCGTCCCGCGCCTTGCTGCTCGATCGCGTACAGTGCCGCGATGCGGCGTAGCGCCTCTTCGGCGACCGGACTGCCGCTGGCGGCATGCACGTCGAAGAACTTGCGCCGGATGTGGGCCAGGCAGGCCAGCTCGGTGGGGCCATTGGTAAACAGGGCCTTGTAGCCCACATAGTCGTCCACCATCAGATGGCCGCGCCAGCCCTGCAGGAAGGCGCGCGCATGGGCGCCGGCGCGGCTGCTCTGGTAGTCGAACACAACGATGGGCGCACCGTCGTCGTGCACGCCGGAGCGGTAGGCCCACAGGTAGGCGTGGCGGGTCTTGCCGCTGCCCGGATCGAGCTGGCGCACCGGGGTTTCGTCGGCATGCAGGCACGCGTGTTGCCGCAACAGCTCGGCGAGCCGGTCGGCCAGCGGCTGCAAGGCCACGCCGATACGCCCGATCCACTCGGCCAGCGTCGAGCGGGCCAGCGGCACGCCCTGGCGGGCGGCGATCTGCTCGATCCGGTACAAGGGCAGATGGTCGAGATATTTGCAGGCCGCGATCCACGCCAGCAGGCCGACGGCGGCCATGCCGCCATCGATGACGGCAGGCGGGACCGGCGCCGCCGTCACCGTCTCGCACGGACGGCACGCGTACTGCGGACGAATATGCCGATGCACGAAGAAGCGCGCCGGCTCCACGTCCAGCTGTTCGCTGACGTCCTCGCCGATCTTGACCAGGTCGGCACCGCATCGGCCGCATTGGCACGACTCCGGCTCGTGGCGGTGCTCGACGCGCGGCAACTCCGGCGGCAGCGGCTGGCGTCCGGCGCGCTTGCGTTGGCGCTTGGCCGGCGCCTGGCCGTCGAGTTCCTCCTCGATGGCCGCCAGGTCCATGTCGAGCGTTTCCTCGAACAGCAGGCGTTGCTCGCCGACGAGCGCCTCGCTGGCCTTGCCGAAACGGACCCGCCGATAATAGGCCAGCTCGTGCGTCAGCGCGGTGATCTTGAAATCCTTCTCGGCCAGCTTGGCCTGCTGCTGTGCGAACAGCGCCTGCACCTGCGCCAGCAAGGCTGGGTCGATGTCGGCGCGGGCAAGTTCGTTGAGCAGGTCCATAGCGCCGCAGTTTACCGGGCATGGAGGACGTTTACAAGTAAAACAGTTTACGTCGTCACAAGCGCCACTGCGCTGGCGCGGGTGCCGACAGGCGCTGCCAGTCCACGCCGGCGACCAGCCAGCGCCATTGTTCCGCGCTCATCTGCCAACACGCTTCGTCCGCCTGCGGCCAGACGAACTGGCCGTGGTGCAGACGGCGCAGGCACATCCACACGCCGGTGCCATCCCAGCACACCACTTTGAGGCGGGTGCGGCGTCGGTTGGCGAACACGTAGGCCGTGCCGTCGCACGGCGGGCGCCCCAGCGCCTGCTGCACATGCAGCGACAAGCCGTCGATCCCGGTGCGCATGTCCACCGCCGTCGTCGCCAGCCAGATCGCCTCGGCCGACAGTTGCATCATAGGGCACGCATCAGTTCGGCCAGCCAGCTGGCCGGCACATCGCCGGGCAAACTCAACGTCCAGCCGCGCTCGTTGCGCAGGCTGATCGCGACCGCCACCGACGCCGCTGGCGCCACCCGTACCGGCAACAGCCCGGGCACGCCCGGCGCCTTGGTCAACCGGCGTATCCAATAGCCAACCTGGCGGATCGGAAAGCCTTGCTCGATGGCGTATGCCCGCTGCGACAATCCGCTGGCCTGCCACTGCGCCACCCGTTCCTTCCATACCTTCTGACGGTCCTTGTTTGACACCTTTACCTCCCTTATTGATTGAGAGGATAGTGTGGCGATGCCGATCAGGAATTCATAGATGGGACGGCTGGACGCTTACTATCGACCAGCTGCATGGTAGCCGCGAGTGCCGAATAGGAAAATTTGCTAACTGAAATTATATTTCGGAGAGTAAAAAAGATTGAAGCCGGGAATCCTTAAAAAGGATTGCCGGCTTCGGTAGTGGGTGTCTAAAGAGACTGTCCGATATAGTTTGAAAAATCAACTTTGAACTGGCCAGCCAGTGCCGCCAATACGTTTGACCTTACCAGATGCATCATAAGATTCAAACGCAGTCAGTCGGTATTGAAAAATAGTGCCGGAAGCTCGAACTTCCTCACCATCCATAGGATGGTAAGGAATCTCAAAACAACCCTGGTACTTAACTTCACCGTCGCTGGTTTTATTGCCAAGCACTTTAAAAAAATGCGTAGGCTCATTCAAATCCAAAGACCGAAATTTACCAATCGATACGGCCAAAAATGGTTGACCAGTTCTGTCACAAATACCACGAAACGCGACAACATCACGCTCATGGATCTTCGATTCAATTGTGCCAACCAACTCAGCATTCGGGAAAGCCGAAATGCAATTTTCAGCAGTAGCTGGTTTCAGGTAAAGATCGGTTTCAGTGTATTTAGCAAACATGGGAACTCCTATTGAATTGGAGCTACCGGAGTGATCTTTCGATCCCGCCAGTAGCAGGATTGTCGAAAGATCACGGTGGTACTAGACCATTTTAATTGTCGTTTGTCAATAAAAATCTATGCAGACTTCGCTTTCCTAAGTTCGGCATGGCACCCCTTAGCGGATTTGCCCCGACAAGATCGGGGCGGATCCGCAGGCAGGTTTGCCATGCTCCAGCTGGCCGCGCACAGCGACGGCCAGGCTGACAAAACCCACGCAACACCAACACCACAAAACCCATTCAGGGAGCGCCCCTGGCGCTCCGTGACTGCGCGCTTCGCGCGTCGGAACTTCTACCCGCAGGCGTCGTAATTACCAATCCCCTCAGTCCTCGTGTTCATGGGTTCGGACTTTAGACCGGGGCGCTCAACAGGCAAGTGCGGCGCGGCATAAAGCCGGTCAGCCTACGGCCTCCCTTTTTATACGCGCAGCCTTTGCCTGTCTCTCTATACCCCCGGTCGTCGCTCGAACCACAGACACGGGACTCAGGGGATACGGCGGTAATCACAGACCGCCACAACTCTAATCGTTCCCTCTAAAACCTAACGCGACAGTCACGGATCTTGGGGTCCGGGCAGTTTGAAAACCATGCAACCGAAGGGCAAGACAATGACAAAAGTAGCGAATACCGCAGCGGCAAGAATGGCTAAACGTTGGACGCCGCCTAATGGCCGTGTCCAGGAGCATGCGGATATTAAGGCTGTCATTTGGTCTTATGAGCGCGGCTTGCGTGCATGTGTTTGCATTTTCCACGGCACCAAAGTCAAGCCCGTGGAGCACTGCTATTTAGCCACCGCTGATTTGCGTGATCAATTTATCAAAGCATGGGTAATGCAGCGCCGTGAGCAGAAAGCTGACGAGCAAGCGCGCACTGCCAAGGCGAATCAGGATATTAAAGAATTTTTTGAGGCGCTGGAAATCGGCTCAATCTTTTATACGTTGAGCGGCTATGAACAGACAAACGCCACGTTTTACGAAGTCGTTGGCAGGGTGACTGCGAATTCCGCTGTCGTCCGGCCTATCGAGCAAGATCAAATCGAATTTAAGGCATTGGCGATGTATGGGCATGCCATCCCACGCAAGGGGCAGTACACCGGCGCGGAATGTGTCTGGAAGGTCAAGCAGCGCTTTCCTGCCGTATGGACGCCCGGACAGAAGGTCAATATTTCTTGGTATGGCTAGTAAGTAGTGGAAGGAGAGTGGCATCGCTAGGTGGGGATGCCAGCACATTAACTTTAATGAAAGAGGTGGTGATATGCGTCGTATTGAAAAAGTGGAAAATCAGGCGAATAAGCAAATTTCGATCCGCAATGGTCGTGCCGTATCTGTTGGTGTGGCGAAAAAAACCAGAGCGAAAAAATTCCGCCGCAATGCTTTTCGCAATGATGATGGGTCTACCGTTCAAATTTTACTGGCAAGCGATATTCGTGTTTCAAAGCACGAGCCTGACGCGCTGGCGAAATTGCAGATGAAGCTTGATTCTTTGTTGGCCCTGGAAGAAAACATGCGCCGAACAGATGAGTTTTTGAAAAACCATGACCGTGCCGGTTTGCTGTTGTATGGCTATTCGGCTGAAGGGGTGGAAGAGTTGTTCTTGAGTGGCCCTGGTCAGCAGCTTGGCTATTCAGAGCAAGAGTTTTCCATCATGGCAAAGGAAATCGACGGTGTGCGTAATCGCATGGCGCAATTATCGTCCACTACCGAATGCATGGGCGGGACGAACGCGGGGCAGTCGAAACCGAATCCTGTGTCGTTCAAATACCCACAGCTTCCACTTGTCACTGTCCGGCAGCTTCTCGGCAAACGTGGCGATGCTTGGCATGTGTCAACAATGCCGATCCACTCGACGAACACGCCGAATGGTAGCTACGCAGAGCAAAAAAATATAGTGAAATCTTTCACTAAAAATTTCACTAATTTTATCCATTAAGGTTTACAATGTAAACCCCGGCTTGGTATAATTACTTGAGTCGATAGAGCTTGAGTTGGACGCTAAATCTTTAGCGCGCCAAAGAAATTCAACAAAAAACCTTCATATCTTAGGAGTAGCGACGATGGCAAAAGTTCTCGGAATTTTCAATCAAAAGGGCGGTATCGGTAAATCTACTTTCACGGTCAACATCGCCTTGTATGCGGCGCATGCAAAAATTCGTACGCTGATCATCGAGAATGATGCACAGAAAAACTCGTCCAACACGGTTGTTTCGGACGTGGAAAAAGAAACGAAAAAATCTCTCAAGGCTTCCATGCTGTTTGACGAAAACATGGGTCAAGATTTGCCGGTGTTTCAAGTTAATCCATACCTGCATATCATCCCAGGCGATGCAGGCCTGGAAGACGTTGACTCGCTCGTGACCACTGGCGACGTTGCCGGCCGGCGTGACCTCTATGCTGTTTTCAAGAAGAACGTGGACAGTTTGCGCGCAAACTTCGATCTCATCATCATCGACACTCCGACCACGGCTGTACATCGTTACTATTCCGCGTTGGTGGCGGCAGATGCTTGTGTGGCGCCTACGACTGTGGATGCATTCGGCATGGATGGTGTCTTGGGCCTGCAGGGTATTATCCGCGAAGTAAAAGGTATCTACGGCAATCATCGCCTCAATTATTTGGGTGTTATCCCAAATAAGGTGATGAAGCGCTCAGCCTTGCATACTCAAACGCTCCAGGAGTTGAAGGACGCCCAAATCAAGATGGTTGGGGAAATTGTCTATCTGCGCTCGGACATTGAAAACAAACTGGCGATGGGTAAGCGTAGCCCCGCCATGCGTCCAGCTGTCGATGCAATTTTGAAAGGAATCATGTAATGTCGAAATTCCAAAGAAGGTCTATCAGCACCATTAGCCGGGCTGCAAATACGCCGTTGCCGGTAGCCCTCCCCATAGCCGATGTGTTCGCCGATCCTGACCAGCCTCGCAAGAAGAAGCGCGACGAGACGAAGCTCAAAGCGCTGGCGGCGAGCATGAAAGCTCAAGGGCAGCTGCAAGCCATTATTGTTCGCGCACACCCTGACGGTACTCCAGACAAGTACATGATCATCTTAGGCGAAGGTCGCTGGCTCGGTGCGCAGATCAATGAATCGGAAACGATCAATGCGGTTATCTCGGAAGAAACCGATCTGACAGTCATCAAGGCCATGCAGATCATCGAGAATATCCATCGCGAAGAAATGGATCAGATCGATCTTGCAGAGTCTTTCCGTGACTTGATTGATACCGGCGCCTGCAAGAACGCGAAAGCAGTTTCCGACCTTGTGAATTTCAGCGAGTCGACCATTAGCGTATATCTCAATATGCTCAAGGCGCCTCCTCAAATTCAGGATTTGGTAAGGACTGATATTGCTACCATCGATACGGCACGCTCGCTTAACAACATCCTGCAGATTAATCCTGACCTTGCACAGTCGATGATCGATCGTGCAAAAGAAACTGGCACCCTGAAACGTGACGAAACACGCGCTGCCGAAGCTGTAGAAAAAGAACGCCAAGGCATCGAGTCGAAGAAGCCCAAGAAGGCCGGCCCCAAGGGTGAAAATCCCCCCCCTGCAGCGGACAATGCTACCAGCACGAATGGAAGTGCAGCAGAGACGAAAGGTCCAGGAAAAACGGATGCTCCAACAGTTGATGGCGGCGTCAAACTTGAATCAAAGGAAAAGAAGAACGATGCTGAAAAAGATGCTCGCATCATTCCCGTTCCAGCGTTTGATGTGCATGTCGAAGTGCGAAAAGGGGCTGCAAGCCGTCCTGCTTTTGACTTCAATTATAGTAAGCATGGTGCCGCAATTCTGGCCCGTGAAACTGTGCACAGCGATCCAGCGAAAGCCTGGCTGATGTTTGGTCATGGCACCGATGATAGTATGTTGGTGCCTTTTCCTGCGGCCGATTTAATGATTCTTAAAGTCATTCGCCAGGGGTAGTTTTATGGTTTCATTAAGAAGGGCAATGGGTACTTTATCTGATCGAGATTTTGATCTTGCGCTGACCCATTTTTTAAAATCTCACCGTGGATTAGACGACTCTAACATTGCAGCCGCTAAGGAATTTCTTGTGCATCCGGGAAAGCTCCAGATCGTGATAGCTGAAGAAAAAAGTATGTCACGCCAGCTGGTCAATAAGCAATGTAAGCGTTTGTACGAAGCGTACTGTGATCTAAAAGAAACGATGACTGGAGGCGATCATGCGGCAGACAACCATGTTTGAATCTCGTGCGAAGGCGCTAAACGTAAGCTCAAAACGTTTGACCGGCAAAGCGCTCACAGTAGTAGCGGGATGCCGTAAAAAACTTGAACCCTTGGCCGAGCCGTTCGACTGTATCGACAATTCTATTCAGGTCGAATTGAACGTCTTGCTAGAGGCGGTTGATGTTTTTGCAAGAAAGTTGCAAGAGTCGCGGGAATGGCTTGATGAGCCGATGACCGATTAAGATAGTATACAAGGCGGCAGGTAGATCCTGCCGTTTCTATACACAGCGCAAGGTGGTAGGGAGTCAATGTGAAAAAAGTGAATGAACCTGATGGTCAACAGTCCTTACTAGACAATGATCAAAATCCTAGCCAGCTTGTGACGGGGGAAACCAAACGAGAACGCAAGATAGTCGATAGCAGTGCGGAAATCAGCCTTCAAGGTCCAGAGGGCAAGGACATTGGGTACTATCATTCAGTGCTGTGTCAAGTTGGCTTGCCCCGATCAAAGGTAGCAGGAACCGAGTTTGAGCGGAAGTCAGGAAAGTCGTGGATATCCATAGCTGCTGGCAAGCTGGACGAGGGGAAAGGTCCAGTGCAGCAGCCTATTCCGTTTGGCGTTATACCTCGCTTGATTCTTGCCTATATTTCGTCTTTTGCGGTTAAAAATAAAACATGCGAAATACCTATCGGTGATAGTGCGGCTGACTTCATGATTCACCAGCTGGGAATTAGCACTGATGGCAAGCGCTACAAAGCAGTGCGTATGCAGATGCACGCATTGGCGGCCATGCGTATGCAGTTCGGCTTAAATTTTCGAACTTACAATGGACAACCTATTCAAGATTTTACAACGTGGGTATCAAAAACTGATAAGCAGCGCTCGATCTGGCCTGGCAAAACAGTCATTACGGAAGAGTTCTATAAGTCATTGATTATGTCTGCGGTCCCACTCGACAAACGGGCTTTAGCGATGCTGAAAGGTACTGCCCTTGGGCTGGATATGTATGTTTGGTTTGCCCAAAGACTATACAATCTGGACCGCAAATTGCCGTTAAGTTGGGTTGCTCTTAAAGAGCAGTTTGGACAAGAATATCTTGGGGCGAACGGGCTTCAGAATTTCCGTGATGAATTTACGTTAAAGTTACGGATTGTAAAGGCAGCATACCCACAGGCTAACGTGCAGATTATTCGAGGTGGCATTGAATTGAGCCCATCCGATACTCCGATACCGCCGAAAATAGTTATTTCTCGCTAATATGCCATGTAGCCGTCGACCAGCTGGCCCGCGCCGTGGGCGCCGGCAGCGGCGACGTGCTGCAGCTGGCGATCGAGCGCTGCGCTCGATGACGGCCAGGCCGGTGGCCACGCGCCCGCCCAGGGCGA
>NZ_JBNYXZ010000025.1:0-91021 GCF_051380935.1 Janthinobacterium algoris | reverse complement strand
GAAACCCGGAAACTCGGCACGGCGCTCTGCGCGGCCTAACGAGACGCACAACACGCATCGGCATGTATAGTTCTCCTGGCAGGGCCTGATTCTGCGTTTTTACACGGCCTGGGCCGACAGCGGCCGGCCAAAAATGGCTCACTATATGGCGCTATTGCTCCTTTGGCAAGCAAGAGGCGAACAAGTGGCTTTACGAGGCGTTCTAAGACAGCGACTTTATGAAGTGAATGCGCTCCCTGGCCGAGTCGCCAAAATGCTCCACCAGCCGTATCTGATATCCATTGCGGATCAACAAGCGCAGCATGGCGGGATAGCGGTTCATCGATTTCACCGTGACAGCCGCAAAGCCGCGTTCTTTGGCCCTGGCTTCCTGGGCTTCCAGCAGCCGCTGCGCCAGCCCCGTCTTGCGGTGCGCGGGCAGCACGCCGCCGAGCCAGCTATACAAAGAGCCATCCTCGGCGTCATGCCCAAGCTTGAAACCGACGGGCTGGCCGTCCGCTTCCGCGATGAGCACCAGGGCGCTGGCGGGCAGCCGTGCCTGCAGCTGCGCCAGGCTGCGCCGCTGGTCGAACTCGGGTATCGCCTGCAGCACGTGCCACGCTTCAGTTATGCTGCCGAGTCGAATCATGCGGTCGCCTGCTCCCGGGCGGCGGGCCGAATGATCATGCAGGTGGCCGTCGCGTGCGCGTACACCTTACCGGCCTCGTCGCGGATCGTGCCTTCGGAAATGACCAGGTTGCGCCCCGCATTGATCACTTTGCCTTCCGCAAAGACCGTCACGTTGAAGGGCAGGGGGCGGCACATCTTGATGTTCAGGTCCGTCGTGCCGTAGCTTTCGCCAGCCGGCAAGACCGTGTGCGTAGCGCAACCCGTGACCGTGTCGAGCACGGTGGCGGCGAAACCGCCGTGCACGCCGCCCATGGGATTGGTGTGCGTTTCATTCGCCGTCGCCGTGAAGATGACGCGGCCATGCTCCACCGTGTGCGCATCCATGGGCATGGTCTTGGAAATGCCGGGCCGTGGAAACAGGCCTTGCGCGAAAGCTTGCATTAGTTGCAAGCCGGTCATGTCTTTCGGGTGCATGGGTAACTCCTGTGGTGGTGATGTTGGGATGAGTCAAACGTCTTGCTGGAAACGCAGGCGTGAGGCATGTAACAGGAAGCGGGCGACGACGGCCAGTTCTTCTTCGCTGAAACCTTGCTTCAGTTGTTCATTCAGGCTGTCGAGCAGGGGCAGGGCATGGGCCAGCACTTCGCCGCCCTTGGCCGACATGTGCAAGGTACCGGCGCGCGCGTCGAGCGCCGACTGGCCACGCACGATGAGGCCGTTCTCTTCCATGCGCGCCACCAGGCCAGTGACGGCCGAGTTTTTCAATTGCAGCGCCCGCCCCAGATCCTTTAATTGGCAACCTTCCTCGCCCTTCAGGGCAAACAGGGCGACCACTTGCGTGCCGGAAAAGCCCAGTTCGCTGGTGAACACGGCATCGGCCGAGCGAAACAGGTTCTGGCGCGACAGGTTGAGCAGGTTAAACAGACGCGGCGAGCGCTCGCCCAGCGGGCAGGCGGCTGCGGTATCGGGAAGGTCTGGCTGGGGGGAAGTATTGGTACGCATACGAAGTATACTACTACGTATGCGTAATAAATCAAGCGTCTATTGTTAGTCGCGCTGGTGGCGCCCCACATAGCGTGCACGCGGCCGTATCAGGGTCGCACCGGCGGCCTGCTCGGCGGCATGCGCGACCCAGCCGGCCGAGCGGGCCAGCGCAAACACGCTCATACCCGAGCCCTCGGGCCAGCCGAACGCCAGCTCCATGGCCGCCAGCGCCAAGTCGGCATTCGGCTTGGCGCCGAGCAATTCGCCCGCCGTGGCGCACGCGGCCAGGATGGCGCGCAGTTGCGGGGGGGCGTGCGACAGCGTCGACAAGATTTCCAACAAATATGCGGCGCGCGGGTCGCCGTGCGGATACAGGGGATGGCCGAAGCCGGCGAATTCCGGTGCGATGCTCGCATAATAATTGCCGATGGCATCTCTGGCGTCCTTGGCGTCTGGCGCGGCCAGCGCCTGCGTCAACATGCGCCGGGCCGCCGCGCTGCCGCCGCCGTGTCTGCCACCGGACAGGGCTGCCAGCCCCGCGCCCAGCGCAGCGGGCAGGCTGGCGCCCGTCGAGGCGACGCAGCGCACGGCAAAGGTCGACGCGTTCAATTCATGGTCGGCCAGCAGCACGAGCGCCGCGCGGATCAATTCAGTTTGTTCCGCGCCGGCTTGCCAAGCCTGGGCCAGCTGCCGGTGCAGCGGCAGCGAGGACGGCGCCGTCTGCAGCAGGGCGGCAGCCAGGATGCGCATCAGTGCGGGGCCGGACTGCAGCGAGTGCGCAATGTCCGCTGTTGTCAGCACGGCCATGGACAGCATGGCGCGCATCAAGGGCGGCGCGTCCGGCGCGCCGGCCAGCCCTTGCGGCAGGGCAGGCGCATCTTGCTGAAAATAGTCACTTACGCCATCGTCCCACAGCAGGCCAGCGGCCGCCTCCAGGCTTGCATGCTGCGCCAGCGCCGTCGCATCGCAGCCGCGGTACAGCAAGCGTCCGTCAGCAATATGCGAAATCTTCGTCTCCAGCACGGGCAAGCCCCAGTGCATGGCGGCCACGGCCGTCTGGCCGCCCCGTTTGGCGTCATTCTTGCGCGCCGCCAGCCGTAGCACGTCTTCCTGCGGATAGCGCTTGCGGCGCGCCGCGCCATTGCTGACGGAGGCAAGCAAGCCCCGGCTCACATAGGAATACAGGGTGGGCAGGCTGACGCCCAAGAGGCGCGCCGCGTCAAGAGCGGACAGGTCGTTGTTCATGGCGGCCATTGTAGCGTTTGCCACTTTATATTGATTGATGGAATCAATATTGACGGGCAGGGTGGCGTGTCACTAGACTCATGCCTTTCCAGGAGTTTCCATGAGCACATTGACCATTCGCACCCTGCGTCCGGACGACGCCGTCCCGCTACTGGCATTCGAGCAAGCCAACCGGGCCTGGTTCGAGCGCCACATCGACCCGCGCCCCGATGATTTTTACAGTATCGACGGCATCCAGGCGCACGTTGCGCAATTCCTGGGCGAGCACCGACAGGGACGCTTGCACCCCTGCGTCATCGTCGACAAGCACGGAGAATTGATCGGGCGCGCCAACCTCAAGGACATTAACCGGGAGCAAGGCGTGGCAGAAGTCGGCTACCGCATCGGAGAGCTGCAAGCGGGCAAGGGCCTGGCCACAGCCGCGTTGCGCCACCTGATTACCCTGGCGCAAGACGAATGGCGGCTTGCCAGCCTGTGCGCCTACGCCATTGACGGCAATGTGGCGTCAATGCGCGTGCTGGAGCGCTGCGGTTTCGAGCAGGGAACGGCCGCGCCCGCTATCGCCATCGTGGCGGGCAACGTCGTCGATGGCCATGCATACGCGCTGGATTTGCGGGCGGCTGGCGTAGACTCTGCCCAGTGTAAACAAGATCAGCAGATATGATCGTGAAAACCCCAAACGCATCATCGTCATCGGCGTCGGCATCGTCGGTGCGTCGCTCGCGTATCACCTGGCCAGCAAAGGCGCGCAAGTCACCGTAGTCGAGGCGCAAGGCATCGCTTCCGGCGTGACGGGCACATCGTTTGCCTGGATTAACACGTCCTGCGCGGGGCCTGACCCCATTGCGGCACTACGCGGCGGCGCCATCGCTGCCTACCGCCAGCTGGAAACGCAGGTTCCCGGCTTGACGGTGCGCTGGCATGGCGCCTTGTGGTATGGCACGCAGGACGGGCGCGTGTCGCCCGCGTGCATATTGATTGAGCGCGCCCGCATTTCCCAGCTTGAACCAAATCTCAGGCAGCCGCCGCAACAGGCCGTCTACGAACCGGAACAGGGCGCCCTCGATGCCGTCGCCGCCACGCATACATTGCTGGCAGCGGCCCGAGCGCTCGGCGCGACTGTCCTCACGCACACGCCCGTGCTGGGCTTTGCGATCCAGGATGCGCGGGTGACGGGCGTGAAAACGGCCGCTGGCGTCATCGTTGCCGACACGGTCGTACTGGCAGCGGGCACAGGCACCGCTACATTGGCCGCGCAACTGGGCGCAAGCTTGCCGATTCACGCCTCGCCCGCCATATTCCTGCGCTACCAGGCGCCGAGCGGCTTGGTGCGCGGCATTATTTCCAGACACGCAATGGAAGTGCGCCAAGACGACGAAGGCACAGTGCTGGCGGCGGAAGATTACGTGGACGACGCACCTGAAAACCAGCCCGCCGCCATGGCGCGGCGCACGGCCAGCGCGATCCGCAATGAACTTGAGGGTGCCGAGGCTATCGTACCGGAATTCGTCTGCATCGGCCTGCGTCCCATGCCCTTTGACGGCGTGCCCGTCATCGGCTATTTGCCATGGCGAACCAGTTGTTGATGACAGTTGAGTGAATCGTGGAAAGCTTTCAGTACTTACCTGTAGTGCAGTTTGATGCCGCCAGTTCCAGTTGTGAGTGAGATGGCATGAAGCCTGGTCTCATCTTTCGGATACACCGTCATACCAATGTTTTAATTGCAACCGTCATACTGCCTTTGCCATGCCATCAAAATGCCGGTACCGGCTTTCCTTCATTAAATTACCGCAGTGACCGCAGTACGCCTTACCCCCTCGGCCCATCCAGCAGCAACTCCGCCAGCCTGGTCGTCAGCCACAAACTCGTCTCGCTGAGCTTCTTGCCGTGGATCGACAGCCGCCGCACAGGCAGGCGCGACAGGGCCAAGGCGGGGCAGGGCACTTCCTGCAAATAGCCCTTGTAATTGTCGTAATTGGCGATGTTCAGGGGCAGAATCGCCCAGCCCAGCTCGTCCGCGACCATTTCCGCGATGCTGTAGAAACTGTCGGAAAACCAGACGGCGGGGCTGAAGGCGTGTTCGCGGTTCAGCTCGGAATCCATGATCAGCTGGCGGTAGCGGGTCAGTTCGTTGCGGCTGACTTCCTGGCCGTGCGCCATAGCGTGGCCTTTCGCCACGAACACGCCTTGCGCCACGCTGCCGATGTGCTGCTGTTCCAGTATGGGCGAGATGGGGCCGCGGTCAAAATGAAACGCCACGTCGGCTTGCTGCTGCTCTACGTATTGCGCCACTTCCGACGCCGTGGCGTTGAGCATGACCAATTCCAGTGCCGGGTAGCGCGCCGCCAACTCCTTCACCAGCTTGCTGATGGCCAGGTAGGGCAGGGCTTCGTCCAGTGCCAGGGTCAGCTGCGCTTCGGGCGCCTCGCTCAGCAGTTGGGCGCGCAGTTGCAATCGCTCGGCCTGGCGCAGCAGTTCGCACGCTTCCAGGTGCATCACCTTGCCCGCTTCCGTCAGCACGGCGCTGCGGCGTGAACGGTCGAACAGTTCCACGCCGAATTCCGCTTCCAGCAAGCCTATTGAGGTGCTGACCACCGATTGCGCGCGGCCCAGCCGGCGCGCCGCGCCCGAGAAAGAACCGGCCGCAACGGCCGCTTCAAAGTAGCGCATTTGTTCCAAAGTCCATTGCATGGCATCCACCTATCTGTTTTGCAGATGGATTTTAACTTGAATGCCATTCAGGGGCGACATAAAATGCATTTACATTTTCAATAACACGAGATCCGCCATGAAAAACGCCCAAGCCAATTCCCCCGCCATCAGCTTCAGCTGGTGTCACGACGCCACCGCAGAAGATGCACTGTGCAAGCTCTACCTTGACAACGTCAGCGCCGACTATATCTCCCATTCGGAGCTGCAGGGTGAGCGCGCCGACGCGCCCGGCAACTGGCGCGCGGACTTGCCTGAGGTGATACGCGGCGAGATCCGCGCCGCCCTGTCGCATGACTGGGCACATGGCGATTCGACCCTGCTGGCCGTGGCTACCTTGGGCGACGATATCGTTGGCATGGCTTTGGTTTCCATCGACACACGCCAGCGCGCCTCGAAATCGTTCGCCGCGCTGGACGACCTGGTCTTGCTGCCCTCCGTGCGCGGCAGCGGCATCGGCAGCCAGTTGGTGGAGTGGGTCGCCGAGGAGCTGCGCAGCCACGGCATCGCCCGCTTGTTCCTCGAATGCGGCGCGCACAACTTGACGGCGCAGAAATTCTTCCAGGGACGCGGCTTCAAGCAAGTGTCCGTCGTCATGCTGCGCGAACTCGACGTAGTCGATGCGGCCGTTGCAGTGTCCGCCGCCGTAGATGACAAGGACGGCGATCGTGGCTGACGCCCGCCGCCCCCGACAAGCCCAGGCCCGTGGCAGCCTGGAACGTAAATATTTGCGCAGCACCCGCTTTATCCAAACAGATAGTTGTTAACTAATACATGAGTTGTTTATGCATTCAATGAAAAAATGGCTGACGCTGGCCATCGTCTCCAGCGCCTTGTTCCTGATCGTGGTCGACATGACCGTGCTCTACACCGCCTTGCCCGCGCTGACGCGCGACTTGCAGGCATCCTCCTCGCAAAAATTGTGGATCATCAACGTCTACGCGCTGGTCGTCTCCGGCTTGCTGCCCGGCTTTGGCACCCTGGGTGACCGTTTGAGCCACAAACCCGTTTTCCTTGCCGGCCTGGCCGTGTTCGGTATCGCCTCGCTGTGCGCCGCGTTTTCTCCCGCGCCTGAACTGCTGATTTTTTCGCGCATCCTGCTGGCCATCGGTGCCGCCTTGATGATGCCTGCCACCTTGTCCATCATCCGTTTGACCTTTACCGATAACCGCGAGCGCTCGTTCGCTATCGGCGTGTGGGCAGCGATTGCCTCGGGCGGCGCCGCGTTTGGCCCCGTGCTCGGTGGTTTCCTGATGGAACACTATTGGTGGGGTTCCGTCTTCCTGATCAATGTACCCATCGTGCTGCTGACCCTGGTGCTGGCCGCCGTTATCCTGCCGAAACGGGCCGGCAACCGCGACAAGCCGTGGGATCTGAAGGGCTCGCTGCAAATCATGATGGGGCTGCTGGGTAGCGTGTATGCGATCAAGGAGCTAGGCAAGCCGCAACCGTCGTATGCGCTGGCCGCCGCGTCGTTTGCCGTGGGCGCCTTCTTCATGCTGAAGTTTGTGCGCCGCCAGAAGCGCCAAGCCAAGCCGCTGATCGACTTCGCCCTGTTCCGCGAACTGCCGTTTTCCAGCGCCGTGGCCGCCGCCATGGTGGCCTCGGCCGCCCTGATCGGCATGGAACTGGCGTTGAGCCAGCACATGCAGTTGGTGCGTGAATTGTCGCCGCTGGAAGCGGGCTTGCTGCTGTTGCCGCTGCCGCTGGCGTCGGTGTTTGCCGGCCCGCTGACGGGTTTCATGCTGCCGCGCGCCGACAAGGCCAAGGTGCTGTGGGGCTCGCTGCTGTTGTCCGGGATCGGCATGGCATCGTATTTGCTGCTGCATGACGCCGCCGTCTCGGCGCAGGTGGCCAGCCTGGTGATCCTGGGTCTGGGCCTGGGCGCCGTCATGACGGCCGCGTCCAGCGCCGTGATGTTGAACGTGGCGCCGCAGCAAGCCGGCATGGCCGCTTCGATCGAGGAAGTGTCGTATGAACTGGGCGCCGTGATCGGCGTGACGGTGCTGGGCACCATCCTGTCGGCCGTCTACAGCGCCACTCTGGTCATTCCGGAAAGCGCGGGCCTGTTGCCGAATGCGCATGACACCCTCGATGCGGCGCTGCTGGCCGCCGAGCAATTGCCGGCCGAACTGGGCTTGCAAGTGTCGGAACTGGCCCGTTCCGCCTTCGACAAGGCGTTTATTGTCGTGCTGGCAACGGCTTCTGCCATCCTGATGGCGGCGGCAGCCACCATCCGCCACCTGCATCTGCGGGCACACCGCGCGATTTAATGGATCAGCGGCGCCACCTTGTCGCGCAGAATCGTCCATTGGGCGTCGAGCACAGCCTGGTTGGGGTCGTGTCCGGCCCGTTTCACCAGGGTGAAATCCTTGACCGGCGCCGTGAGGCTGTCAAAGTACGTGCGCGCGATGGCGGGCGAGGTCAGCAGGTCTTCTTCGCCCATGATGAAAAACACAGGTAATTCAAAGCGCGGGCCCAGCGCTGGCAAGTCGACTTTGGCGAACATGCCGTCGCCGCGCATGCCGATGAACTGGATATACGAGTAATCATCGGCAGCCTCGGCATCCGCCAGGGCTTGCGGCGTGGCGTAGAACGGCGCGGGTTGCCACCAGTGCTTGGGCGGCGCATCCGTTGCCAATCCTTCATATTTGCGGTCGAAGCGGCGCAAGATGCCGAAGTTGCGCGGATCGCGCCATGGCGGCGGACCGAGCGCCGTCAGCTTGTCCAGCGTGGTGGTATCGCCAGCCGCTTGCGCCAGCGCAAGCACTTCCCGGTACATGCCGGCCTCGTTGTCCCGCGCATTGACCACCTGCGCCGTGCCGATATACGCGTGGAACAATTCGGGGCGCGCCTTGGCCATATGCACGCCCAGAATCGATCCCCAGGAACTGCCCATCAGGATGACTTTCTGCTGGCCCAGATGCTGCTCGATATAGCGGGCCACGGCGATGCCGTCGTCGCGCATCTGTGCCACGCTCAATGACACATCTTCCGTCGGGCACTGTTTTGCATACGTCATACCCGCGCCGCGCTGGTCCCATTGCACCAGCGTGTAGTGGCGCTCCCAGCCCGCATAGATGGCATCCGCATAAGGACTCAAGGCGTTGCCGGGGCCGCCATGGATGAACAGGATCACGGGATTGCCGCAGGCGGCGCCCGTGACCGTGATCCATTGCTCGATGCCATTGATGGGCACATAGCCTTGCTCGCGGATGGGCTGTGCGGGCGAGGCGCAGATGGACTGGGCGGCGGGCGGCGCCGCTTGCGCCGCGCCGAAACAAGATAACAGCAGCAATGTTAGGCCTGCGGTGCGCATATCGTCCTCTTCTCTATAGTGGGTGGGAACTACAGCGTGCAATCCTGCGCCGCCTTGCCGGCAATAAAGCGGCTGCTGGCCTGTTCAAAGCAGGCGGGCGCCGTCCATAAAAGGAAATGCGGGGCGTTCTGCACGGTGGACAGGGCCACTTTCCCGGCCTTGTTCTGCGTCAAAGCCTGCACTTGCGCCTGCGCGCCCGCGTACGGCGTCTTCGGGTCCAGTGTTCCCTGCAGCACCAGCATCGGCGGCACTGTCGCCGGCAGGCCTCCGAAGTAGGCATCGCGCGGGTAGGTGGGCAAGCCGCCGCCCAGCAAGATGCGGGGCAGGGGACTGCTAAACAGCAAATCCGCCTCTGCGCGGTCGGTGTCCGCGGCCGTCCAGCCGGGACGCAAGGATGGCTGCAGATTGTTTTCCGAATTGCTGATGATATTGACCAGTGGAATCGACAGCGGCGACTGGGGATAGCTGCCCAGGCTGGCCGCCGCCTGTGTCAGGATGGCGCGCACGGACGCCAGTTCCGCATCGTCGCCCTGGTCCAGCTCGCGCAGCAGATACGGGATGCGGGCGCGGGCGGCCGGTACGTCGAGCATGCCGCCCAGGAAGTTTTTCAGGTTTTTGCCGGGAATTTTGGCCAGCAGGGAGGAATCGGCTTGCGCCGTGTCCAGCACGCGGCGGTACAGGGTTGCGGCCGGCTCACCCAGTGCCGCATGGCAAGCGGCATCCGCGTCGCATTGGGCCAGCACCTGCAGACCGACCGTGTTGACCACGTGCGAGCGCTGGCTCAAGTCCCAGCGCGCATCCGTTTGCGGCGGCACCAGCGAGTCGAGGATGACGCCCTTGACGGGCAGCGGCCCCAGCTGCAAGGTGCGCAAGACCAGCTGCGTGCCGTACGACACGCCATATAGGTAGACGGGGGGCTTCTTGCCACCTTTTTCGTTTTCTATCAGCGCCTTCAAGTCGCGCGCCGCCGTGGTGATGGAAAACTGGCCCGCGTATTCGGGCATCAGATTGATGCCGGCAAAGCAACTGCCCCATTCGGCGCCCGCCAGCGCGCGGCCGCCGGGACTTTGTTCGGACTCTTCCACCTTGCACAGGCGAGAAGAGTGGCCCGTGCCGCGGTGGTCGGGAATCAGGAATTCAAAGCCGGGAAAGCTGCGGCGCAAGGTGGGCAGCAGACTGTAGAACGACGCGCCCGATTCGCCGGGGCCGCCCGCCACCAGCCACAGGGTCCCCTTGGCGGGTTTGCCGGTCGGCACGTCGGCGGCGATCTTGCGCACGAAGACATGCATCGCATCCGTATCGCCGACGGCGCGGCCTTGCGCATCGTAGCTGCCGGGCACGTTCAAGCCCGAGCACAGGCTGCCGGGAACAGCCGTATCGGAACAGGGCGTGAAAAATAGGGGTTCGGCGTGCAGTGAGGTGCCAGCCAGCAGAGTCGCCAGCAAGGTCAGGCAGGGCAGGAAGGTCATCGGCTACTTTGGCGGCGGTGGAGAACAGCCGCCAAAGTAGCGTTTTTTACACCAATTGTCCAGATGGAACTATTTCTGGAGGGCTTTCGTTACTTTTTTCATGACGCAGCAATCTCAGCCCGTTGGCCACCACCAGCAGGCTGGCGCCCACGTCGGCGAATACGGCCATCCACAGGGTCGCCATGCCGGCCAGCGCCAAGCCGAAGAAGATGGCCTTGATGCCGATGGCGAAGCTGATGTTTTGCACGAGGATGCTGCGCGTGCGCTGGCTCAGGGCAATGAATTCAGGCAATTTGCCCAATTCATCGTCCATCAGCGCCACATCCGCCGTTTCGATGGCCGTGTCGCTGCCGGCCGCGCCCATGGCAAAGCCGATGTCGGCCTGCGCCAGGGCCGGGGCATCGTTGACGCCGTCGCCCAGCATGGCCACCACGCCGAACTGCTGCTGCAAGGCCTTGATTTCATCGAGCTTGTTTTCCGGCAGCAATTCCGCCTTGACCAGGCTCACGCCCACTTCGGCGCCGATGCGTTGCGCCGTCAGCAGGTTGTCTCCCGTCAGCATCACGGTGGTGACGCCCAGCGCATTCAATTTGGCGATGGCAGACGCCGCCGTGGGGCGCAGCACGTCGGCCACGGCGATCACGCCCAGCGCGCCGGCTTTGGTCGCCAGCACCATGGCCGTGTAGGCTTGCTGTTCCAGCCGCGCCAGGATGGCTTGCAATTCCGGCGTCACGACATGCAATTCCGTCATCAGGCGGGCATTGCCCAGATAATAGGTCTGGCCAGCGATATCGCCTTGTACGCCGCGCCCATGCAGTGCGGCAAACTGGCTGACGGGCAAGTGACTGTTCGCGGGCGGCCCCGCCTTGACGATGGCGGCGGCCAGTGGGTGGGCAGAATTGGCATCCAGGCTGGCGGCCAATTGCAAGATGGCGTCGCGGCTGCTGCCTTCCAATGCAACCACGTCCGTGACGGCCGGTTTACCCATGGTCAGGGTGCCCGTCTTGTCGACGGCGATGGCCTTGATGCGGTAGCCCGTTTCCAGGAATTGCCCGCCTTTCACTAAAATGCCGCGCCGCGCGGCCGCCGTCAGGCCGCTGACCACCGTGACGGGCGTGGAAATGACCAGCGCGCACGGGCAAGCGATCACCAGCATCACCAGCGCTTTATACACCCATGCCATGAAGGGTGCGCCCAGCAGCAAAGGCGGCAGCACGGCCACCAGGATGGCGAAGACGACCACGGCCGGCGTGTAGTAGCGGGCGAAATTGTCGACAAAGCGCTGCGTGGGCGCCTGTTTGCCCTGGGTCTCCTCGATCACCTTGACGATCTTCGCCAGGGTGCTGTTGCCGCTGTGGGCCGTCACGGTGACGTCGAGCAAGCCCCGTTCATTGATGGTGCCCGCATACACGACGTCGCCCACGGCCTTGTCCACCGGCATGCTTTCACCCGTGATGGGGGCCTGGTTGACGGACGATGCGCCGCTGGCCACCACGCCGTCGAGCGCGATGCGCTCGCCCGGCTTCACGCGCATGGTCGCGCCGATAGCCACCGTTGCCACGCTTACCGGCTGCCAGGCGCCGCTGGCATCGGCGACCGTCGCCGTGTCGGGCGCCAGCTGCATCAGGCTGTGCACGGCATTGCGCGCGCGGTTCAGCGACAATCCCTCGATCAGCTCGGCGATGGCGAACAGGAAAATGACCATGGCCGCTTCCGGCCACTGGCCGATGGCAATGGCGCCAAACACTGCCAGGCTCATCAGGAAATTGATGTTCAGGGTGAAGGTTTTCAGGGCGATCCAGCCCTTTTTCAGGGTCGGCCAGCCGCCCGTGGCAATCGATAGCAGGGCCAGGGCGATGACGAGGGGCGAACTGTCTTCGTGCGTGGTCCATGCCAGCGCCTCGGCAGCGGCAGCCGCCAGGCCGGACACCACCAGCAAGCCTTTTTGCAGGCTGCTGAGGCTGCCCTCGTTCGGATCGCGTGTCACGGCAGCGTCCGCCTGCATGGGAATCGCCTGCATGCCGATGCCGTGCAGGGCCGCTTCCACCGTCGCCAGCGAAGCCAGGGTGTGATGCACATCGAGCACGCGGTTCAGCAGATTGAAATCGAGGCCCACCACGCCCGCCATATTGGCCAGCTTGTTGCGGATCAAACGCTCTTCCGTGGGGCAATCCATGTTGGCAATGCGGTATTTGGCCGTGCTCGCGCCGGCGATGGGGGCGCTGGGCAGGGCTGGCCCTGACGGCGCGGCAGGCGCAGACGAGCACGCATGCTGGCTGGAACAGCAGCTGGCCGCCTTGGGCGTAGCGTTCGCGGCTGCTTCGTGCGCCTGCTTGTGCTCATGCTCATGCTCATGCTCGTGCTTATGATCGTGGCCCTGCGCGTGGTTATGGCTATCGTGCGGCATCGCATCATCCTTCTGGATTGGTGTATGCTTGCATTAGAAACCCTGTAGCCGCTACAGGGTCAAGCGTAATTTGCACGAAAGAATGAAAAGGGATGCCCATGCGTATCGGAGAACTGGCCAAACGGACAGATTGTGACGTGGAAACCGTGCGTTACTATGAAAAAGCGGGCTTGTTGCAAGAACCGGGCCGTAACAGCGCCGGCTACCGCGAATATCGGGAGGAGCACCAGGAACGGCTGCAATTCATCCGCCATTGCCGCTCCCTGCAGATCGGCTTGACGGATATCCGCGCCTTGCTGGAATTTAAGAACAATCCGGCCGAAGGGTGCCAAAGTGTCAACGAATTGCTCGACCACCATATCTTGCGCATCGCCGAACAAATGGCCAACCTGCAAACCTTGCAGCAGCAACTGGTGACCTTGCGCCACCAGTGCGACCAGCCGCAGCCGTCGCAAGACTGCGCGATTCTACAAAACTTGTCCGAGGCGGCCAGCGGCCACGACTGCGCCTGCCATACCGAACACCATTGAACCGATTGCTGCATGCTGAAACTGATACCTGGAAGTACTTTACTGACCTTATCCCTGCTGTCGCCGCTGGCCCAGGCCGTCGACACTCCTCCCGCTGCCGGCCACTACCTGACCCTGTACGCCGTGCCCGGCGTGCCGCAAAGCGATGACCCGTACACCTGGAGCACGGCTGGCGGCAAGCAGCTGACAAAAGGCTTGACCAAGGCCGACGGCCGCGCCTATCTCAAGGGCGAAGAAGGTGAAGAGTCGTATGTCCTCGAAACGCTCAGCATGCGCTGGACCTTCCTTGTACCGGCTCGCTGCTGGCAGGAAACGCCTGCCGCCTTCCAGTCATGCCTGACACTCAAGCAAAGCGCCAGCCTGTACGATATCGAACAAGATGCGGCGAAACTGGCCAGAGAGAAAGATCAACAGGCCAAGGCGGCGGCCTATGTACTGGCTGCCAGGGCCAACGACGATGCCCTGGCCTGGCTGGGCAAGCTGCCGCCGCAGTGGTCGATGCAGGAACACGCCAAGCGCCTGCTGTCCATCGGCGACAAGATCGAGCGGCATATCGCCAGCGGCTTGCGGCAAGGCGGCCCCGATGTGCGCCGCTTCGTCTGCAAGGCGCCCACGGCCTACGGCGCATTGCCGCAGCAGCAAGCCGTGCTGGCCTATCAGTTGCAGCCGCTGCCGGTGCTGCACTTCGGTGCCGTCTGGAACCAGCTGCTTGCGGCTGCCGCACAGGGTAACTGGATGGCGCGGTTGGAAGTGTATTACGCGCTGGCGGAGCGCAAGGTGAGCGAACTGAGCTATGTGGAGCAGGCGCGCCTGGTGCAATTGATGGAATGGCTGCACCAGCGCGAAATCGCCGGCCTGTACCGCTTTTTCAGCGCCCGTACCATCGGCGATGGCGCCATGCAAGACCGCGTGGCGCGCCTGGCCGCCATGCAGGGCAGCGTTATGGACCAGAGCGTCGTTGGGAAGCTGCTGCAGGACGAGGACGATCCGGCGCTGGTGGCGGCAGGCAAGCGGATGCTCGACTGCGCCGCAGCGGCCATGCAGCCACCGCGCTAACGCGGCTGCAGGGGCTGGTCGCTATCGCCTTGACGAAAGGGGTCGATCGAGCCGCTACCAGTCGCCCGGATCTTTCGCCGCCGCGCGCGCCAGGTCGTCGCGCCCGTCCTGCCGCACCAGGCAGTAGATATCGACAAAGAAGGCGCGCGGGTCATCCATGTCATCCCACCGGGCGGCAGGGCGTAAGTACTCTCGGGATCATGCTCTAGGATGGCCTGGAAGTCATAGCCAGGGTCTTGCAGCGCCTGTGCCAGCACTGCCACCAGTGCATGGCGGTGGCGGCAGCTGAGTTCCTTGAATTGCGCCGTGATGTCGCGCCGTATCAGTGCCGCGCGCCGGCTGGCGTCGTTCATGTCCCAGGTGTTCAGTTCCACGCCCAGCGTGTGTTCGCGGTCGTACACGTCAAAAGGACCGAGAAATTGGTAAAGCGTGGGTTCATACGGCACGTCGACCCAGGGGCCGCGCAGCCCCTTTTGTTTTAGTGCTTGCATGATTATTCCCCGTTCACGCGCATTCGGGCAAGGTCCAGCCTTCATAGCCCATGTCGGTCGGGTAGATGGCGCGGTGGTGGTGCTGGCCCCAGCGTGCATAGTCGAGGATACCGTCTTCATGCATGTCCAGTACCCATTCGGTGCTTTCCAGCAAGGTGCCATCCTTGTGGTACACGCGGAAAAACGTGGATGTGCTGAGTGCGCGCACGATGTTTTGTGGCACGCCGTTGCCATAGTGCGGCATATAGGTCTTGATGACGCAGGTGCCTTGCTCGTTCCACTGCTGGGCATACACGGTAGCATTGCGCGCCGCCGCCACTTTGATGAAGAGCCAGCCTGCCAGCAGGATGGCGAACAAAATGGCGACGGCGATCAGGCCGGTTTTCTTGAGTAGCTGCATGAGGTCATGGCATGGCCGAAAACGAAGTTGCCGCATTGTATGTCAAGAGCGGAAATACTTGCTGTACGGCATGTACGTCGAGTATTTATCCGCGTATTGCTGTCTATTTCGCCAATGCCGCCTGCAAGGCGTACGCCATGTCCAGATGATGTTGTAACGCTGGCAAGGTTTTCTTGGCGAAAGCCTTAATGTCGGGATCGCTAACCTTCTGGCTGGCATCCGTAAACAGTTTCACGGCCTCTTTGTGCGCGGCCACGCCGATGCTGGCCGCATATTCCTTGTCGAATTGCTGGCCTTCCAGGCGGCCCAGCTTGTCGATCTGCGCCTGGTGCTTCGTACCGGGCTGGTCGCTGACCTTGATTTGCTTGCTGCTTGCCAACTGCTTCAATTCCTCGGCCACTTTCGTGTGGGCCGTGACCATGGCATCGGCGAATTTCTTCACCTCGGGATTGCTGCTCTTGCCTTGGGCCACTTTGCTGGCGGCAATTTCCGTGCTGCCCGCGTCGGCAGCCTTGCTGAGGAATTGCTTGTCGTACGCGCCCGGTGCGGCAGCGGCGATGCTGTTGATGGCAAGGCCGCTCAACAGCGCCACGGCGGCGGCTATGGCCACGCTCTTCAGGGATGGGGTACGGGAACTGGTGGTGGAGATGCGCATGGGATTCCTCGGGTATGGTTTTTTCTACAAGCTGATGGCAATGTTAAGCCCGCAGCCTGCGCACACCCATAGGACGCTCACGACTATCCCCGTAGGACTAGTCCTGTTCGTTAGCGCACAGTTCCACTTGTTTTAGAGCAAACAAAGCGGTAATGCCTGCATCGCGGCGCCAGGCGGGCATGCCGATATCGAGCCACTGCGCCATCGCCTCCAGGTGGGATGGCTCCGAGACGCTGTGTTCGAGTTCATCGAGCACCGTGTCGCGGTCGATATACAGGCTGTCCAGCCAGGCGTCGAACGATGGCGCCAGTTCCAACATGCCGTGGGCGCGCTTGCCCGTCCAATCCGGCAACTCCTGCACATAGGCCAGCACCCGCCCGCCGCCTTCCTCCGTCAGATCCAGGTAAACCATGGAATTGCCGCCATCGCGGGCGAACGGTAGGATACGTACCGGCATGTCCGTATGCTGGCGCGCGGCGCGGATTTCGCCCACCAACGTTTCATCGCAGAAATCACCTTCCTCGGCGCTAAAGAAGGTATTGAAGCCCATTTTTTCCATACCGCCATTGCCGTCCGGTACATCGCAGGTGTAGTCGAACCAGGCGCCGTTGGCCACCTGCAGGAAAGCCAGAAAGGCCGGCGGCAAGGGTGCTTCCAGCAAGGTTTCGATGGCGGCGATCTGCTGTGCCGTGGGGGCTGGCTTGGCGCCCTCGATTGCCAGGTGACGGTACTGCGTGTAATGGTTGCTCATTGATTATCCTTGTATTTATTCTTGAATTTATCCTCGTTTATGTGCACTGGCGCCACATCGTTGCAGCCCGTCTCCACCTTGGCCAGCGCATCGACGAGGCCCGCGCGCAGCACGGCCATCGAGCGGGCCTTGTCGTCAATCTGGGCGATTTTCGTTTCCAGCATGACACGCTTGGTGGCCGCATCGAGCGCATTTTCCTGCCAGACGGCAATGACTTCGGCGATTTCCTTCAGTGTAAAACCCAGCGCCTTGGCGTGACCGATCAACTCGATGCGCCGCAAGGCTTGCGCCGAGTACTCTTTATAGTTGTTCGTCATGCCCGGCTGCGGCGCTTCATCCAACAAGCCCTGGCGCTCGTAGAAGCGCACCGTATCCTTGCTGACGCCCGTCAGGCGGGTGATTTCTCCGATGCGCATGTTTCCTCTTGACCGTGGTCTAAAGACCACAGTTTACAGTGAATTTCTCTTCACTACGATTCAATTGCCATGACCGCTTTCAATTACACCAATCAAACTGTGCTGATCACGGGCGCCTCGTCCGGCATCGGCCGCGTCTTTGCGGAAACCCTGGCCGCCCGCGGCGCGCATTTGCTGCTGCTGGCCCGCTCGGGCGCCGTGCTCGATATGCTGGCCGCCGACCTTTCCCGGCGCCACGGCACCCGCGCGCACGCGCTGGTGGCTGACTTGAGCCTGCCCGGCACCGCTGCACAAGCCCATGCGCAAGCTTGCGCGCTGGGCATGCCGCCCGACGTGCTGATCAATAACGCGGGTTTCGCCACGCATGGCAGGTTTGAAACCATTCCCCTCGCGCGCCAGGCAGCCGAAGTGACCGTCAATTGCACGGCCCTGATGGAACTCACGCACTGCGTCTTGCCGCACATGCTGGCGCAAGGGCGGGGCGCCATTCTCAACGTGGCGTCCACGGCGGCTCTGCAGCCCGATCCCTACATGGCGATTTACGGCGCCAGCAAGGCTTTCGTGCTGTCGTTTTCGGAAGCGCTGTGGGCGGAAAACCGCAGCCGTGGTGTGCGCGTGCTGGCCCTCTGCCCGGGCGCCACGGACACGGCCTTCTTTGACGTGGTGGCCGCACCCGAAGCGGCCGTGGGTCAGCGCATGGCGCCGCAAGTCGTGGTCGACGAAGCGCTGCGCGCCCTGGACCGCGGCTGCAGCAGCCACGTAGCGGGCCGGCCCAACCGGCTGCTGGCCTGGCTGCCGCGCTTGCTGCCGCGTCAGACTGTGCTGGGCATCGTGGAAAACATGCTCAAACCGAAGGCGGCCTAGGCTTCAGAAGGCCATGTCCGCATAATTGGGCAGCGAGATGGCATCTGCCTTGGGCGTCAGGAACTTGGCCAAAACTGATTTCACAATTGGAACGTTTGACATGCGCAACATGGCATGGCCCAGGGCGATCCCGGCGCGGGTGTGCGGGGAAGCCAGGCGGGGCGCGAATGAGGGCATGCTCTGTGCCTGATCAACATACGGGCGCATGATGCTTTCATACGCGGCAAATGCTTGCGTGTGAGTGTCGTGGCGTCCCAGTTCGCCTGCCAGCACGTAAGCGCCGCACATGCCCAGGCTCGTGCCCATGCCGCTGATAGGCGAGGCGCAATAGGCGGCATCGCCAACGAGCGCAATCCTGCCCTTTGACCATCGCGCCATTTTGACTTGAGAAATCTGGTCGAAATACAGGTCGGGGGCGTCGTCCAGGGAAGCCAGGATGCGCGGCGTCTCCCACTTGAGAGCCCCAAATTTCTCCTTCAGCAGTGTCTTTTGCTCGGCCGGCGACAGCTTTTCATAAGCACTGGGTGCTTCCTGGAACGAGAGCAGGGCGCGGGTGGTGCCCAGGTTATCGGGACGCAAGCAAACGCTCAAGCCGCCAGGGGCATTGAACCATCGCATCTGGCGCGCATCGCCCGGCGCGCGCGGGATGGTGAAATAGGCCGTGTAAAGATTGAACGACCGGCGCTTGACTTCGTCCCCGAACACCAGCTTGCGCGTATGCGAGCCGACGCCTTCGGCGCCAATCACGAGATCGAACATTTCTTCGCCGCCTTGCTCAAAGCGCACGTTGACGCCATGGGGCAGTTCTTCGAGCGCCGCGATGCTATCGCCAAATCGGTAGTTCACTGCTTGACGGCTATGCTCGATTAGCAACTTGGCCAGCTCACCCCTTAGAATTTCAAGCTCGGCCACCGGACCGTTACCGCCAAACGCCCCGATGCCAAATTCCGCCTGGGTACGGTCTTGCGCGTCGACAAACCTGATGCCATCTTCATGCGTGCTCCGGGAGCGGATGGCGCTCTCGAGTCCCATGCGTTGCGCCACGATTTTGCCTGCACCGCGCACGTCGATCGTTTGTCCGCCATCGCGAAATTCGGGCGCCCGCTCGACAACAGTGACTTCCATGCCCAGGCGCGACAGCCAGAAAGCCAGGGTGGGGCCGGCGATACTTGCCCCTGTCACCAAGATTTTTCGTTTAATCGTCATATGGTTTTCTTTTTTGATGTGGTTGGCAAAGTGCTCTGGTACACATTAATCACTTGCTGGAGAAAATGTTCGATCATCGTACGCTCGTCCGCCGACAGGCCGCTCAACACCGCGTCCAGACCATCGAGCATCGGTGCGATATGCCTGTACGTTTGGGCCACCGATGCCTGCACGGGATGCACCAGCACGCGACGCTTGTCGTCCTGCTGGCGTTCCCGCGTCACATGGCCGGCACGTTCCAGGCGGTCGATGACGAGCGTCACGCCCGCTGTAGTGACGGAAAGGCGCGAGGCAAGCTCATTGGGAGAAAGGGGACCATGTGTGATCAATTGCTCCATCAATGCCAGATCGGTCTGATTAATGCCCAGCGCGGTGCTCAGGCGCAATGCCGTTTCGCGCGTCAGAATCGCGATATCCTGCAACTGGCGGCCGATGACATCGCCTGCGATGTGCATGCCGCGCGGATCTTCTGCTGCGAATGATTCAATATGTGTTTCCTGGTCATGCATGGCTTACCTCAAGTTCAGATTTTGCAGCAGTTGGAAAAAATATAGTCACGCCCATAAAGGCAACGAGAATGAAAGCCTGGATCGTCAACGCGGCACTTAAAGCCAGGTCCGGCGCCATGGCGGGATGCGCGGCAAAAATACCGCACTGAACACGGCCACGCCTATCGAAGCGGCAATGGATTGCACCGGCCAGCCCTTGCAGCAAATCCATGATGTCGGAAACGATCATGACAAGTAAAATCGGCCAACGAGGCAATGCGGCAGTGCGGCAGTATTGATTCAATTTAATAGCTAACTTAGTTAGTTATAAAATGAGACGATATACGGACTTTTGATCCTTGTCAACAGCGACCGGCGGATAGGCAGCGACTTAAGTTGGCCTCCCGTTGCGCTCCATGATGCGTTCGCGCAACCAGCGGTGCGCCGGGTCCAGGTGCATGCGCTCGTGCCAGACCATGGCCATCTCGTAATCGGGCAGGCGCATCGGCGGCTCCCACGTGCGCAGCGCGCCCAGCGCGTTTTTCAACAGGCGCGACGGCAGCAGGGCCACCATGTCGGACGCCGCCAGCAAGGGTGGGACGATGAGAAAATGTGGTACCGACAGCACCACTTTGCGCGTTCGCCCCAGTTGCTGCAGCGCTACATCGACGGCCGTGCGGAAACCGCCGCCGTTGGGCGAGACGACGATGAATTCCAGCGCGCAAAACTGGTCGAGATCGGGTGGCGCCTGCAGCAGCGGATGGTCGCGGCGGCCCGTCAGCACATAGTGTTCGGTGAACAGGGTGCGGTGGCGCAAGCCCGGCGGCGCTTCTTCCTGGGCCAAAAAGCCCAGGTCGACCTGGCCGCTTTCCAGGTCTTGCGCCATGCGCGCCGGTACGGCTTCGAACACGGCCATGCGCGACAACGGCGCCTGCGCGCGCAGGGATGCGAGCATGGGCAGAAAAATCGCATATTCGGTGGCGTCGGCCGCCGCCAGATTCCAGCGCACCTCGGCCGTAGCCGGCTCGAACGCCTGTTCCGGCTGCAAGACTTGCTCCAGTTGGGCCAGCACGGCTTGCAACGGTGCCAACAGGGCCAGCGCGCGCGCCGTGGGCAGCATGCCGCGCGGCCCGGGCAACAGCAGCGGATCGTCGAAGGCCGTGCGCAACTTGCCTAGCTGCACGCTGACGGACGGCTGGCTCAGGTGCAGCCGCGCCGCCGCCCGCGTGACGTTGCGTTCGATCAATAAGGCGTTGAGGGTCAGCAGCAGGTTCAAGTCAAGCTTATGCAAATTGTTCATGGCTATACCTTGTATATCAACTATTCATTTCCACTATGATAGCGCAAGCCCTAGAGTGGTTCCTGTGACTTTCATTCTTCATCCATTACAGGGAATAACTGATGCAACTCCATGAATATACAAGCTTTGATGGATTAGGACTGGCCCAGCTCCTGCGCACTGGCGCCGTCTCTGCCACCGAACTGTACGACGCGGCCGTGCGCGCCTGCGCCGCCGTCAACCCGCAGCTCAACGCCGTGGTTGAGCTCTGGCCGGCGGATGTGGCCGCCATCGACAGCACAGCCAGCACTGCGGCGTTTGCCGGTGTGCCGTTCCTGATCAAGGACGTGGCCGTGACGATGGCGGGCCAGCGCAGCGAAGCGGGCAGCCGCCTGGGCGCTGGCCATGTCGCCGTGCTGGATTCTCATCTGATGACGCAATTTCGCCAGGCGGGACTGGTAACGTTTGGCCGCACCAGCACGCCGGAAATGGCGTTTGCCACCACCACCGAACCAGTTTTATACGGCGCCACGCGCAATCCCTGGAACCTGGCCCTGAGCGCGGGCGGCTCCAGCGGTGGCGCGGCGGCGGCCGTCGCAGCCGGCATCGTGCCGCTGGCCCATGCGACGGACGCGGCCGGATCCATCCGCGTGCCGGCCGCGTCGACAGGCCTGTTCGGCTTGAAACCGAGCCGTGGCCGGGTCTCGAACGGCCCCGCCATGGACGAGATCTTCAGCGGCCTGGGCGTGCAACTGGGCGTGAGCCGCACGGTGCGCGACAGCGCCGCCTTGCTTGACGCCGTGCAGGGAATACTGCCGGGCGAGCCGTATGTGACGAGTGCACCGGGCCACAGCTGGCTGTCGCAGGTGGCCGTGGCGCCGGGCAAGCTGCGCATCGGCGTGCAGCGCGCCGCTTGCAATGGCGCCCATCCCGTGGCTGCAGTGAATAGCGCACTGGACGCCAGTGTGCGCCTGCTGGAGGGTCTGGGTCATCACGTGGAAGAAGTAAAACCCACGCTGGGAGTATCGTGGGAAGCGTTCGTGCACGCCAATGCCAGCATCTGGTGCGCCAACCTGGTGCCTTGGATAGACGCCCTGGTGCAGGAAAGCGGGCGCGGCGTGTCGCTGGACACGCTGGAGCCGGCCACGCTGGCTTGCTACCGCCATGGCCAAACGGTCTCGGCTTTGGATTTCGTGGCCGCCCTCGACGTGCGCAACACAGTCACGCGCCATGCCGGCGCCGTGTTTGGCCAGTACGACGTGCTGCTGACGCCCACCATGCCGGACTTGCCGTGGCAGCTGGGGCGTTATGGCAAGGATGAGGAACAACTCGATGGCCTGGGCTGGACGGCGCGCCTGTTTGAGCATTCGCCCTACACGCCGCTGGCGAACGTGGCGGGCTTGCCAGCCATGTCCGTGCCGCTGGCGCAGTCGCCTGATGGCTTGCCGATCGGCATGCAGTTCATGGCCGGCTATGCAAAGGATGGCGTGCTGCTGCGTCTGGCGGGACAGCTGGAACGGACGGCGCCGTGGCTTCCAAGGCGGCCGCCCGTGTGGGCAGGTAATTAAGAAGGACGACTACAGGGCGGCGAGGCGGGCGGCGCCCCGGCTTTCCAGGCGAAAGCGGGCTTTTTCCCACAGCCGGTCGTGGAAGGGCAGGACGATCACGTTACAGATCGGCTCGACCACGGCCAGCAAGCCGCCGAACGCCATCGAACCCGTGGCCCAGTACATGACGCCGAAGGCCACACCCATGTGCAAGGTCGTCTGGCTGAGTTTTTCGCCGGCCAGGGCGGCAAAACCCAGGCGGCTGGGGGCGTAGCGGCGGCGGATCGCATGCCAGGCTTTTTCATGCCAGGGCAGCAGGGCAACGTTAATGATCGGTTCGATGATTGCGGCCAAGCCACCGAGCGCCAACGAGCCCGTCAGCAAATAGGCAAGGCCGAAGGCGATCGACATGTGCGTGCAGACCTGGCTGAATGTTTTGATGGCTGTGAACAAGGGATGCTCCTTTCTATCGAATTCGTTTATCCTTGATTTAGATAGTAACGATTCTCATTTACAAAAGGAAGTAAAATATTTCAACTGAACTCATAGAGTGCATCTATGGATTGAGAAATATCAATTGCCCCTGCTGCAGACGCATCCATCTGCAGCCATCTGCGGCCATCGCCGTCAGCGTATCGCCGTCGCCTGCGACCAGACGGCTTGCCAGCGTCCATCGCGCCGCTCATAGCTGTCGATATGCCAGTAGCGCGAGCGGGGCACGGCCTGGCCGCCGAAATTGATTTCAAGCTGGGCCTGATAGCGCAGGACAGCCGCATCGCCGTGCAGGCGCACGGCGATCTCGCCAGGCTCCCAACTCAGATAGCGCATGTGGCCTGCCGCGATGGCTCCCAGATATTCTTCCTTGGACAGCATGCTGCCGATGGGCGTGACCAGCTGAAAATCATCGGCGTGCAAGCTGTGCGCCACCGCCAGGTCGCCATCGACCAGCGCGCGCAGGCGGCGCCGTTCGATGTCGCGCAATTGTTCCGCCTGTTGCAAGGCCGATTGGCGGCCAGGCTCCTGTTCTTCCATGATTCCATCCCTCCGTATAGAGTGTGATACTTTGACGTAAGTTATCCAAAAGTCATGTTGACACTATATATTCAAAGTGTCAATATGCCCACATGTCACTCCACACCTTGAAAACCCAGCGGATACTCGATGCGGCGCTGGCCGTGTTTTGCCGCTACGGCTACCGCAAGACGTCCATGCTCGACATCGCGCAGGCTGCCGATATGTCGCGCGCCGCGCTGTACCTGCACTTCAAGAATAAGGAAGACGTGTTTCGCGCCGGTTCCGAACGAGCGCATGCCAGCGTCATGGCGCAAGTGGCCGCGGCGCTGGCCGAGCCCGGTCCCGTCTTCGCCCGTATCGAGACGGCGTTGCTGGCATTCCAGCAAGGCTTGAAGGCGGAAATTTCGTCCAGCGCGCACGGGCAGGAATTGTTCGATGTCAACATGACCTTGGCCGCCGACATCACCTTGAATGCGCGGGCAACCTTGGTGGCATCGCTGGCCGGTGCGCTGGAACAGGCCGAAGCGGTGGGCGATATCGCGCTGCGACGGGTGGAGGCAACTGCCGCGCAAGTGGCCGGCTTGCTGGTGGCGACCATGGATGGCATCAAGCACACGCAAGGGGGAGGGGAGGCGCTGCGCCAGGGCATTGCGCTGCACATGCGCTTGCTGGGCGCCGCGCTGCTGCGCATGTGAGCGGATTGCCTCCCATGCGCAGACGGGCCAAGCCAGTTACGGCAGGGTCTTCAGCACAGTCTTCGTAGGCACGGAGAAATTATAGTTGTCGTGGCGGTCCCAGTTGATCGACCACGTCATCACGCCACGGAAGTCCGGATACGCCTGCAGCGGCTTGATGGTGCCGCAGTTGAGCAAGCGCGTCAGGCAATTCAGGGCGTTGCTGACGTCGGCGTTGGTGGTAAAACCCGAGCCGGCCGAGCTGCGGCCGGATGGCACGCCAAAGCCCACCTGGTCCGGACGCAGGCCGGCGAAGGTGTTGCCGCCATAGTTAAATCCTTCGATCAGCATGCGCGCCGTGGCCACCAGCTGGTCGGCCGAACCGGCCTTGATGGCGCCCGTGGCATACGGCGTGTAGATGTCGCCATTGTTATAGTACTGCGGGTGCAGCACCGTCAGTTCGCTGCGCAAGGCATTGATGATGGGAATGTAGGCGCCCCAGATGCTGCCATAACTCGTGTATCCCCCTTCCACATACACCCATTCCGGCGCCATCGACAGGTAAAAGCCACTGCCGACCTTGGTTTTCAGGTTTTTCACGGCGATCGGCAAATAAGTCTGGATAGCCGCGCCTTGCGCCACGCCATTTTCCAGGTCTAGGTCGATGCCGTCGAAGCCATACTTGGTGATGATGGCGTACAGGCTGTTGGTGAAATTCGTCGCTTCGGCCGTGTTGCCGACGGACACGGAACCGTTTTGCCCGCCCAGCGACAGGATGACTTTCTTGCCTTTCGCCCGCTTGGCGGCCACGTCGGCGATGAATTGCGCTTCCGTGCCCGCGCCCGGGTCGATGGTCAGGCTGACATTGCCGCCGCCCGCGTTGTCGCCGAACGAGACGACGATCACATCCCAGTCATCGCTGACCTGGCTGATCGGGTAGGTGGCGCCGCTGGGGTTGGTGAAGTTGTGCCAGTAGCCGATCAGCGCGTGCTTTGCCAAGCCGGTGGGCGTTGGTGTCGGTGTCGGTGTCGGGGTGGGAGTAGGTGTCGGAGTAGGTGTCGGAGTCGGAGTCGGCGTAGGTGTTGGGGTAGGCGTGGGTGTCGGAGTTGGCGTAGGCGTGGGTGTCGGCGTGCCGCAGTCTCCCACCGCCTTCCACGGCTGGCCGCTGCCGGCGCCGCCGCTGCTGGTCGACGGGTTATTTCCTTGTGTCCACCAGTTGGCCGTGTAGTTGACGTTGTTATAGCTGGCCTGGCCGCCGCCATTGTAGGCGGTGCCGCTGTTCCATGGCGTGTAGCAGGCCACCGCTGAGGTCGCACCGGCCAGCAGCTGGCTTGCGCCGGCGTTGGCTCCGTCGCTGCCGCCGCCGCAGGCGGCCAACGTCCCCCCGAAGAGGGTAAGAATAAGGGTATTCATGACTGTCTGGTTCATTGCATCTCCTTGTGTATTTTTTTCATGGCCGGCCGGCTGGACACCGTCCGATTTTTCAGAGTGCAAGCATTGCAAGTGGTCGTCAACTGGTTTCATTCTTTGCGCAAAATCACAATACCAGTTGCGGGCTTACCCCACGGCAAGGGCGATACGGGCCATACCAGTGCCTGTTTTCCAGTGCGCTGGTATGGTGCCCGGAATCGCGCGGGGAGCAGGGTGGGGAAGGGAGGTGGACTCCCGCGACAACTACGGCGCTGTTTCCTTGCGCAAATCGGCATACGGCACGCGCGACAGGTCCAGCAGCATCTGCGTCAAGGCCACGGTTTGGCGCTGCATTAGCCGGTAGTCCACGCGCGTCACGGCGTCGGCGCCGTAATTGAGCAGATAGTTCGGTCCCGTGATGTAGTTCATCGTGGGAATGCGCTGCGCAGCCCAGAAATACTGGCCTACACCAGGCCAGGCGGCATTCTTCGGACTACCGTCCCCCCCGGGATTGGTGGGCGGCAGCACGAATGCGGGGGCCGCATCGGCGTGCTTCAGCATGGCATATGCGGCGTTCATCAGGGCCGGCGTGCGCGGCGAAAACAGGGCGGCCGGCTCGAACCTGCCCGTGAGACGCAAATAACCGTTGCTGTCGGGCAGTACTTCCAGCGCGCCCAGGTGCTCGATGCTGAGGGTGGCAGCGATCCGTTGCGTCAAGCCATCATCCTTGTGCCGATCAATAAACTGCTCGATACCCACGCCGCCAGCGAAATGGCCGCTCGTCAGCAACAGCATGATACTGCGTGGCAAGCTGTCCTGCGGCAGGCGCGCCAAGTACTGGGCCATATCGACGATGGCGTTCGGCCCATTGTCTTCCAGCGCGTTCGGGCCATCCGTGTGGCTGATAAGCACCATCAATTCCTCGGACTTGCCGGGGATGATGCCGACCAGGTTGCGCGTCTGCACTTGCCGCACCGTGGCATCCATGGTCAGCCTCACGGCTGGAGGCTTGCCCGCCAGCACGCTGTCGCGCAGGCGCCGGCCCCGCTCACGGTCGACAAACACGCCGGGCAGCTGGCGCACCACGCCGTCGTAGGGCGCATACAGGCCGTACGCCGTCGAGGCTGGCGCATCAAGAATGACAATCACGCCTGCCGCACCAGCCGTCTGCAGGTTGTCCAGCAAGGCGATGAACGGCCCCAGCATCTGGAATGGGCGCGCATACGGCGTCTCCGGCCCCATGGCGTTCTGCGGATCGTGCATGTGCACGGCGGAATCGTGGAAAACCTTGCCCGTCCACGCCACCTTCGGCATCTCGACGAGCACCAGCTTGCCGGCCAGGCTGGCATCGGGCTGGCTGCCGGGCGCCAGGTACACCAGGGGCGCGACAAGGCCGGACGGCGGCGTGACGCCCGAATATGGAATATAACCGGCCGAAACGAGCATGCCAGGCCGTTCGCCATCGGTCACTTCCAGACTCCAGTGTTCCCGTTCCACCGACCATTGCCGGAAGCTGACCTGCTCAAAGCGCAGTTGTTTGACACCGGCGCGCACCAGGCGTTCATGCAGGACGTCGATATACGCTTCATGCCGGGGAGATCCCGTGGCGCGCAGGCGGCGCTCGTCCAGGTCGTATTGCCAGTCAACCAGTTGTTTCCTGGACAGAAACTGCGTGGCATCGGCCGTCACGGCAGCCGACGGCGGCAGGGCGCGCGCAGGCCAAGGACCAGGCTTGCTGGCGCAGGCGGACAAGGCGGCCGCGATGGCCAGCGCGCCAAGGGACAGAAAGCGGCGGGAGTGAGGTAAAAGCGCGGTGTGTGGATGCGCCTGGGTCATGCGTCTCTCCTGATTATTTGATGCCGACGCTTCGATCAGCAGGGCCAGCGACGTGCTCGATGCACAGCATTATGTTGAGACTTCGCATTCAAAGTAGTCTTCAACGCCCTGATTTCATTGATATCGCAGGCAATGGAAAACTTCTCACGAGCGGCAATTTACCATGAGACAAGGCGCTGGGCCTGCACCCGTGAAAACGGGCTTTGCCTCTTTTTCAAGCGCGCCGTGTTCCTTTCGTCAAAGAAAGCCTGTAACTTCCTGCATGGCACTGTGCCATGATGAGAGCGAAAATGATGAAAAAGATATTGATTCTTGGCGCAGTGGGTCATCCGCGCCTTGGCAGGCAGTGAAGACATCGCCTTGACGCTGTTGCTGCGCAATCCCGGCAAGCTGCCCACGCCAGTCCCTGCCAACGGCAGCGTGCTGGCCGGCAATGTACTGGACCAGGCATTGCTGCAGCAAACGATGCCCGGACACGACTTGGTCTACGCCAATCTGGTTGGGCGACGACATGGAAGACCAGGCCAACAGCATCATTGCCGCCATGCGGACCTCGGGCGTCGAACGCCTGGTTTTCGTCCTGTCGATGGGTATCTACGATGAAGTTCCCGGCAAATTTGGCGAGTGGAACAACGCCAGGCTGGCCGAAGACCTGAAACCATTCCGCTGCGCCGCCGACGCCATCGAAGTGTCGGGCCTGGCATACACCATCGTGCGCCCAGCCTGGATGACGGACGAAGACGAAGTCGACTACGAACTGACCACGCGCCACGCGCCATTCAAAGGCACCGTGGTGTCGCGCAGGAGCGTGGCAAACCTGATCACCAGCATCATCGAAGCGCCAGAATTGCACCTGCACACCAACCTGGGCGTGAACAAACCGAACACGGACGGGGAAAAGCCGTATTTCATGTAGCTTGTCCAAGCAAAGACGGCAGCTGCGCGCAGAGAAGGGAAATCGCATTTGCGATTGGGGAGTTGGCAAAATGGGAGTTCTTTCAAATTCATCCATAATTTCGCAGTCTTGGTACATACGGAAGGCTGTTGCGACGGTTTGCCGTCAGATGACATAGGAGCGGAGTGGGCTGCCGCAAGGGAAATTTTTAGATAATTGTTGCCTCTATGTGATTGCTTTTTTGTTGCGTAATCTGCATTTGAAAACACAACAGATATGTCACATCAAACGTATCTTTTATTGGGCGTCGTTGCGCTATGCAATCCCATTGATCGGTTCGGACATTTCTGTGCGATGATGGCTATTGCGACCTAAAGGTTCTCCGAAGCGGTTCCTGTTCTTGAAGTTCTCCATCCCGGTAAGACTAATGCTATTTGACCAATCAATTTTGAACGACCAGAACGAAGGATGGCTCTCGCCGCCGTCTTTGGGAGCCTGTTATAACGCCCATGGTCTATATAATTCGCTCAGTTATGTCGTGCGCTTATCACCACACATCCACGAGGTTCTAGCCGCACGCGAACGTCGGGAGGGGGAGGCAATAGCCAAGAGCTGGGAGGAAATACAAGCTACATCCACATATTTTCATGAAACGATACATTGGTGGCAGCACATTGGTTCTACTGCAGGATTCATGATGAGTCTGTCCCTACCGGCTCAGGCTCATATCAACGAGCAGTTCCTTAAAGGAATTCTCTCGCAACTGGGCCCCATCAAGCCTCTTCGCCGCTTTGATATTTCGAATTCATCTGTCCAGCCCTTAGCGCCAGAGTTTCAGATGAACATCAACTTTGCGATGAACAACTGGCACGACATTGAGTACGCCAAATGCATTATGATCCAGCCAAAATTTGTTGAACACTTGGTTGCTGATCCATATTTTCAGAGCATAGGGCACTCATATAATATTATGTGGGCATCTGTTTTGCGAGTTATAGCCGCGACCCAGGATCCTACATGTGCATTTTTGCCAAATCCTTCCACTTGGGAAGATGGTTTTCGACGGGCGCGGGAGTCGAAGAGCGAATATTTCTACACCGGTGATGTCGTTCGGCTTGCCGCTATAGGCGCACGGGAAATTTTTGAGGGGCAGGCACGATTTTCTCAGATCCAATTTCTACACAGCGCATCTAGCGGAAAATTCGATCTGCCAGCGGCAAGAGAAAGCGGAATGTTTGGCGTCGTCTACGTCTCCGCGTTCGAAGCGTTTCTTAAAGGGCTAAAAGAGCCTTGGCCAACGTCACCATTAGATCCGCTGGTAAATCTGTTTCTGTTGCTTTGTGACCTTGCGATCAATCCAGGCGACGGCTTCCCCTTTGATGTGATAGACCCAGAGTCTTTTTTTGAATCGGTAGATCCAGGACTAAGATTCACTATGCTCTGTTGGATGGTCAGGGACAAGCATCCTGAGCTCAAGCAATCAATCGTTCAATGCTCTAAGGATGAATTCCTGCACGCTAGCGAACTTCTGTCTAAGGCGATTGTCTGTCCCTCTCCCCGCCAAATTTGGGAAAAGGTGAATGGGTGGTCGAAAAATGAGGCATCGTGTGTGCGACTACTGCATGATGCTACAGCAATGAAATTTGACGCAGTAAACATGCCGATAAAATTGTTCTTCAGCGAATTCCTTCGATTTCAAAAAAGCAAGTCGAAGCATCCGGAATATTTTTGTTGGCCCGGTTTTTGGTCAGTTGGGGAGGTGGGGAAGGCTGCGGATTTTGCCAAAGATCTGTTTGCAAATCATGAACCTCTATTCGTTGATGCCGCGGATGGAGAAGTTCGTCCTAGGCTTCATCAGAGCATTCCCCAAGAAAATGTTCAAGAGATGTTCAATGCGTTTTACCAGTGGAACGCGTCTTATCTTCTTTCTCGGCAATGGATGGTTAGCGATGGCGATTTTGATCTAGACTTCGAATGGCTGACCACACGAGAGCCCGTATCAGTAAGGCAAACATGGGCAAAAAATATTTTGTTAGATACTTATGGGTTTGCGCCTGAGGATTTCAGAGTGCTGAAGCCGAGCGCGGATTAAATGATAAGCTGTGTCCGGCGAATCAGGGGGCTATCTCATTAGGCGAAGTTCAATCGGCCAGCCGATCGTTCCAGTTCGGTCGATGAAGCGCGCAAATCTGGACGAGGGCTCAATACACGCCAGAGGTGTTCATGGCCGGGAATCGAGGATTTCGGCGTACTGTAACTGTGCGTTAAAGGGCACGTCCGCAGCCCTTTAACGTATGGCCAGGACTCTAAGTAGCAAGGATGACCACTTGATGGAGTCGTAGACCAGTGCACTTATGACGGGCTTGGTGCCATGAACATCGCCCATGTCGGACCGCAGCTTCTGCATCACAAACGCTGCTTGGTTTAGTGATCCTTCGATATTTGAAGATAGTGGCTTAGAGTCAGATTCTGGCCAACCTATCTCAGTTAGTTCTCGCATCAGACTGTCTTTCACGCCTAGGGCGTCGATGGATTTCTTGACTCGCTCCTGAAACGATGCCCGTCCGGCATCACCTAAGCCGTATTGAATATAAATGTCGCTGGTCACGGAATCTAGAGCGCCACAGGCTGCAGAGAGCGCCCCACTTAGGTCACCGTCGCGCAGTCTGCTTGATGCCTTCTGGATGTCAGCCCGCGCCGACTCAGGGATATCGGCTAGTTCTGTAGCATCGAAAACTTCAATGGGAACAAGTGTTGTTCCCGAGAACTTCCAACCCAACCGAGAGAAGACACGATCCAGTTCCTCAACGACTTCGGCTTTCCGACGCATCATCTCTTCGCAACAGATGGAAACAAAGGCACCACGGTGCTTGTCATCCATCGCACCAACTTGTTTGTCAACTTCGCTCAAAAGTTGGGACTTTGAAGCACCGTTCTGAGGCTTCTGTTCAAGGTGTGCAAGTCGCGACATATCCAGATCACCATAGCCGACGATCTGCTTGATGTCGCTAAAACTGAATTTCTCAGTCAATGTCGACCGTATCGGCCCCCAAGGAATCGCATTGTTTACTGTCGTCATATCTACTCCCGTTTTACTAATGGCACGCGTGGAATATCGGTCCGTGGACTAGTTTGTCTTCTAAATTTTGCGTCGAAATAGGTCAGATTTCGCTGCAAATTAACGATGAGATCCTGGAGCGACGCGCCACTCTGAAGCCCACATCGAATGAAGAAGAGTTTTGCTACTTATCGAAAGTCCTTCGGTCATCTTGCGCAAATATGCCGAATAACAGAGCTTTTGCCCGGTTGCAATTGCCTTGCACCAGTTCTGATCTTCGCGTAACTCCTCCCACTGCTCCTCGTAAAAATTTGCCGCCACCATCTCACACAACAGCAAGATGTCCATCGGTGGATGACACCACCGTGGTACTTTTAATGGATGGTCCGTATCGCGTTGCCCAGGTCGATGACCACCAAATTGTAAATGAACCAGTGGGCCGGACTGGCATACACCATCGGTTGAATTTGCCCAATCAACATGCCAGCGCGACAAAGAATTTCGCAAACTATCCTGAATCTCCAGAGCGACATCTAACGAGGCGAAAGGAGGGCAGTCATGTTGCACCTGCTCGACGGAGATGCCTTTGCATGAAATTCGGGGAATGATTAACTCAGCCCTTTCATCGAGCGTGTCCGTAAAGATGATGGCGTTTTCTCTATGGATTTCTACCTGCCAAGATGTCGCTTTAGGAGTCCGATTAAGTCGACGTCCTTCTTCGGTTAGTGCGGCATAACCTTCTGGGGTGATGATGCCGACACTTAACATCTTGTTAGCGATTGTGTTGATGGCATCGGCCATCTCACCAGCAGTTACCGTAATCTGCCCCACATTAATATCACTGCCTTGACGATCAAGAGGTTGCATCGTCAGTCCTTGGTTTGCTCATTACCTCGACGACCAAGTTCGCGTCAACGTCATCAACTTCAATCTTCGCCGTCAGGTAGCGCTCTGTCTGAATGCAATCCCAGCAGATGCGCTTTCTGTGGCTATACTTCGGCGCATGAGGATCAAATGCGGCAACGGAATGACGTATTTCACCTGACCGATCACAGACTGCGCAAGAAAATGCGAAACGCTCGTCGGAAGATTTGTTCCATGTCGATACCGCAGGCTGTACGTTAGAGCCAAGCTGAGCGTTGAGCACCTTCACCCTGGCTGAACCAGTCATTGTTGTTGGACGAGCGCCAAACAACGCTATTGCCCAGTCATCAAAGCGGTGAGCCCACCAACGGCGCCACCCCTCGTTAAAAACCCCCGCGTACTGAATTTTCTGATCGATCAGGATCGATTCCAGCGAGCCCAGTGCCGCTACGCCCAAGCGAGCAGCGAGCTCATTATCTGACAGCAATATGCCTGGCCTGTCGATCACTCCCTTGAGAATCGTTCTGGCCGCGATGTGGGGAGCGCCGGCGTTGAGCATAGCGGCACGAAGCTCCTGATTGGCTATCGACGCCAGTTCTTCCCTATCCAGACCGAAAACAGATAGCCTCTCCATACCGCCACCCCAAACAGCTTTAATTTCTTTGTACCCCTTGCACAGGGAAATTAGTTGTTCTTTAACGGGGTCAGGATTACTGGCAACTTCGTCCTTTTTATATATGCGATCAAACAGATCATGAGCGGTGCCATCGGGACGATAAAAGCGCTCGAGTTTATCCTCGGCAGAAATCAGGACGATAGGGAAGTCATCTTCTGGCGCCGCGCTTGTTTTATCCCTGAGGAGCTGTGCGAGCCCACTGCCGTTATAAGCTTTTTCAGGCTCAATCATCTCTGGATTTTCATCCAGGCGGAAATCCAACGCAACGATATCAGGTTGTGCATTAAACAATTCCCCGGCAAGCGTGGCAGCTTCGTCTAGGCGACAATAATTGATCGTGAGCCCGTGATCTCCTGTGCTCGACAACAGCGTCGCATATATCTCATCAAGATCGTCTACATAAAATCCGTTGTAACCCATATCATTCCTTTTTTGTGCCATCCGCACGCACGCGGAACTCAATGTTGCAAGTATAACCATCACTAGGTGTCTCAACAGTGACTGCGCCACCGTAACTAGTCGCGATATCGTTCACAATTTTTAAACCCAGACCAGTTCCGGAGCCTGCCAAACCGTCGTCCGAATCGAGGTTGACAGCGGTAGTATAAAAAGCATCGAAGATACGATCTTTATTGTCTTCACTAATACCTAATCCATTGTCCTCAAACGACAACACAATAAGATCACCGTCTTCTCGAGCACTAACCCGAACTAGTCGAGGCATCACTTTAGCCGCTTTCATCGATTTGATAGAATTAGTGAGGAAATTGAGTAATACCGAGTCAAGTTCACTCGCGTGCATTTCAATAGTTCGCAAATGAGCTGGCTTAACATCCCATTCGAAGGTAATTTTTTGTCGATCTAAATATTGTGCGAATTGTTGATGGAAGTGTTCAATAGCACCTTTAAGAGAAATAGGCCGTAGCTCTCTGCTTTCTGTGTTGGACATAAGGCCTGCAATATATCCTCCCAAATCGAACATGCGACCAGTCACATTTTTCAGTCCATCAATAGTTGCGGGCAATGCGCCTTTAGCGTCAAGCGGAAGGCCAGATACCTGAGAGCTCAGTACCGTGAGATGCGCTGCTACCGAACCACGAATTCCCTTTATTTCATGCCCGAATACAGAAATTGAAAGCCCAAGCGACGCCAAAATTCTTAGCATTTCTTCATACTGCAACGACGCCGCCTCACGCAGCTCCACTTCCGCCTCCCATCGTTTTGCTTCCTCTCGGGCTTGGTCCAAAGCGAGGAGCGCCGTTGCAATTTCGGTTGGTTTCGTGTTGTGGGGTCCTAGTGATGCTGGATGATCAGGCGCATCACTAGAGCCACCCGCCGCCTCAAGAATAGACGATCGTCCAACGTCTGATGGTTTCGCTCCAATCGTGGTGTAAAGTGTATCGATAATCTCACTGGGTTTGCGCGGCCGAGCCGTGGACACAAAATCCTTCTGACTCGCCGTTTGTTTGCGACCACGTGATGCTGCGACACGCAAGAATGCCCACTCAAGTAACGAACGAACAACTGACCTTAACTCTTCGAATGCTTCATTCTCAATCAGACCTTCGCGGCTGCTGGTTTCCTCAAAGTTAGGATTATCCTCGCGGCTCAAAGAGACTTGGCCGAAAAAATTAACGTTGTTGGCGGGGACAATGATGACCCTGCGACTGGTATCACGATCTAGTCTTAGCCAATCATCAGAGCGTTCACCGTAAGGCGCCACCCGGAAACCATTTCGATATATCCTTATTCCCCCATATTCGGATCCATTTCTTTGGCTAGCGGGACACTTAAGCCTGACAGGACTTCCGATAGATAAATAAAATATCGGGCAGTGAATTTAAATGGCCCTGTGAGAGTTATCTTCTCTCTATGTACAAGGCTATCATCAAGCCCTGTTTTTTTTGATACTACACGAACTGTGGCAGTACCATTTTCATCAACGCTACCTGTTATCGTCGCTAGGGCATGTTGAAGAAATCCAGATTCAATGCCTAACGTTGTTTTACGCTGTCGGGTCGACTCTCCGTTTAACTGAACCTCAAAGCCAGGATCTACGTATTCAGTGAGAATGTTGGGGGCATCTGTCAATGCAGAAAAGGGGCTTTGCAATGATAGAATCATCTTCCAAACCCGGTTCAATGCTGCTTCGGACCAAGTCTCACGTAACCGTCCGATCCGAAGCCGCGTACCTTCGCGCTCTATAGGTTTTTGATATTGTTCGACATGATTAAATATGTCGTTCAGGTCTTGGCCGGACTCAAAGTGATTATCCCAATCAAACGAGACTCTTAATCCTAGCTCACTACCGACGACCTCTGTCTCCATCATAAGAGTCTTACCGAGGCGCTGCACGGCAAAACGACCAATACCTTTACGGCCTGCCCGCAGTCGCTGGTAGCGGGGGGATATGGGCTGCGTCTGCTTGTGTGCGGTTGATAGCCTCATCCAAGAATCTCGTACAACTTGGAGCGTCATGCCCAAACCGTTATCCTCGATTACTAATTCACCGCCTTGCTTGTCGTGATTGTGGAATGTGACGATCACCTGAGAGGCATCCGCATCATATGCATTTTTAATAAGTTCAGCCAACGCGGTTTCTTGTTTGGCGACCAGTTCAAGCCCCAACCGCTGGATATGGCCGGCATCAACGCTAAAGCGGACGGCATGCACACTATTATCAACTTCACTACGACTGAGCCTTTCAATAAGATGCCAGTTAGGTTGTTCTTTTGTAAGCTCTTCAGCGATGATATGGCGCAGGGTTTCTAGCTCGCTCATAAGTCTCTTTTCTCGTTTTGGACAATACTTAGCATTCGTTTTAACGAATGCGCCGACTGCGGACAGTTTGCAATCCAGAATGTAATACGGGAAGTGCTGCTGCCAGTTCCGCGTCATTGAAGAGAAACGCATCAGCACATAGACGAGCACCTGCCGCGTCTCCTTGGCGTAACCTCTCATTGACCATATTAAAGGCTACGTTAATATCGGTCAAACTTCTATTTTTTGGCAAAAACAACGTGAGTTTCAGCGCACTTGACGGCTCAAGTTTCAGGGCTCCGGATCCACGCGGATGCCCAATTATTTCCGCAGCTAGTTGCGTAAAAGTAGTGTACATCGACAGGGCTATGAGCTTCATTTGTGTCGTCGTCACCTCGTCATGGAAATAAACACGATACATTGAGTTTGTTGAGTTTACCTCGGCCGAATTGAGAATGATACGCGGCCCTAGATCAGTCATAAAGACAAAAAATGCATCTGGCGTGCCGTGCGCATCTCGGAATTGATGCCAGATAGGACGACGTCGAAACGTAGAATTTTTATCTTTTTTATCCTTCGGATAGGTCGAAAGATATTCGACCAACAGCTTATTGCGCGGAGCCGAGGGAGTCCATAATGCCATGCAACGAACATCGTCTTTAGTATGGTGCCTACAGTCGTCTAAACTAATAGCAATACCTGAAACATACTGACTAAGCGGCATGATGTACTTGAGATGGCAGTTCTCTATCTTATGTCGCCGCCACTCAGAGCGACTTTTAACGAAATACGGCGTGTCGCCTGTCACCAATCCAATTCTTACACTGGCGAGGTCGCTTAGCGAGTGCATATCCGGAAGAGATGCAAGACTTTGATGCAACTTTCCCACATCCGCAGGCACAAGACCATGACCAGGATAGGCCACTTCTTGAACGTTGATATCAACCGGCCAGTTATCCATCAAAGAAGTGAGTTCCTTGGTGCTTTCTAGGCACTGCACCATAACCCTATCGCTCAAGGCTAACTTACCGAACCCCTCAGCCAATAATATAACTGTCGTCTCCTCTGTCCCCTCAGTCAGAAAAAGCCGCTCAGCTAAAGTAAATGCCATCACACGTTCAAACTTGCTTCGTATAAGCTGCCTAATAGCAGCTGAATAATCTGCGTATAGAAAACTTCCAGGAAGTACAAGTGCCAAGCGCCCACCTGGCTTGAGAAACTGTAATGCATGAACCACGAAATAAGCCCATAGATTGGCTTTTCCATGTAGGCTAACGCCTGCAGCATTTATGGTTTGAGCGGCAGTCTCCTTTTGCTTGGCTGAAAAATTGCTATGGCGAATGTATGGAGGATTTCCAATAACCAGATCCATTTTCCCCGCAGAGCATTGCCCAGGAGAGTAATCAAGGAAATCCTGTTGGAAAAAATGCCCGGCAATAGTTGCCGGTTTGACGCGCGTCCTCAGGTAACTAAAGGCGAGCGGGTCGATATCGCAACCATAAAGGTTAGCTTCTGGAGTAGTGTTTCCAAGTCCTCTAAGACGCGCCACCGCAGCCTCAAGAAAAGTACAACCGCCAAAACATGGCTCCAGCACAAGGTCCGTCGGCAAGCGGATACCCCAATTTGAAAGGGCTGTGGATACAGATAGGGGCGTATAGAACGCTCCAATTTTTTTACGGTGGCCGATATCGTGCGACTTTACTCCAAAATCAGGTTTGATCCCGAGATCGGCTTCATTTTCCAGCATTGAACTCATTGCGTGTTTTTTCCTACTCCAATCGTCTTTATCTCACTATCGGCGGCGCGGCGTAAGATTATTTCGGCACTATCTACGAGCAGTACCACCTCGACGGTGTCGCCTTCGGCGATTCCTAGAGTACGTAGTAAGTTCGCATCAAGCGCGATCCTACGCGCCCGTTGAATAATGACGGTCCCAAAAGAGACTTCAGTAAGAGCGTGTTTAGTCACAATTTAGTATTTCTGAGTACAGACAAGTGACAGCATAAAGCAATCGACGCCTGTCGCCTAGGATCGATTGCATTGACGGCGGTGCTTCTACGACGGTGCATTGGTGTGCCTACCGAGAGCACTTGTCATAGCAATTATGGCAACAACTTCAATTAAAGCAACTATTGCCTGTCGATAAGTATCCATAAGGCAACACTGACATGACCTGTATTGAGGTCACAGGTGACCTTTTCCAGCTCATACGGACCTAGCGAAGGTCACTCATCGCTAGTACATACGTTGCAGAGATACGGTGCGCCGTAAATGCATGATCATTCGCTACGACCCTGCGAAGCTCAAAGTTAACCTGAAGCATTCCACGGGAGTAGCTTTTATGTATAAACGCTTCCATCCTGGACTTATGCCGGCGCGGTTGAGCTTGCCAGCAATTTCGGTGCAAAAGTCACGCAGGGCTTGGATGGTTTGCGCGAGCGCCTAACGTTGTGGGACTAATAACTATCGCTGAGCGCGCATAACAGTTTCCAATTTACGGAGCCACTAGCGAGAACAATTCGTCAATGCTGATTTCACCGCGAACAAAACGAGCGACTTCCTGTTCGCAGGTTTCGCTCACCTTAAGCCCTGATAGAAATAACGAAGAACGCGCGAAGTCGACTGCGTCCTGACGCCTACGTTGCTCAGCGCTCATTCCGATACTGGCCAAGGTCGCCTGTCTACGATCCTCATCATAGGTAGTGCAGCTCTCGTCGTACTCCTTACTTAGTCGAACGAGTTGCGCAGAAACGTCTTCGATATCGCACCTTGTTTGCTCTCCTTCCTGCGTGGTCGTGACGTATTTCCGGGCGTGATCGAACAGGTCGCCGAAAGTGACAGTTCCTTCAATATAGCGGCCTAACAATGCGATGTGCTCAGCGTCGGGTACACCGCCTTCTCGCTTAAAGTTGGCGAGCATTATTCCAACGCGTGTACGTCGCTCTTTCTTAGCAGTATCCATGCGCTCTTCCTCTATCTAGGCGAACCACATTACTGGCGGCCGGTATCGCCGGCGGGCCGGTCATCGCATACATAGGTCCATAGGCGCGCTGTCTTTGGTCCTGCCTTCGCAGGACGTGAGTAGCGGGTCGATGCTTATTTTGGATAGGCATAAGAGGATGTTAGTGGTCTGTCGGTAAAAATAGTCTCTAGTGAAGCTGAGGTAGCTCTGAGGTCCGTTCGGCGATTCATTACCTCTAGGGCAACTTCAACACGGTACGCACACAGGTATTCATAGAGGTGCAACTGACTAACTTCCAGCTCACTTGACGACGAACGGGCAAACAACAAATGAGCGACAAGAGCAATAGGCCCCGCCAAGTAGTCGCGTGACTCATCGCATGGGTTTTCCAGAACTTGATCAAGGCTATCTGCAATCCTATCAAGCCAAAAATCCGAGAGTTGGCAGGGGAGGGCAGCACTCGGATGCTTATCTAGTATATCTTTCTTAAGCTCGACTAGATCCATTAAAGGTGGCAAAGGTTCTTTCATCGAATTCCCCCTGGTTGGTCTCATCTACTTTGACCTCCAGTGCGTGTGGAATCCCGCACGTTGAAAATGGGTCGTAAATGCCGTGGCCTATTTTGCCCGATAATTTGAACATGGGGTATGAATTCTGCCTCCAAAACCTCAGATTATGATGTTTACTTAAAAGCAATTGGCGGTACCATCCGTGAGTTGCGTAAGAACCTAGGTTTTTCCCAGGAGGAGCTGGCACATCGGTCTTCGATTGACAGAAGTCACATGGGGAAGATTGAGCGTGGAGAGCGAAATGTGAGCGTTGTAAATATAATACGAATTTCACGTGCATTGCATTGCGCTCCCTCCGAGCTGCTTCTGCGTGCAGGAATCTAAGTAGATTCTTGCTCCTCAGCATTAGAAAGTCATATTGGCGCGCTCACTTCATTTTCTTTTGGCTTTGTCTGAGAGGTGCTTTGTAGCAAGTTCTTCTTGAATGTTAGTCACATTATCCGGTATCGCCCCCAAATCCGTCAGCGTGCGCAGTACCTCTTGATGACCCTCGAAGAATTGCGCCCACCTGCTGAATCCCCCCATTGCTCCAACGGCACGTAACAGAGCAACATGAGCGGCAGTCAAAGTTTGAACGCTGGCTTCCAGTTCGACGATCCGTCGTTCTTTCTTGGCCAGTGCTGCGGCAGCTTCAACAGCGGACTGCTTTCCGACTCGGCCACGCCATGCCCTATACTCATGCTGACGCCCTTGGTAGTCAGCCAGAAGAGCACTCCTGGACTCGTTACGCGTGATCGATGACGCAGCTTTGATATTGGGGTGCAAACGCGCGACGGCACGTGCGGTGATGTCCTGGTCGTCCGCCAGCAGCATCTCGAGAATTAGTAGCATCGCAGCCTCGTTTTCCTGCATTGCTTTTCCCTCACTCATTCGTCCACCACATCACGCGCACGCGGAATTGACAGATCCACCCCGTCTGGGAAGGCCCGCTCACCATCGGGTGTAATAAGAAGCCTTTGCACTCCGGCAAGCCTTTCTTCAGCATGCTGAAGCTGGTTCTTCCACCCAATGCTATTGGATGTTCGCGCCCGTATTGTCTCGATTGCTGCTTTAAATTTCCCTTCAAGGCGAATCAGATTTACCGTGTTTTCAGGCAGCCCTGTTGCGGAGAGATGGCGGCAATTCGCAAAGCACTCTAGATGTTTAGGGCAGGGGTCCACCGTGAAGGAATTTAGACAATGACCGTAGGGGGTTGCGTGAAATCCGTCGGCCTCGACGCGTAGGTATTCATACGCCGCAGCATCGCCATCCTTAGCTTGAATTCGGACGAATGCTTCAACAATAGGACCGCTGGCCTTGCCGCCTTTGATCATCTTAGCTACTGTAGTGGCCTTTTCTCCAAGCAACAGTTCAACCTCTTCGGGAATTGAAATCTGTTCAAGTTCTTCAGCTAAACTGCGATGGTCGTATTCAAAGCTCTGTGCCACACTACGGCGATTGTAGCGTTTCGAAATAATCGTATCAGCGACACCTAACCGGAAGAGCTCAGTATTCTGTAAATGTCTCAACATGTGGGACTCTAAACGCAATTCTTGGTCCGCCTTAGTCTTGCCATAGCGCTCGAACAGAGATGGGATCTTGTCGTGATCACCTAGTCCTATGCCCACCAAACGCGAATCAGGACGACTTATCGAAAAGTAGCGCGTAACGTCGCAAATCCCGTCATTGCGCTCTTCGGAGAGAGAACGCTTTGGATGCAAGAAGAGCAATTGCCAAGACTGAACTACACCAGAATCGGCGGTCATTGGTAAGAGGTCCGGCATTTTGGATGGGGTCATTTTTCGAATGTGCTCCTCCAGTTCTCCCACATTCAAATAGGTATTGTTCCAAGACATTCTTGCTTCATCATAAATCAGAACACCTGTTGAGGTGCGGAAGCGCATACTAGTTTCGCCGGCACGCATTTGCTTTTGCAGGCGATTTCCGAACATGTAAATTGCCATATCGAGCTTTCGGGTAGATCCAAGGGACTTCTCAGCCTGAAATTTGTGTAGCTCACGTAGTATGGCCGGGTCAAAATCCTTACGATACTCGTTGATAAAATGGTCGCGTTCTATGTCAAGCCAGAATGGATTGCCACTGAGACGGGTGTAAATATCTGAGAACGGGACAACCTCGTCTTCGCGAAACCATGGCAACAGTCGACCCGTTTCGCATTGCATTTTCAACGTTTCCCGAAGCGGAGTTGTTATATAAGCAACTCTTTCCAAGGTTTCGGTCAATAGCGTACGGAACATCTCCGGTACCGCCTGTGTACTTTCCCGCAATATTCGACTGTCCGACTCTTCCTCTTGCTGCTTTTCCGCGAAGTGCCGAAGCATAAGTGCAGTGGAAAATCCCCCCACTTGTCCTGAACCTTGGCCTTTCGCATCGATATAAGTTCGTTCACGCTTCCAGTCGACCGGAAGCAGGGTAACCTCACCAGCGCGCAACCCAGTAATAATCATCGTCCGAGTCGCAGCGAACCGAAGTTCATCCATGAACGACTGAGGGCGCTCGGTCATTACAATACGTACTAACTCCCAAAAGGCTCGACGGGACGGCAGTCGTTCGACGCGTTTACGCTCTTCCAGCTTTGAGCGAAGCTCGTCTTCTGACAGGGTCTGTCGTGATCTCACGCTGGTCACTTGAACTCTTTGTACCCCAAGCAGACCATACATTTGGCCCGCATCGCAAATATGATTGGTATCCAGAATGATCTTGACCAATCCGGCAAGGAGGTCGCCAAGTTTGCCGGACGCCTGCACGGCCCTTGCAATGCGAATGGCATACTGAAGGTCGTCCAATTTAAGTTCCCACGGCTCTCTTTCTACGCACGTTGCCATGACGCGGAGAGGGCGCGCTATGCTTTGATAAACGTATCCAGACGAGTTCCGTTTGACCAGTAATTGCTCGATGACCGCCGCCTTAATAAAGTCTTGCCAGGCAGACGAAAGGGCACATTGATGTAACGGTACGAGTCCGCTCGCTGCGCGTTCGAGATTGATGATACTGAGTGTTTTGGAATCAGTACCCAAATCGCGCAGATAATACGCTGGCGGAGGGACATCGCCCACGCACGTCGTCAAGTTCCAACCAGCGTCCTCGACAGCATAGCCGTCGCAATTGATCTTGAAATCCCAACGAAGTTCTTTACTGACGGCCAACGATTTTCCGAGTTCAATGAAGGATTTGTAGTGTATGTTCATGCGCAATCACCTTCAAGTTCGTCGATGACTGTTTGAATCTCGCTGATAGTTCGTTGAAGCTGCATATAGGTTGGCGACTTCAAATCGGCCCGCGAACTTTGCTCAAAAAAAAGCACGATTTCTCGCATATCTCCCAAGACCTTGTTATGTAGCCCCTTGTCGTTAACGGGCATAAACTTGCGACATCCATAGCATGATGCGACTGGGCTATATGGGCACGATGGTTGCCCTGAGTTGCATCCGCCAATGCCGGAGATTGGAATCCCGTGCGGAACTGCCGCTATTTGTTGCTCATCCTTTAGTGCAGCCAGTTCTTCTGGAGAGATAAAACGGTCATGTGCAATTCGGGCAACACGACGATAGACCTCAGAAGCCCCTAATGCCCGATTCACTCGATCGGCGTGCGATGCCGATGTTGCGTAATAGATTAGGCCTGTATTTGTCTGCGCATGCCCCATAAACTCTGCTAATTCTTCATGACTAGCGCCGGCATCAACCAACCGCTGTGCGGCCGTATGGCGCAGATCCGAAGCAGTTCCAAGGTCATCAGAGCTAATGATGCTACGAACAAGTGTGGAAATACGATGACTAACTTCAAGGGTTGACTTTATCTGGAAGAATTTTTCAGAACCGCTTATTGTTATTTTATCTAAATGCGACTTTAAATGAACAAATATTGGAACCCATTCGCGCTTAACTCGACGCGTCAATTGAATTCTCTGCTTTGCCCCGCGCTGCTTGGCCATATGGAAGGTTAGGTGCACAGTTGGATCATCGTCGATTTTATCGTGCCAGATGCGTACGTGTTTGGCATCCAATATAGCAATTTGCACAGGGCGCATCGCAAACTGGTAGGCGCATAGCACCATTCCAGCGTCTGCAATGGTGGAGTAGGGGACATAGTTACCTGCTCGTAGACTACTCACCATGTCATCAAAATAGCGCACGATTACTGCTTCCTCATCAGAAGACAGGAAGACATCTCCAGCGCGAACCCCCGCGTACTTATCAACAGCAGGGAGGGGGAGAGTAGTGCGCAGGTAACTACGATACTCATGTGACCAGCCATTCCAGCGATATGTGCATAGCAAATGCAGAATGTGTTTGACGAGCAAATAGCTACCGGCTCCTAGTTCACGCGCCCGCCATTTAGACCATAGTTGCCTGACCTCAAGGGGGCCAGTTTGCAGCAGAACAACAAGATCATGGTCACTCAAATGATACAGACTTGAGAAATAACTTGCGACCGTTCTAATGCTGAGGTCCTGTTCAAGCATTAGTGCTAGGGTGTGCTTAAGGATAAGCACACAGTAAGGATTACGTTGATCGAAGCTAATCTTTACGCTTCGGCCATGGAAAAAGAGCTCAAAAACATTTTCGTCTACTGGGGCACGAATAGAGCGCGTAGTGTCGTCGAACTCATCGTAGTACCTTAGCACGGATGGTAGTGGCTGCAGGCTTGCGCAGAATTGAATCAATGCATCTGACGGATTCAGCTCAGCAGGTCGCTGTTCGGGCATTAGTACTCCTTAGGAATCGAGCGCAGCAGGGCGACTCGATCATCAAAAGCATTGTTCCAAATGCCCGCAAGTCGGTCTTCAAAAACAGCCCGGGCATAGTGAGATGGCATTGTTGACTGGCGTGACCAACCGAAGAATGTTCGCATTTTTTGCAATGCCTCGTCCATCGAGTCACCGTGCTGAAGTAACTGATGGAGACGAACCACAGCACAGGTATGACGAAGATCATGCGGTGTAACAGTCGTCTTGCCTGTACGCGACTTTAGTTCCCTTACCACGTGAATTGGAAGTCTACCTGATATCACAGAAAATGCCTTCGTAAGCGCCTCAGTCGATAGCGGTACGTTAGACTTGGAATTCAGCAGAAATGAGTGCCGAGGGCGGCCTCGATAATTGCTGGTATATGACTCAATGATGCGTGCCGTGGTTTCGCTGGTTGGAATTTGCCTAATCGAATCTTTGGTTTTAATGCTCGGTTTGGAGTAACGAGGGTCTTGGGCAGCGCTTTCGTAATCGTTCTCCCGAACGTTGATCCAACACCGATCACGTCCCAGTTTTGCGTCAAAAGCGCTCTTAATTGCGTCCGCAGGAAGTAACAGCACCTCGCCTCGCCGTAATCCTTGGTGGAGCATCAGAATAAACGCCACATACACACGCCAGCGCGTCTGAACGCGAGGAAATGGATTATCTTGGGATTCGGGGTCTAGGATCTGATACAACACCTCAACGGTAGACGCCGGCAGCGAACGGAGCATTTCTGGCGAGTTGCGCTTCTTCACGCGAAATTGGCTGTATAGGACTGACAGTTGATGAAGTCGGCTTTCGATCAGGAGCAATGTCTTGTGAGAGTCGCTTTTTGCTATCCAAGACACAATCGAGGTCACGAAGCCCAATCCCACTTGCCAGCGTGTCTCATCAGCTTCAGTCGTTACGGCTTGATTGCGGATGGAAATGAACCATGATTCAAGCATTTCAGCCAGGCGGCAGTCATTCAATGTACCGAGCGCGTCGTCCAGTGAACCATGCCCACATAGTTCATCGGCGTGTTGGTACAGGTTCTCGATGTAGCGCAATTTCTTGACGTGTGTCGAATTGGCCAAGGCGCCAGTAACTGCGGCTGACCATACGACTGCCCAATAGCGCGGCAGACCATGTCGGTCAACCAAAACCGGACCTGAAAGGCTTGAAGGGATGTGCGTATCGGCAAGTTGAATTAGCATCGGCATCCTAAGTTCACCGCAACACCTAAACATACCATTAATCGGGTATGCGATTTGGTACTTGAGCAAAATGCGCAACACTCCGTAAACTACCAGTCCTTCGCATAATTTATATTATGTCAAACGGAGGACGGAGAGTGCGAGGTACTTCTGGTCGTCTAGCGCGCTTACCTAAATATGCCGACACTTCTTACCTAATGCTTAACACACGGTGACTTTCGACGTTTTTGACACCGTGTAGGCATGGTTAGGTAATACAGAAGATGAAATTTCTTTGTTGGCACATTTACGTAAACGGCACGCCGGCCATTCGCTTGCTCAAGGTTGAACCAGATATTTGCAAAAATCTGTTCCCGCTGTGCGTTATGATTAAATGTGACGCGATCGATGCGAAAACCAGCTAGGAGCAAATCATGAACATTAACCCCATCCGTTCGACAGCGGACCATCGTGCGGCGCTGAGGGAGATTGAAGGCCTGATGATGGCTAGAATTGGCACGCCGGATGGAGATCGCCTTGATGTTCTGGCGACGCTGGTCGTGGCATATGAGGCCAGGAATTTTCCTATCGAGGTGGCAGACCCCATCGACGCCATCAAGTTTGCTTTAGAGCGGAAGAACCTTACCGTTCGGGACCTGCAGCCGATGATCGGTGGCTTGGCCCGCGTCTACCAAATCATGAACGGAACCCGCCCGCTTACTTTGCCGATGATACGGCGTTTACATGCGGGGCTTGGCATTCCTGCTGAGGCGCTGATCAAGCCGCGCAAACTGGCAGACCAGTCAGCTTAGTATTGGGCTGAGTTTGATGCTAGCAATACATAAGAATTGCCCGTAGCCGGAGCGTTTTCCTAAAGATGCCTACACTTTGGTATGGCGCAAACCATGGTTGAACAGTCAGGCGATCCTACAGGGTTCGACGCTACGTGTTGGGTATCGGGCTGGTTGCTCAAACCGCTGCTAGCATTGGCTGGTGCGACTCCTGCAAGCTATCTGGACACCTTTGTGGGCCAATAGCTGGTTGCAGAACTGTTGTCCATGAGCCAAAGCGGAGCATACGCATAGCCCTTTCAGCCAGCTGCAGGAACGAAAATACCTTGTTTTGACTGACGGCCGAAGCTGTATCAAAGTCAAAGCGCCGTCAGTCAAGGTTCGGTTAACGTTTCTTGTCCGACTGCGATACCAGCGAACCAGCTAGCGATCTGGTGGTAGCTGCTGAATTAGCGTTCTGAAGCGCCGTGGACGCTTTCGCTTCCATTGCCTTGCCCGTCACTTTTTGAGTGCCAGATTGTGCCAGTGCGCTGCCCGCTAAGCTACGTTGCAGTGTCGAGGCGTTCGGATTGCTGAGCGTGCGCCCTGCTGTAGTGGCGACCTTGCCGCCAGTGGTTTTACCTGCCATGCATTTCTCCTTAAAAAGAAAACCCGGGATATCCATATCTAGTAAATCTATTAGATATTCACACTATAGGTAGTATTTTTCCAAATGCAAGTAATTTATTGTCAACAGGAAGAATATGAAATGTGGGAGCTATCCAGGTCATCGCTATAGATGCAAAGACACCGAAATTGTTTGGCTTCACATCAAAAATTCCTAAGCTGGCAGCAAAGGCACTCAAATTGTTGTGTGGATTTCGATAAGTGACTTTGCGGGGTGACTACAAGGTGCCATGATGCTCTGCTCTCGAGTGGAGGCCGCTCAGCTCACGAATAGTGTCTTGCTGTGAAACCAGCGTTGCTTGCGCAGTCCCTAATGCAGCCTCCAGCGTGCGCGACTGGTTTGACTGCACCTCGATTTGCGCTGCCGCCTGCACCAATTGGTCCCCAAGTGCCTCTATCAGCCGCTCGTTGCTGGCGACTTGAGCCAATATCACTTCGACTTGGTGCGCGGCACTTTGACTGGCGGCAAGCTGCTCGGTTAATCGGCGCCCTGCTGTCTGCTCATCATACAGCGACTTTTCGGCCTGAGAGAGCGCAGTAACCAGCCGCGCAGCTTCCTGATTTAAGCGAGTCGATTCTTCCTGCTTTTGTATAAGGGTATGTTGCTGTTGTCGCAACTCTGCTTGCACTTGTTGGAGCTGTTGCTCGTGGCGCCGCAAATCCTGGTCACGTTGTTCTTTAACGGATTGCCTGTAATGTTCTAAGGAATTGCGTGCATGTGTATGTTTTTCTTCCAGTGATTGCCGGTGCACCTCGTTCTCGGCCAAGCGCTCTTGGAGGTCAGCCACCTGCTGTTGCGCAATGTGTCGTGAGATCGCTTCCTCTTGCAGACGGACATCGGTGACGACATGCATTCTCCCCATTTCTTCGACGCGCTCCCTGGCCTGGCGCAGTTGCTCCTCCAACGAAGCCAGATCCTGCTGCAAGGCAGCCAAGTTTACCGCATGCGCCTGATCTTTCTGGGCACTGACCGCTTCAATCACTGACACCCGTTCATTCGCCTCATCATGCAATCGCGCTGCCAGTCGCGTCACGATATCCTGCAGCGCATCGCTGATCGACACTTTGCGACCATCGATACTCCCCTCCTCCGCTTCCAGCTCTTTCAGATATTTATGGATAGTGGTTTTGGAGCCCGTGTTGCCCAACGCAACACGCACTGCGTCAACCGAAGGATGACGCCCCTGCGCAAGCAAGGCATCGCGTGCTTTTTTGACATCAGAATGATAAAGTCCAGCACGAGCCATGACCACTCCATGAAATAAGATAACGTCTTACATACCATGTAATTACATACCATTTTTAGAGAAAATCAAGGCGAGATTCTGCTTGAAATTGGGGCCGGATAATATATGGTTATCCTGTGTCAAACGTCTTTTCGTGCCATTTTGTCCGCGTTTGCTGTACATTTGCCGATAGCACCGGACATAATTGGCAACGCCACTAGCGACGATCTACCCAGCCGACCTTACCCGCCCGCTTTTTCTGCCTTACCATGCCATGTCTGATATCGACCTCTTTCTGCAGGCTGCCACGCGCGAGAACACGCGAAAGAGCTATCGAAGCGCGGTCCGCGACTTTGAAGTTGAATGGGGTGGTTTTTTGCCGACGACGTCCGATAGCGTGGCACGCTACCTAGCCGACCGAGCCGGCAAGTATGCCATCAACACCCTGCGTCAGCGATTGGCCGCATTAGCCCAGTGGCATCTCGACCAGGGCTTTCCCGACCCAACCAAGGCTCCGGTAGTACGCCAAGTCTTACGCGGTATCCAGACGCTGCACCCAGCCGAGGAAAAGCGGGCAAGACCATTCCAGATCGATCAACTCATGGCGGTCGATCACTGGTTGACGGCCAACGTCGACGCCGCGCAATCCCAGGGTGAAGTGGCCACCGAGTTGCGGTACCGCCGCAACAAAGCGTTGTTTCTCCTCGGTTTCTGGCGCGGGTTTCGCGGCGATGAGCTGACGCGCTTGCAGATCGAGCATATTCACATCACGCCAGGTGAAGGGATGACTTGTTTCTTGCCGCGCACCAAAGGCGATCGCCAGCTCAAGGGTGGCAATTTCAAGGTGCCGTTGTTGTCGCGCTTGTGCCCGGTCAGCGCTTATGAGGAATGGATCGCCGCAGCGAAATTGACGGCTGGACCGGTGTTTCGTGCCATTGACCGCTGGGGCAACATCGGCGTCAACGGATTGAACATCGATAGCTTGGTGCCGCTCCTGCGTAATATCCTGCAAGAAGCTGGCGTGGATGCACCTGAGTTGTACAGCGCCCACTCGCTGCGCCGCGGCTTTGCCACCTGGGCGACTGCCAATGGGTGGGATCTGAAAACGCTGATGGAACATGTCGGCTGGAAAAACGCACAGTCTGCCATGCGTTACATTGACAGGGAAGATTCATTTAACCGGCGCCGCATCGAGCAGATCCTTCTTCCTCCTGCGAGAAAGTAATCAAACATTTGGGTTGGAGCCCGTATGCAGGGCCAACTGGCATGAAGTGATGGGGTTGATATGGGCCGTCCTCCCTGGAGGCGTCTCAGAAAACGGAAAGTAAATAAAGCAAAACTAAACTATTTTGCAGCGGCTCAGTGCCAGCTAAGTCATCCTCCGTAGTCTCTCCATTACGCAAATACCTGCGTTCTTTTTGGAGAAGCACCATGAATCGCTACAGCAAACTTTCTATCCTGGCCGCAGCCATCGCCGCTGCGGCCACCGTTGCCTATGCCGCCCAAGGCAGCATGGAAAACGATGCCATGGCCATCACCAAAGCCAAAATCCCGCTGGCTCAGGCCGTCACCACTGCCGAGCAACACGCCAATGGCAAGGCTGCACGCGCTGAGTACGAAAACTCGAAACAGGGTTGGGTCTACGACGTGGAAGTCGTCAGTGGGGCCAAGGTCTTTGATGTCAAGGTCGATGCCGACAAAGGCACGGTCATTTCGTCCGCCGAAGACAAAGCGGATCGTGACGACGACCACGACAAGCGAGATTGACTATACGCCACTATGGTCGGGGCATCCCTATGGGGTGATCCGGCCACGGAGAACAAATGGAAAACCTCAATCACGCACTATTTCTCTGGCTTAATGCACCAGAGCATCCAAGCACGCTGCTGTTGGCCGTCGCCACCATTTTCGCTGAATATGCCATTTGGGCGCTCCCGGCCATCCTCGGGCTCGGTTGGCTACGCGGAAGCGAACATACCCGCAAGATTTTGCTCGAAGCGACCGCGTCCGGTCTAGCAGGCTTGCTCATCAACCATATCATTGGGCTGGTTTCGCAACATCCACGTCCTTTCATGATCGGTCTGGGGCACACCCTGATTCCCCATGCGGCGGATTCTTCGTTCCCGAGCGACCATCTGACGCTCCTATGGGCCGTCGCCTTTAGTTTCCTGATGCACAGCAGCTCACGTGTGGCTGGCCTGGCACTGGCATTATTGGGGCTGCCTGTTGCTTGGGCGCGTATCTATCTCGGCGTTCATTTCCCGCTGGACATGGTGGGTGCGGCCATGGTCGGGGTGCTGAGTGCGTGGCTGGCCTTTCGTGAAGTACGCATGTATTTGCCCTCAGCTTACCGCCTTACCCTGAGCGTTCATCGAAGTCTCTTCCGAAAACTCATCCAAATTGGATGGGTGCGCAAGTGATGGGCCTATGGCTGGCCTAAGTTTGGCCGGTCAGACTTGCCCCAAGAACAACCAGCCCTTGCAGGAAACAACGCCATGAATACGCTGACCATGCCTTCCACATCAAATTGGCTCAACAAAGTCCCCGAAGTGACGCTCTCATTCTGGGTCATCAAAATCATGTCCACGACGGTCGGAGAAACAGGAGCCGACTTTCTGGCTGTCAATGCTGGCTTCGGCCAAAGCATGACTCGCACAGTGATGGGCGCGCTGTTGGCTGTTGCCCTAATCATACAGTTACGAACGCGGCGCTACACGCCCTGGATTTACTGGCTTTCGGTCGTGCTGGTCAGCGTGGTGGGCACCCAGATTACCGACCTGCTCACCGATGGGCTAGGCGTGAGCCTGTTTGTCAGCACGTCAGCATTTGCCGTGGCGCTGGCAGGAATTTTTGCGGTTTGGTATTGGGTGGAACGTACTTTGTCCATCCATGAGATTTTCACACGGCGCCGGGAGTTGTTTTACTGGTCTGCCATCCTTTGCACGTTTGCACTGGGCACGGCGGCGGGTGACTTGGCGACCGAAGCGATCGCTCTGGGCTTCACATGGGGGGCGATGTCATTCGGCATATTGATCGCTATCACCTATGCGGTATGGCGCATGGGCGGCAACGCCGTTCTGACCTTCTGGATAGGCTACATCCTGACTCGCCCCTTCGGTGCCGCACTTGGCGACCTGCTGACGCAGGCCAAGGCCTATGGGGGCCTCGGCATGGGTGCCATGTGGACCAGTGCTCTATTCCTGACCGTGATCGTGATGCTGGTGGCCGTCGCGCAGTTTAGCGTTGGCAATCGCATGAATGCACAAGCCGTCGAATAAACTCTATCGAAAAACTCAAGGAAAAATCATGCGCCATCTGCATTCGCTAACTCACTCCGTTACCGCACTATCGGCCATCGCTCTCTTGGCCCTTGCGGCTGGCTGCTCAAAGTCTACCAACACCGGTACGGCAGGCTCTGCTTCATTAAAAACAAGTCAGGCTACTTCTGCACTGCAGGCAAAGACTGCATCCAAGCTTGGGGATCTGTCTGCGTTTCGGACCATCGCCGCAGAGGTTGCTGCCCTCGTAGATAAAGGCGATCTGCCAGCTGCTAAAACGCGGATCAAGGAGTTGGAGGTGGCATGGGACTCGGCGGAAGCAGGCTTGAAGCCCCGTGCAGCGACTGACTGGCATATGCTCGACAAAGCCATTGACCGCGCCCTTAGCGCCCTACGTGTAGATGTACCCAGTCAAATCGACTGCAAAAAAGCTTTAGCTGACCTGATGACCATTTTTGACTCCCTCCAAGCCAAGCACTAACTAGTAAACAGGAATTGAGATGAATATTTCAACCGAAAAAGCATTAGGCAAAGTCCCTGAAGTGACGCTCGCTTTCTGGATCATCAAGATTGCAGCCACCACGCTCGGCGAAACAGCTGGCGATGCCGTTTCGATGTCGATGAATTTGGGGTACCTGATTGGTACTGCTATTTTCTTGGCGGTATTTCTGACAGCGGTATTTGCGCAAATCAAGGCCAAGAAATTTCACCCCTTCCTTTACTGGACAACCATCATTGCAACTACCACAGTCGGCACGACGCTGGCTGATTTTGCAGACCGATCGCTTGGTATCGGGTACGCTGGTGGCTCGACCTTACTTATAGCTTTGTTGTTCGGTTCCCTATTTATATGGCATCGAACACTAGGCTCAGTGTCGGTCAGCACGCTCAGTTCGCCGAAAGCCGAGATATTCTACTGGGTAACTATCATGTTTTCTCAGACCTTGGGAACGGCACTGGGCGACTGGACAGCCGGTACCGCTGGCTTGGGCTACACCGGCGCCGCTATAGTGTTCAGCGTCTTGTTGGCACTGGTCGTTGCAGCTTACTATTGGACAAATGTGTCGCGGACCCTGCTTTTTTGGACAGCATTCATTTTGACTCGACCTCTCGGTGCCGTGGTGGGGGATTTTTTGGATAAGCCGCTCAGTGCAGGCGGCCTGGCTCTGAGTCGTTACTCAGCATCAGCGGCATTATTCGCCTTTATTTTGACTAGTATTTTGCTATTCAAGCAAAGGGCTGCCAGAACAGCGCATTGAATTATCGGTATAAGAAGGAGGAATAATGCGAGTCTTGCTGGTCGAAGACGACACCATGATTGGCGAAGCCATCCAAGGGGCGTTGAAAGACGCCTCTTATGCGGCCGACTGGGTAAAAAACGGTCAAACTGCCCTTACGACACTGGGTTGCCAGCACTATGACCTGGTGCTGCTCGACCTTGGACTGCCTGGCAAGGATGGGCTGGAGGTGTTGACCAACATCCGCGCCAAGGACAACCCCGTTCCACTGCTCATCATCACCGCCCGTGACGGCCTCGATGATCGACTGCGCGGCTTGGATGGCGGGGCCGATGACTACGTGCTCAAGCCCTTTGAAATGGCCGAACTGCTAGCCCGCATGCGCGCCGTGCTACGACGCAAGGGAGGCAGCGCAACGCCCATACTCAGCAACGGTGTTGTCTCGCTTGATCCGGCCACGCGAGAGGCCGCAGTCAACAGTAGTGCCCCGGCGCAACTCTCCAACCGTGAGTTCGCGTTGTTGCAAGCCTTGCTGGCACGCCCCGGTGCAATTCTTTCCCGCAGTGATCTGGAAGACCGTATCTACGGATGGGGCGAAGAGGTGGAAAGCAACGCGGTCGAATTCCTGATCCATGCACTGCGGCGCAAACTGGGCGGAGAAATCATCAAAAATGTCAGGGGGGTTGGATGGATGGTTTCAAAAAACGTTTGAACGAGTCAGTCCAGTTCAAGCTGTCGTTTTCGCTGTCGCTGGCCATTTTGGTCATCGCAATGGTGGCTGGCTTATTTTCTTTCGTATCCGCATTCGACGAAGCCCACGAGTTGCAAGACGATATGCTGCGCCAAGTTGCGGCGCTGTTTGATCAGCAACACCTCCCGCTTACACATTTTGGAGACGATGGACGCGCCAAAGACAGCGATGAAGAGTCCCGGGTCATTGTCCAGTATCTAGCAAATGGCAGAAAGGTGACCGGAAAAGGTGAGACCGGAGCACCGCTGCCACTACCAATCACGCTACCCGATGGTCTGCATACGCTTGAAGTTAACGGAGAGCCGTTCCGTGTGTTGGTTAAAACAACGTCTAACGGCGAGCGTATCGCCGTAGCACAGGAAACTGGCGTTCGCGATGAAATCGCACGCGACAGCGCTTTGCGCACTTTGATGCCGTTGCTAATTCTGGTTCCAATCCTGCTTTTGATCGTGGCTGATCTTGTGCGCAAGATGTTCCGGCCCATCGCTTCTTTATCTGCGGAAATCGACCAACGCGCCGAACAAGAATTGCATCCAATCGAAGAAAAGCATCTTCCTGCTGAAGTACGACCGTTCGTGGTGGCAATCAATAGTCTACTTGCCAGAGTTGAGAAAGCGATGGAAGCACAGCGCCGGTTTGTCGCGGATGCGGCGCATGAGCTTCGCTCTCCGTTAACCGCCTTGTCACTGCAAGCCGAGCGGCTGGCCGAGGCAGATATGCCTGACCTTGCACGTGAACGTCTCAGGACATTGCGCCGAGGCATCGAGCGTGGCCGGAACCTATTGGATCAGCTTCTCACCCTGGCCAAGGCTCAGTCTGCGCTCGACCGACCCGAGTCGCCCGTATCAGTGCAGGACGTCTATCGACGTGTTCTGGAAGATCTTATGCCACTGGCAGAAGCCAAACACATCGATATTGGTGTCGAAGGAGAACAAGACGTCCTACTCTGGGTTAACGAACTGGACATGATTGCCGTCGTTAAGAATTTGGTTGATAACGCCATCCGTTACACGCCGACTGGCGGCAGGGTCGATCTTTCTGTCGCCGAGGAAGAAGGTCGCGCAATATTGCGAGTCCAAGATTCAGGGCCTGGGATTCAAGTAGTAGAACAAGATCGGGTGTTTGCCCCATTCTATCGCATTCTTGGGAGCGATCAGGTCGGATCAGGCCTGGGCCTTTCCATCGTCAAGGCAGTCACGGATCGGATTGGCGCTGAGATTCAGATAGGATTCTCAGACGAAGTGACGCATTCTGGCCTATGTATCTGTGTGCTCATGCCGCTGGCTAAACCACTTTAAGGAAATATATGGCGACATCAACTGGCTGGTTCTATTGGGCAATTCTATCCGCCGTATTTGCAGCACTGACTGCTATTTTTGCCAAGATAGGCATACAGGGAGTCGATTCCGATCTGGCCACATTGATCAGAACGGCGGTCATCATTGTCGTACTGACCGTGTTCGTGGCTTACACGGGCAAGTGGTCCAATCCCTTCGAACTTTCGCCGAAGACTTGGCTGTTTCTTGGGCTGTCCGGCTTAGCCACTGGCGCGTCTTGGGTATGTTATTTCCGGGCACTCAAGGTAGGAGATGCATCCAAAGTCGCGCCTGTGGACAAGCTTAGCCTCGTCTTGGTGGCTGTGTTCGCGTTCGCATTTCTGGGAGAACGGCTATCGGTCCGGGAGTGGTCGGGCATTTCGCTGGTCGCTGGTGGTGTTCTCTTGCTCGCCTTTAAGCGTTGATGTGTCTGATTGAGCTATGCTGCTAACGCACACCAAGATCACTGAACTCTCGATGGAAGCTGATGTGTGGCCGGGTTCACCCGGCACTTCACACATCTGAAAACCAGCGACACGGCCAAGGACAAGACCTTGCTGCTGACGACAATCCTGACCGATGCCATCAATCCTGGGCTAACCAAGATGGCCGAGTCCTGCCTTCGCAATACCTTCCGTCAAGCTGTCATGGCTACCCGTCGAAGGATCACGAGTTTGCTGATAACTTCCATACGCAATGGCATATATCTCATCACTTCGTCCGACAGCTCACAGATGATGATGCTTTACTAATGGATATGTTGTGGGTTTGGCTTCCGCGCTACAACGGCCATTCAGTGGAGCTGTATCGAGGAGAGAACATTGAACGGCTTGAAAGTGGTATGCTCGGAACCACATGGATCAGTAGGAAAGAAAAGGCTAGCATGTTCGCTAGCGACTTGAACACCGTAGGCAAAGGAGGCGTGATCCCTCAGACGTTAGCTGTAGTGACCTGCATTTGAAACTGGCCGGACCAGCATTCCAGCCGATTCTCGGCCAGGAATAACTGCAACTGACGGCCCCATCAAACCAGCATTAGCTGCAAATGAACCTGCATTTAGTCGCGCCGCCCGCCATCCTATCGCCGCGAACCAGCATTATCTGCAACTGACCAGAGTGTTCAACACGGTCTTGGTATCGGCCTCGATTTCGGCCAGCACGCCCAGCCAGTGACCTATTACTCGCTTGACGCTTGGTGCTGGCTGAGTGTCGCGCCAAACCGTCAGGATGCGTTGGTAGCCGACCAGATCGGCCCGTTGCACGCAGTACGCGGTCGTCATTTGAGTTGCCTCGATGTCGGTGAATTCTCCTGTGCGGCTGGTCTGCTCCAGCTGTCCGACATGGGCAGCCGTGTCGCTCTGGATGCCCCGCAGGTGCTCAATAATGAGCGGCAGGCCGGTCGGATTCGGCCAGGCCAGGATTTCGACTTCCTCGGTCGTGCCAGTGCCGGTAGCGATCCTCAAGACATCGTGCAAGCCCGCTCCGATCAAGTCTGCCTTCGGGATGTTCGTATGTGTCCACGGAAACAGCTCCTGCTTCTGTGCGACCAGCATGCGCAGGTCCTGTTTGAATCCCTGTTCAAAACCGGGAGGCGATGCCTCCTGGTTGTCGGCCTCGACCATTTTCCAAATTCGGTCGATGTGGTCCTCCTGCTCGGCGTTAGGAAACAGGCTTATGTTCCACGTCAGGAAGCAGCTCATTCGTTGGCCTGTTGCTCGGTTTCTGGCTTGTGGAAATGGTATAGCGTCTCTTGGGCTTCCTTAACCGTGCGGAACGGCCGTTCGACTTTTCCTTTGGAGCGCGCCGTTACTCGCTCGCCGTCCTTACCTGCGGGGATGTGCGTCATCCACTCGATGCCCAGCGCGTGCATCACATTCTGGAATACTCGACTTTCGGCGAGCGCACCAGGCCCATCGCTGTCTCGACACCATAGTCCTCCAGCAGCTCGATGGCCCGCTTCGTGGACAGGTGGCGGCCCTGCTTGTTGGTGGTGCGCAGCTTGAGGGCAGCGACCAATTCGCAGTACCGCTTCAGTTCCGATTTCGGCAGCACGCGCGGCTTGCCGTGATCGATACGGTGGACCACACGGGGCTTCAGAAAGTCCTTCAGGGCGCGATACACTGACGTGGTGGAGATGCCGTATAGCTCGGACATGGCGCGCACTTGAGCCGCACGTTCCGGACTTTTGTGAGGCAGACGGTCAAGCCGCTGCCGCAATTGCAGCAGCGATTCGACCGGAATCTGCTTACGCCACCCGGCTGCCACCGCTGTCAGCCTTGTCGAGGTAGTTGTAGAGCGTCGATTTGGAAATCCCCATCATCTTGCAGATTTCTTCGACGGTATGGTTTCGCTCCCGGTGCAGTTTGACGGCGAGCGCGAGCTTGACCGGATCGAGGCGTTTCGGCCTCCCGCCCATGCGGCCGCGTGCACGTGCCGCGACCAGCCCTGCCTGGGTGCGCTCGCGGATCAAGTTGCGCTCAAATTCGGCCAGCGCGCCGAACAGGTGAAAGACCAGCCTTCCGCCGCTCGACGTGGTGTCGATGTTTTCTTGCAGGCTGCGCAACCCGACCTTGGCGACCTCCAGCCGCTCGACCAGCTCGATCAGGTTCTTGAGCAGCCGGCCCAGCCGGTCCAGCCGCCAGATGACCACTGTGTCGCCGGCGCGCAGCATACTCATGAGGGTGGCTAGCCCGGTGCGGTCGGCTCGTGCACTGCTCACCATGTCTTCAAAGAGGCGTTCGCAGCCCGCCGCCAGCAACGCATCGCGCTGCAAGTCCAGGTTCTGGTCGTCGGTCGAGACGCGGGCGTAGCCGATCAGCATGGCGACTTACTAAATTGATCACGAAAATTCAGTATAGCTGGACTTTGAATATTGGAAAGGGATTGTGGATTGTCGGTGTGCTTGAGAAGGCCGCTATAAGCCGGCCGCGCACGGGAATCCAATAAACCCTCGTTTGTTGGGCGTCCGAATTACAATAAGCTCAGCGCTCCTGCTACAACCAACAACGGAGGAAACATGGATGTCGAAGTGTCACAGGTTGCAATCTTCCTGCGCCAAATTCGCAGCCGCTCGTATGAGCATCGTCAAGCTATGAATATACTTTCAGACGCTCGATTGGCGGGCCAGATGACAGCGATTCTCCGGCAGGAATTAGACTCAATGGCACGTGTCATCTACCTGCTTACTCAGACCGTAGAGCGCCGCACGCTGCTGATTGATACCTCAGTAGCCGGGAAGAAATGGCCAAAAATCACTGACAAGGAGATGGTTGACATTGCTCAAGAATTACAAGGCTGGACACAATCCGTCTACAAATTCAGCTGCGCATTTATCCATCTATCTGGACTGCACGACTACAAAGACCGCGATCCTCTAGCCCTACTTTCGCAAGAGGATCGATCGGCCATCCTTCACCATTGCCGCTACTATCATGGCGGGCCAATGCAAGAAGACGCCAGCTTCGATAACCTCATCCCATTTTTTCCTCGTATTTTTGAAAAAATCGCCAGCAACCTATATTGTTACCTTAGAGCACTTGAACGAGGCGAGGAGCTTGACATCCACGAGGTCTAGACCGAGATAATTTTTATGACCGTCGGCCAGATCGTCAGTCGCAGTTATTCCTGACCGGCGTCGATGGAATGCCGGTCGGCCACACCAATGCAGGTCGTTACAGCTTTGCGCTGGCCAGTGCGGCGATCGCTCTAGCCGCGCCACTGGATGTAATTCATCGGAGTCCTCAATACGGACCGCCCCGGAGCAACGGAACGCAAAACCGGGTTAAGCAGGCTTAGCGCCCAATTTTCCCTAATTCTGTGTTTGCCCCATTAATTCAGTTGGTTACATCAGTATTTGGGTATTTTTGCACGAATCCCGGCCTATCTTCAAGATGTTCAATGGCCGGCCGAGGAATAGTCGACCTTCACGAATAGACTAGGCGTTCTGTTGGAGCTTATCGGGCAAATCGATGATGAATATGCAGCCTTGACCGAGCTCGCTTTCGACCGTGAGTGTCCCGTCGTTTGCTTCGACGCTTCGTCGCGCAATAGACAGTCCGAGTCCCAGGCCGCTCTTGTTAGCTCCGCTCTGCGTAAACGGTAAGAATATGTCCCGCGTGGCCTCCGCGCTCAGCCCTGGCCCATTGTCTTTGACTTTGATCAGGATGTTGTCCGTCCCGGCGTCTGCGCTGAGTGTGACGACGCCACCTTTGCCGCTGAATTTGAATGCGTTTTGCAACAGATTGCCGACCGCTGAGAAGAGCAAGTCCTTATCAGCATAGACCGTCAACAAGGAGGGAGTTTGCTCAACGAGAAAGGCGCACTTCATCAGATCAGCTTCCAGCGAAGCGGAGTATTTTACTTCCCTGATAAAATTTGCAAGACTGAAAGTCGTGCGATGCAATTTCATGCCAGGGCCAATGCGGACGTCAGCAAGCGACTGGTCAATCAGACCTCGAAGGCTGACCAGACTACGGTCAAGCACACTCCCGGTGGGACCGACCAATCCAACATTACCTGACTTGATGGCCGCCAGAGCGAGCGTTGCTGTGCTTAAGTGATTGCGCAGTTCATGGGCGAAAAATCCTAGACGTTCATTTACCTCCAAAGCTTGCTCGTCGGCGATCACCAAGTCGCGGTGCTCGTTAAACGCGGTCACTGCCTCGGCTATGCCATTGTCCAGGCACCGATTGAGCGTTCGGAACTCGTCGATACTAAATGCTTCATTGAGGTCAATCGATAGGTCCGAGACAGCCTGACAAAGGTCGCCGTAGTCATGGACTACCTCGCTTATCGAGTATCCCAATGTCAGGAGATCTGCGCCGTGGATGGAAGCCGTCATACCCACTTCGCCGCGGCGCTCTGGATCGTCAGTGGAAGGACCGGACACTGCCAGGGCCTCTGCCTCTGCTCCTCTACATTCCGCTTGCAGCGTGTGTATGAGCTGATCCAAGAACATGGGAATACCCTGTTCCAGCTGCTGCTTATTCGGTGATCGATCAGGGCGATTTGCCACTTTCTCACGGCATCGCCGTTCAAGCTCAGCCCGATTGTCGATTAAAAAATCATGCATCATGGCAGCTCTCCATAGGTTATCGAATATTGATTTCGGCTAATATTGTGGAGTAAGTGAGTCGCGCTTATCCAAAGGCTAGAATACGCTTTTTTACATCGGATGCTTTGCGCGTCAATCGTGCACGTTGGGGACTGCCTGGATCTGCCAGCGTTCTAGTTCAACCAGGCAATCCAACAAACGAAGTTTTCTGGACGGATGCGAATGCAAGCGCGCTCTGGCCAGGTTACCCGAAGCTCGAAGTCCTCAAACGCAGTCCACCATACTTATTTCGAAAACATCGTCGTTCGATGGGTTTTTGGAACATTCTCAGTTGCAGTTATTCCTGGTTCGCACCGATGGAATGCAGGTCAGCCCTATCAAATGCAGGTTCATTTGCAGCTAACGTTAGTTTGGCGGGTCCGTCAGTTGCAGTTAATCCTGGTCGAAAATCCCGTTAAATACAGGTCGGAGCATTATCGATTGCAGGTCGCTACAGTTAGCTCCAGCCTCGTCAATCATCGCAGGCCCCTCCAAGCATTCCATCTACCTGGGAGAGTACGAATTCACCCTCGACACCCGTAAGCTCGACGAGATTGTGCGAATCCGCGATTTCGGCCCATGCAACCTTCTCTTTAACCAAAGTCAGGAATGATCGTGCCGGTGATGGATGTCGGGATAATGGGGATGCGCATGGCGCAGCGGCAGATGCTGATGGGCATGCACATGCGGCTCCTTGCCGTCCCAGCTGTCATCGTGCGTATGCTGGTGATGGGCGTCGTGGCTGTGCGCATGCGTATGTAACAGCGGCTCATGCTCGTGATCGTGCTCATGATTTTCCGTTAAATGCAGCCAAATGCCTGCGGCCATCAATGCTGCGGCCAGCCAGAACAGCAGCCCGGGAATGTCGCCCAGCATGAGCAGCGAGATGACCGCGCCGACAAACGGCGCCGCCGAGAAATAAGCGCCCGTGCGGGCCGTTCCCAGGTGGCGCAACGCCAGCACGAACATCACTAGGCTCAAGCCGTAGCCGCAAAAACCAACCAATCCTGCGTTCACGGCGATGCTGACGCTGGGCAAGGTGTAACCCAGGGCCAGGGCGATGGTCAGGTTAACGGAACCGGCGACCAGGCCCTTCAATGCGGCAATTTGCAAGGCATCGCTGGCCGACACCTTGCGTGTCAGGTTGTTGTCGATGCCCCAGCACAGGCAAGCGCCCACAATGGCGATCGCGCCCCAGGGCACGCCCAGTTTTGGCACCTGCTCCCAGGACAGCAGGATGCCAGCGGCGACGATCAGCAGCATGCCGATGAAAATACGGCGGTCGAAATTTTCCTTGAAGACAAACCACGCTAGCATGGCAGTCAGCACGCCCTCGATATTGAGCAGCAACGATGCCGAGGAGGCAGGCGTCAGCGTCAGGCCGAACATCAGCAGGACCGGCCCGGCGATGCCGCCGAAGGCAATCGCCCCCGCGAGCCATGGCAAATCCGCAGTCGTGAGCGTGGCGGATTTGTCCTTGGTGTTGCGGGTGAGCACCGCGCGCACCAAGAAACAGGCCAGCAAGCCTAGTCCGCTGCCCAGGTACAGGATTCCTGCCAGAGTGACGGGAGCGACCTGCCCTACCAGCGTTTTGGCAAAGGGTGTGCTGGCGCCAAACAGCGCCGCCGCCAGTAAGGCGTACACGACACCCTGATGCGTGCTGTGACTGGGTGAAGATGATGAAGATGACATGCCATGCTTTCATAACGTATTGTTTACTTAGTCTGCCAGTATGCACGATCCGACACACGCTGGCAGCGCAATCCACATCACAGCCCGGTGAGGGGCCGCATGCTGGCTTACTTGGCGACCAACTCGGCCTTGACTGTGTTCTTGTCCGCAAAGGTAATGCTTGCCTGGGCTCGGGTGCCGGCTGCCAGCGGCACCGCCGTCTTGGCGATCATCGTATTGTCCACGCCAGGCTGCAAGGCGACGTCGGTCTTGGTATTGCCCGTCATGATTGTCAACACGCCCGTTGCGCCTGCCGTCGCATAGCTCTTGCCCGCGCTTTTGGCATACACCGTGGCTCCCGTCTTGCCGCCCTTCAATTCGAGCTTGATCTGGGCCGGCGCCTCGTCATGATCGTGGTCGGTGTGGGCCCATGCGCCAGGTGCGCTGGAAACGAGCAACAAGGTGGCCGACGTCAACATAACTTTTTTCATGCAATTCTCCATGGATGCGGCGATTTTGGTCGGCCTCGCCGCGATAAGCCGTCGTGCTTGTGCGCGACACCGTGCCATTAGCGCCGCACACAGGAAACCAATCGTATTACTTACTTTTTGTAAATGTCTGCGTAAAAACCGCTGGAGCGCAGGATTAGCGTCACCGGCTCGGCCGATTTGTTTTTCCAGTACCAGCCGTGCACGCCTGTAAAGGGCGCGATCAGCGAGCCGCTGGAGCTGCTCACGCCCTTGTCGGCGATAAAGCTCTCGAACTCGTCTTCCCGCGCGTTGACCGGTTCGCCATGAAAATCATGGTTGACCGCGGCGCCACCCTTCGTTTCCCAGGAATAAATCAGCGTTGCTCCCTTGGCCAAGTGGGTTTTGACTTCCAGGCCTTTACCGGGCGCCAGCGTAATTTCCTGCTCGTCCGAGCGATATGGCACCGTTTGCTTCGAGGCAATCGTGAGTGCGCGTTCTTCGCCGGGCGCAGATACTTGCGATCCTTGTGGCGCGGGTGCGCTATCGGCGGCCGCCGTTGCCGGGCGATGCAAGGTGGTCAAGCCCAGCGCCTTGCCGATTCCTGTGGGATCGATGCCATATTCGGCAGGCAGGACCGCGATGGTCAAAATGAGGCCGGCAACCAAGGCCGTCAGGCCGGTACCACGCAACAGTTCTTTTTTAGGGACCGAAATGCCGCCGTTCATTGGTGTGGATGTCATGGGTCGTGCTCCTATTTGCTGAGAAAGCCGGTGAATTGGTAGCCGGCCAGAATGAATCCGGCCGTCATCAGGACGAAATTGCCAGTGGCGGCATGCCGTACAAAGCTGGTGGTGCTGCGCCAGTAACGCATGGCGATCAGGATCATGCTCAAGGCCAGCAGTTGGCCGATCTCCACGCCGACATTGAAGGCGATCATGTTTGGCACCAGGCCGTCGGCGGACAAGGCAAAGTCCTGCAGCTTGGTGGCCAGGCCGAGACCATGGAAGAAGCCGAAGATCAGCACGGCCGCCCGCTTGTTCGGCTGTACGCCAAAGACCGTCTGGAAGCCGCCCAGGTTGTCGAATGCGCGGTACACGATGGACAGGCCGATAATGGCGTCGACAAAATAGGCATTGATATGCCAGCCGTTGATCACGCCCAGCAGCAAGGTCGTGCTGTGGCCGATGGCAAACAGCGTCACATACAGGCCGATATCCTTCATGCGGTACAGGAAGAAGATCACGCCGCACAAAAACAGCAAATGATCGTAGCCGGTGACCATGTGCTTGGCCCCCAGATAAATGTACGGCAGGATCTGCATGCCGCTGCTGGCCTGCAGAAACCCCTTGTCGGACTCGGATACTCCATGGGCGGCCGCGATACCAGCGCATAGCCACAGCAGGGCGCCGGCCAGCCAGCTCCACCAGGCACCAAGGCCCGGCTTGTTCGTCATCAATTTCATGTAGCGCTCCAATTAACGGTCTTGGCGTCGGGAGACGCCTGGAAAAATGCCTTATTCATGGTCCATGTCCCACACCACATGCGCGTCGACCAGGATGCCGTAGTACGCGCGTGCCGCCGCCACCCGCGCCGCCAGGGCGTTTTGCTGGGCGGTGGTCGCCTGGCGGCGGGCCGCCAGCAAGGTAGGAAGATCGGCTTCGCCCAAAGTGTAGGCACGTTGCAGCAGGCGTGCGTTGTCACGCATGTCCGCCGCGCCCGCTTCGGCCACCTGCCAGCTTTCATGCGCGCCCTGTGCCGACGCCAGCGATACGGCGATGGCGCCATCGAGGGCGCGCCGCTTCAGTGCGACCTCATGCTGCGACACCTCCATGGCCTGGACTGCCCGCCCATCGCGTGCGGCCCGGTGGGCGCCCGGCAAGGGAATGCTGAACATGACACCCGTGATGCGCTCACGACCGCCCACCTCGGACGCCGTGTACAGGCCGACGGTGGGATCTGGCGTGCGCTCGGCCCGCATGCGCGCGCTGACGCCTTGCGCCTTGAGCAGTTGCGCCTCGGTAATCTTGAGTTCGTCACTCTGGGACAGGATGCGTTCACGCCAGAACGTCGGCGACTCGGCAAGGGGCAGCGAGGAAGGCAAGGTGGACAACTCGCGCTGGAAGCCAGGAAAACGCGCATGCAGGCGCGCCCAGGCAACAGCGGCCGCCGTTTTGGCTTCGATACTGACGCGTTGCTGGTCGGCTAGATCGCCACGCGCCAGGCTGGCATCGAGCGCGGCGGCGTCACCTGCCTTGACGCGCTTGTTCACCGCAGCAAGATTGTCGCTGGCCGCCTGCTGGTGCTCGGCGGCTAGTACCAGCGCCTGTTCAGCGTGCGACCAGTCCAGCCACAGTCCCAGCAATTCACGCGCGGTCTCGTGCAAGGCCTCGCCATAGCGCGCCTCCCCCTCTTCCTGCAAGGCCTGGCCGATGCGGCGATCCGCATTGGCCTTGGCCGGCAAGCGCAACGTGCGCTCCACGCCCGCATTCCACTCCCTGTAATGCGGCCCGGCTTCCACGGCACGCCGCTGGGCCGTGACCTTGGCGGTCCACTCGTACGGCGAATCCTGCGCAAGAGCGGCGTCCTGGCGCAGCATTTCGCGCCCGGCACGGGCGGCGGCCACCTCAGGATCCTGGTCCAGCAGAGGGCGCACCATCGCTGTCGGCAACAAGCCAGGCGCCGGTGGCAGTGGCGCGGCCTGGACCGCACCCGCCGCCAGCGCAATGAGTAATCCATACTTCATAGCAGCTCCCCCGCTTCGGTAATGGGTGTGAGCCAATAGCGCACACCGCCGCCTTGCAAGACTTGGCGCAGCATGGTCAGCACTTTTTCCCGATGCGCTTCCGGCAGAAGTGCATCGATGCGCGTCATCTTGGCCAAGCCAAGCACTTGCTCCGTGGCGCTGAGCCGATCGTGCGCCAGGCCGTGTGCGGCCGCCGCCGTACTGGTAAAGAGGGAAATTTCACTGCTCATCAGCAGCGTGTCGAGCACGTGCTCTTCCAGCGCTGGAGGACACAGCAAGGTTAAACACAGTTCAGTCATGGAATTTCTCCTGCTTCGCCACCGCGAAGCGCAAATAAAGAATGGGCAACAACAGCAGGGTCAAGGCGGTCGCCGTGATCAAGCCGCCAATCACCACAATGGCCAAGGGGCGCTGGATTTCCGAGCCCGGGCCGCTGGCGAAGAGCAGCGGAATCAGGCCAAAAGCGGTGATGGAAGCGGTCATCATCACCGGGCGCAGGCGTCGGCGTGCTCCTTGCACCACCAACTCGGCCAAGGCCATTCCCTCGGCACGCAGCTGATTGAAATAGCTGACCAAAACGATGCCGTTGAGTACGGTGATGCCCAGTAAGGCGATAAAGCCGACCGATGCCGGCACCGACAGATACTCGCCTGTGAGCCACAAGGCGACGATGCCGCCCACCAGGGCGAACGGGATAATCGACAGTATCAGCAGGGCTTGGCGCACCGAGCGAAAGGTCGAAAACAGGACAATGAAGATCAAGCCCAATGCCACCGGAACGACAACGCTCAAGCGGGCGGCCGCGCGCTGCTGGTTCTCGAACTGGCCACCCCAGGTGATGCGGTAGCCGGTTGGCAGCTTCAGCGTCTTGGCCACACTGGCTTTGGCTTCGTTGACGAAACCCACTAGGTCGCGTCCGCTGACATTGGCAATCACCACGCTATAGCGGCTACCCATCTCGCGGTCGATCTTGACCGGTCCCTCGGCCCGTTCCAGCTTGGCGACGGTACTGAGCGGCACGCTGCTGCCGTCCTTGGCGGTAATGCGCACGGCGGCAAAATCCGTCGGTGACAAACGGACAGATTCGTCGGCACGCAGCAAGATAGGCGTGCGGCGATTGCCCTCGACCGCATGGCCCGCCTGCTGGCCTTCGATCTGGACCCGCAGCGCATCCTGGATTTCCTCGACGCTCAGACCCAATCGGCCAGCCTGCAAGCGGTCGACGGCCACGCGCAGGTATTGCACGCCATCGTTTTGCACTGTGTAGACATCCTGATTGCCTGGTATGGTTTTCAGAACAGTTTCCACTTGCGACGCAAACTGGTTCAGCTGCGCCAGATCGGGGCCGAAGATTTTCACAGCGATATCGCCGCGCACGCCGATGATCATCTCGCTCACGCGCATTTCGATCGGCTGCGTAAAGCTGTATTTAATACCAGGCAACTGGTCGAGTACTTTGCGGATCTCGTCCATCAGGGCTTCCTTGCTCTTCATGCGCCATTCGCCAGTCGGCTTGAGCAAGAGATAGGTGTCGGTTTGATTCAAACCCATCGGGTCGAGGCCGATTTCATCCGAACCCGCACGTGCCACCACGCCAGTGATTTCCGGCAGCGCTTGCATCAATGCCTGATGGACCTTGAGGTCCAGCGCAGCGCTTTGTTCAAGGCTGACGGAGGGCAGCTTTTCGATGCCGACAATCAGGTCACCCTCATCCATGGTGGGCATGAACGTCTTGCCCACCTGCGTGTAGAGCAAACCGGCGCCGAGCAGCATGACCGCAGCGCCGATGGCAACCACCCGTTGCCGGCGCATGCTCCAGGCCAGCACGGGTTCGTACCAGGTCAGCAGTTTGCGCGGCAGCCAGGGTTCCTGATGCGCCACATCGTGCAGCAGATACGAAGCCAGGACGGGAATGACGGTCAGCGACAGCAGCAGCGAGCCGGCCAGCGCAAAAACGATCGCCAGGGCGACCGGGGCAAAAAACTTGCCTTCCAGATCCTGCAGCGTCAGCAGCGGCAAAAACACAGTGATGATGATAACGATGCCGGAAGTGACCGGAACGGCTACTTCGCGCACCGCCCGGTAAATCGTATGCAGGCGGGGCAACTTTCCGGCAGTCGGATCGTGCGCCAGTCTTTGGACGATATTTTCCACCACCACCACGGCCGCATCGACCAACATGCCTATGGCAATGGCCAGGCCTCCCAGACTCATCAGATTGGCCGACATATTGAAGCCGCGCATGAGAATGAACGTGATCAGCGCCGCCAGCGGCAAGACCAGGGCCACCGTCAGCGCCGCGCGCATGTTGCCCAGGAACAGGACCAAGAGGACGACGACAATCACCGTCGCTTCTAATAATGCAGACGAGACGGCACCCACGGCTTTCGAGACGAGCTGTGCCCGGTCATAAAAGACATTCAGGGTGACGCCCTTGGGCAAGGTTGGCTTGATCTCGTCGAGCTTCTTGCGCACGCCTTCGACCACTTGCTGCGCATTGGCGCCGGCAAGACCAAGCACCAGGCCTTGTACCGCCTCCCCTTTGCCGCTCTGGGTCACGACGCCATAGCGTGTCAATGAGCCGATACGCACGTCGGCGAGTGCGCCCACGCGCAACGGCGCCCCGTTCTGTACCGTGACGACGACCGCGCGCAAATCATCGAGGCTGGTGATGCTGCCTTCGCTGCGCACCAGCAACACTTCATCGCCGTCGCCGAGGCGCCCGGCCCCGTCGTTGCGGTTGTTGGCGCGGATTGCTTCACTCAACTGTGCCAGTGTGACGCCGCCGGCCGCCATGGCCAGCGAATTGGGCACGACCTCAAAGGCGCGCACTACTCCGCCCAAGGCATTCACATCAGCCACCCCTGGCACGGTGCGCAAGGCGGGACGGATCACCCAGTCGAGCAAACTACGGCGCTCGGCCAGGGAGAGACCGCCACCTTCGATGGTAAACATGAACATTTCACCCAGCGGCGTGGTGATCGGTGCCATGCCACCGCTGATGCCACCGGGCAAGCTCTCGGTGATGCCGGCAAGCCGTTCACTGACCTGCTGGCGGGCCCAGAAGATATCAGTGCCATCCTGAAAGTCGATGGTGACGTCGGCCAGTCCATATTTCGTCACCGAACGCAGGACTTTGGTCTTCGGAATGCCCAGCATTTCGACTTCGATCGGCACCGCGATGCGGCTTTCCACTTCTTCCGGCGTCATGCCGGGGGCCTTCATGATGATCTTGACCTGCGTACTTGATACGTCAGGAAAGGCGTCGATGGGCAACTGGTTGAAGGCAAACCAGCCAGCACCACCCAACATCAACGCCGCCAGCAGGACAAATAGCCGTTGCGAGAGACAAGCCTGAATCAGACGGGCTAACATCAGCTGCCTCCTTTTTCGCCCAGCCAGGAGCCTTTCAGGGCCACGACGCCGGAGATGGCGAGATGATCGCCCGCCTTCAGCGTCCCGGACACGCGCACGCGCTGTCCGGCGCTACTGACGACGGTCACCGGACGGGCTTCAAAGCCATCCTTATTTCGCACAAAAACGTAAGCTTGCTTGCCGTCGTGTGCCAGAGCGGCCAGCGGCACGTCCCAGGCGGCAGTATTGGCGCTCAACGGCAATTGCACGGTGACCATTTCACCGGGCCGCAAGCCACTTGTCCCAGCATCCAGTTCGGCGCGAATAGCGACCGTCTGGCTGCCCGGTACGACGACCGGACTGATACTGACGATGCGTGCCTTGCTGTTGCGCCCCTCTATCTGCAAGGCGCCGCCGACCCGCCAAGCCGCAGATTCAGCGGCAGGCGCCTGGATGTCCAGTGCCAGACGATCCACTTGTGTCAGGTGCAGCAAGGCGGTGGCAGGGTCGATCCGCTGACCCGGCCTGACCTCGATGTTGGTCACGATGCCGGCCTGGGTGGCCGTAAGCGTCAATCCATCCTCCAGCTTGCCGCTGGCGATAATGCGTTCGATAGACTGTGCCGACAAACCAGCCAGGCGCAGCGCGGCTTTGGCTTGGCGCAATGTCGCTTCGCTATCCTGTAGCGCCGCCTGCGACTCCTGCACGCGGCGCTGTGCAATGATGCCCTCGTCGAACAAAGCCCGTTCGCGCAGTGCAGTCTGGCGGGCCAGGCCGGCACGGCTCGCCGCTTGCAACACTTGCAATTGGAGGGGGCCGAGTTCCTGGCTGACCACGCGCAGCAGCGGTGCGCCGCGCTTGACCATCTGGTTCGGTTGCACATATAGCTGTATCGCCAGGCCCGCAACGGGCGAGCTGACGATTTGTTCACCATTGGCGGGCAAGGCTACCTGCGCAGGCAGGCTCAGCACGACAAGTTCGGCATCGCGCTGCAAAGCCTTCACCTGGATATTGAGGGCTTGCATCTGCTGTTGCGTGACAGCAATTTTGGCTGAGCGTTCTGCGGCGGATGACGGAATGCAAAATGCCAGCGCAAGCGCCAGGCACAAGGGCGAGAGTATTTCTCTTGTTTTCATGATTCTTTCCTGAATGAGGCAGACAGGGCTACTGGGGTGATCGAGGCCAAGGCCCGCAGGCCAGGCACGCCAACATCCACCTGGCGCGCCATATAGGCGGCGCCGGATGAAGGAAGGCAGCACAAAGTGATAATGCAACGAAGACAGGAACGCGCGACGCATCCGGGCGCGCGTCCACTCCAGAAAATGCATGATTGGGGGCGCAAGCCTCCGGTCATACAGACGGAGTTAGGCTGTCAGCGCGTCGCTACAAGGGGGGCGGAACGGGGGATCGTACGATGGGAGCGGCAAGCGCAGGGCGACAAATTGCGGTGGGACATTGGCGTCCGCAGCCGGCATGGAAAAGCCGCCAAAGGCGGTATCCGGGAAAAACTGAAGATGGTCAACGGCGTGCAATGCCTGGTGTCCGGACTTGCCAGGCACGTCATTGCTGCGATCATCATGATCGCCGTCGTCGCTGTGGCCCAGGTGGGCATGCTCATGCTCACCGGCATCCTGGTCGAGCTGGCCGATATGCGCCATCTCATGTGCCAGGCGAACGCTGCTCCCCGTCCATGCGCCGCTGTTCGTCATGAACATGACGAACAGGAAAAAAGCGAGGTAGTTGGAGAGGGACTTGCGCATGCCCGGAATGTATCACGCCTGTCATGACTTTGCGAGGGCGCTGTTGTGAAAATTTAAAAAAGTGCAGGAACCTTTGATCGTATTCTAATTAGCACTGGTAAACAGTTCAATTCTGACAGGATTGTAATCCTGGCGTTAGACGACTGTCACCTTTCCAAGGTAGACTGAAGACAGAAACCGACGGCGATCTTCGCCATCCGCATAACGTGGACACAGCAGTTGAACGAGTGGAAAAGTGACATGCGATTATTAGTTGTGGAAGACGAGCAAAAGGCGGGCGAATATATTCAGAAAGGTCTGAACGAGTCTGGCTTTGTGGTTGACTTGGCGAGAACTGGGCCCGACGGACTTCACGCTGCCACTACTGCCCATTACGACCTGATCGTGCTTGACGTCATGCTTCCGGGCTTAGATGGTTGGCAAATCATCGCTGAGTTGCGCAAAACGGTCGATACGCCGGTGCTGTTTCTTACAGCACGGGATGGGCTCGATGACCGCATCAAAGGCCTGGAGCTTGGTGCGGATGATTACTTGGTCAAGCCCTTCGCTTTTGTTGAGTTGCTTGTTCGTATTCGAACGTTGTTGCGCCGAGGGCCGATCAGAGAAGCTGATATTTTTCAGATTGCCGATCTGGAACTGGACATTCCCAAGCGAAGAGTCATACGGGCCGGTGTGCGGATTGATTTGACTGCAAAAGAATTTGCCCTTTTGCATTTGTTATCCAAGCGGGTCGGACAAGTTTTGTCCCGGCCGTTGATTGCATCGCAAGTCTGGGACATGAATTTTGACAGCGACACGAACGTGGTGGATGTCGCGGTACGCCGTCTACGAGCAAAAATTGACGACCCCTTCGAGGTCAAACTGATCCATACGATTCGGAGTATGGGCTACGTGTTAGAAAATAGACAATGAAGGTCAAGAACTGGTCTCTCACAGCTCAGCTGGGGGCGCTCTTCGCTGGCATCTCGGCAATTGTATTTTCGGCCCTAGGCATCTATCTCTATCAAGCACTCGCGGCGCAGCTCCAGGCACGGGATGATGCAGACCTTGTCGACCGTATTGTGTTCATCAGGCATATGCTTGAGGAAACATCGAGTGTAGAGTCGATTCGTGTGGATCCGCACCGCTTTTTAGATGCTGTCGATTTGCATGGCGGCTTTTTGCTCGTTATGCAGGCACAAGACGGTGAAGAATTAACCCGCAATACCCGTGACCGTTCATTCATGCACGCCAATGGGGCTGTGCCGGCTGAGACGATGCCAGAGCCATCTCACGTACGTGCTGCGCCAGGGCATAGCGAACCCAACCTAAGGGTCATTGCAGCGCTGGGTACCGTTGGTTCGACAGGTTCCGTGGTGCAAATCACGCTCGCCCGGAGCGAAGAGAGCCGCGCAGCTGTTCTATCTGCATACAAGTTAAAAGTTCTTGCTTCAGGCTTCTTTGGTGCTGTGCTAACAGCCCTACTGGGGTTTCTGCTTGTGCGTCGCGCGTTGCACAAAGTGAAGCTCTTCGCGCAGCAAGCTCAGCAAGTCAGTGCGCACAATTTGGAAGTGCGCTTGCATGCAAAATCAGCCCCGAAGGAATTCCAGATACTGGCTGATTCGTTCAATGAGGTGCTTGACCGCCTGCAAAATAGCTTTAATAACCTTTCCCAGTTCGCAGATGACCTGGCACATGATTTGCGTACGCCTCTTAACAATCTGATGGTGCAAACAGAGGTTGCCCTGTCTCACCCCAGAGAATCGGAGGAATATCAAAACCTGCTCTCATCTAACTATGAGGAGTTTTGCCGTCTAGCCAGGATGGTGGAAAGCATATTATTTTTGGCACGGGCTGACCATGACCAGGTTTCGCTAGCAACTGAACAACTCGATATGGATGTTGAGCTGACGCGAATCGCCGAGTATTTTGAAGGGCCGGCGTCCGACGCCGGGATATCAGTCATCGTCATCGCCACGGGTAAAGTGCTTGCTGATGGACACCTACTTCGCCGCGCGGTGAGCAACCTTGTATCGAACGCCATTCGGTATACCCCGAAGGGCGAAACTATCACCCTCAGGGCGATAGCTGACGACGACGGGGCCGTGGTTTCCGTTTCCAATCATGGTCCAGGCATCACGCAGGAACACCTGCCGCGGCTGTTTGATCGGTTCTATCGTTCCGATAAATCGAGGTCCAGTACGTCAGCCTCCGCTGGCTTGGGTCTTTCAATCGTCAAATCCATCATGACGCTTCACCATGGCCGCGCCAGCGTCACGAGTGAGCCCGATGGAGTAACGCAATTCACGCTATTTTTTCCAGCACCCATTACCCACTGATCGTTCGAGGTGGGTTTGCGAGGACAGGCACCTTGAAATTACCAAGGATTACCCATAGCCCCACACCACCATTAGCGCAATCGCCGACGGGAGAAAAGGCATCTGGTTGTTCGATTTCACAAATGCCTTTGCCGCTGTTAGATGTCGGCGGCGTGGTTCCGCCGCCCCCGCTGGGCGCCAACCGCACTACTTCATTGGATGTTTTTTCATCCAGGCGTCGAATTGCGCGATCTCTTTCTTTTGCGCGGCAATGATTTTCTTTGCAGCGCTGATCATGGCTGCATCCTTGCCGGTATCGACTTCAACTTGCGCCATATCAATGGCCGCCTGATGGTGAGACCGCATCATCATCACAAAATCGTGATCGACATCGCCAGTCATTTTCATTTGGCCCATTTTTTCGTGCATGTCGTCCATCGACTTACGCATTTTCATTGAAGCGTCGCCGGAAGCATTTGCACCCATTTCCATCTTGCCTGCGGAAGACGCCGACGTCTGCGCGGTAGCTACCACCGGTATTGTATATGCCGATATAGCCACTGCGAGGCTGCAAGTTAGATCGCGTGCAATGCGTAGACCACTGATTTTGTTGTTATACATATTTCTCTCCTGACAGGATGTTGAAATATCCCCCACCCATGTCAACCAGGCGGAGGGGGCGTTGTGTATTGACAGCAATTTTTTCCAATTGACAATCAGGCCGCCATGCTACGGCAACTGGACGCGCACGCATCACATGCCTGCACGCACTCTTCCATACCGTCAAGTTCGCGGCAGCTATCAGCGCAAGCTTGACAGATATCGGCACAAACAGCGCACAAACGGGCGCTGAATGCAGAACCGCTCAGCTGCAAATTTGCTGAGGTTTGGCAAATTTCGGCGCAGTTCACCATCAAACGAAAATGATCCGGCTCGACGTGTTTTCCACCCATCTTTAGACAATGAAGCATCGCCATCTTCGTACAGACTTGATGACATTGTGCGCACGCATCGATGCATGACTGCATGTCCGAGGCCGCCATATTTGTTAAATTTTTCATGTCAAGTTCCTTATCATAAATGTTGAAATGACATAGCAACATCACATGATAATCCGCAAAAATTCTAGCTGTATGTACGACATCGCACGTCGATCCACGATTGATCAACAAGCCGCATTCCTTGCCGCGCGGCGTGGAACAGAGCGGAACAGGCGTTATTGAATGAATCGAGGCGGGGCAAAAGCAACCTCTTCATATTTTTTGCTGACACCGGTATGCCGATATTTGTCATTCTGTTGACTGTAGGCGTACCGATCCACGCCGCCGTTTTATGTTGTGGCAGCGCGCATCCTTTTTAGCGTGTTGCCGAAGATGCACTTGAGGCGCTGTACCGCAGGCTCAGCCGTTTGCCGGTGCCCTATCCAGCCTGCTTGCTGTGGCTAAAATGTTGCTAAAAAATTTAGCTCATATCGAATTGAGGAAATGTATTTGACCTTGGACCTGCTGAGGTTTCTGTAATGTAAATGTAATGTTTCCGTCATTCGGGTGTGCGAGTCCTCTACGTAGAATAACTTCATCGAATTCGCAGCTTCATTAACCCGCAAGTGAAAAGTAAGGACATTCCAATGAAATTCCTCAAACCAAACATCGTCGCCGTTTTCGCTGTCATCGTGCTAAGCCCCCTCGCAGCCATGGCACACCAAGGCGAAATGCACTTGAATCCTGCATTCGGTAGTGCTGCTCCAGCGCCGTCCGCCACCTGCACCATCACGATTTCGTCAGCTACCAAGTATGTAAATGTCACCCAAGGCGACGTCGTCAAATTTGACGTGGATGGCAAGACGTTCACTTGGCAGTTCGATACGCTGCGCACCAAAGCAAGCTTTGACTTTTCGGCAATTGCACCGTCCGGTGTGAATACCCACGGCGTACGCGTGTACGTGGCAGCTAACCCCATCTACGCCAACTAAGTACATGTAAGTCCGCCTGCTGGCTGCTGACACATGAAGTTACTGAGATTTGCGGGACGACCAGTGAAGATGAAAGATGATCCATTGATCGCCCTGCTTTTCGAGAAAAGCTGTTTCCGTGCCGAATAAGTGCACATTTTTGCCCTGGAATTGTCCTGTCGTCTCTGTTTCCTGCATCACGACCGCCAGGTTTCCATCAATACGTTCGTTTTGTTTGAGGACTTTGCTTTTGGTGGCCTTGGCAAAGGCGGTATCGGCTGGCAGGTGATGACCAGCGTATTCATCACGTGAACGCTCAACATGCCCAGATTCGTAAATTTTAATTTCCGGGCTAAGCAAAGTGCTCGCCTGCTCGGACTTGCCGCTGGCGAGCGCTTCGTGAAATGCAGCAACAGTTTCAGTTGGTGTGGCGGCGTATAGGGGGAGACTGAATACGGAAATAGCGATAAGGAAAGTCAGTTGGCGCACGAGGTCTCCAGTGTTTTTTGTCTATATGATGAATTGCGGTGATGCAATTAAATCAGCGGGCGGTGATTGTGGCAAGGTGGAAGTGAAAATACTCTGGCGAAACCGAAATTCGCTTGACCTTCCGTTTATTGGAAGGTGTAGCGTGAGTTGTCGGTTTCATCTCGGTTGGTTCGGGAATGTGCAAGCAACCTGGTGGAGCACCACGGCGAGGATACGCGGATGAATCGTATGCTGACGCGCATTGCAAGCAAGCTGGTACAGGTAAGGTGCGGGACAGCGGATGCCTCGCGCTACCGTTGGAAACATCGCCAAGGAGCTGATAATGGCCACAACCCGTTCCTCGCACCCCTTGAGCTCTTTTCACACCACCTTCCCCGCCGATTGCTGAAATCATGCACTGGCATTCGCCTCACCTCGTGCTGTATCCACCCAGTAACCAGTCAATTTTGAAAGAGAATCATGCAACGCTTCCACTTATTGCTTCTGGCAACGGTTAGCTTCGCGCCGGTTGCCTATGCACAATCCGCTCAACCCGCTAGCACCACTGCGGCAGTGACGGATGCTAAGGCCATGGTGCCGCCGTTGAAATATGTCTCTGCTTTTGCTGATGTTAAACCGATTGAGGAGTCCCCGATATCTCCAGATAAGGCCTGGATTCAGGCAAATCAAGATGTGACAGGGGGCTCTCAGCATGGCGATCAGGGGAACATGTCGATGGAAATGGTACCCGGGGCAAAAGGCCAGGAAAACCCCAAGCCACCTTCGGCGAGCGATCCGTACAAGGGCCATCAAATGAACATGAAAGGCAAATGACATGAAGCGATTATCGTTGCCAGCACCCGGTCGGGTAGCCACTGTATTCAGTGTCGTATTTCTTGCAGGTTGCGCCAGCTTTTCACCGGATGGTGGCTTAAATGATGTCTCCCGGCTAACGCAAGAGCGGATTGGACAGGTCAAGCCCTTCACTAAAGAGACGCTGAAAGACAGCCAGCAGTCCACTTCACAGGTGCAGTCCTTGCTGTCCGCGCCACTGACGCCTGAATCTGCGGTCCAGATTGCGCTGCTCAATAATGCAGCGCTAAAGGTCTCCTTCGCTGAGTTGGGGGTCTCGGAGGCTGAAGTTGTACAAGCTGGACGGATGCGTAATCCAAGTTTTAGTTTCGGCCGCATCAGCGGAGGTGGCGACGCGGAAATCGATCGCAGTGTGATGTTTGACATTGCTGGCCTGCTGACGCTGCCCACGCGTCGACGCATTGAGCAAGGACGCTTTGAACAAGCAAAGTTGCTCACAGCTGCTCAGGCTGTGCAGTTGGCGGCAGAGACACGTCGGGCATATTTTATGGCCGTTGCGGCGGCTCAATCGGCCGCTTTCGCGGAGCAAGTGCGCGGCGCCGCCGAGGCATCATCGCAACTCGCCGACAGCATGACCAAGGTTGGAAACTGGAGCACACTTGACCAAGCCCGTGAGCGTGCGTTTTACCAAGATGCGTTGACACAATTGGCGAGGACCAGGCACGAAGCAACAGCCACGCGCGAACAGCTCATTCGCCTCCTGGGCCTGTGGGGAGAGCAGCAAAATTTCGTCCTGCCGGACAGGTTGCCTCCTCTGCCGGAAAAGCCGCGGGAAACGAACAATGCGGAAGCACAGGCCATGTCACAACGACTCGATATGCTGTCGGCCCGCCGCGAGACCGAGGCTACGGCCGCGGCACTTGGCTTAACAAAGGCAACTGGCTTTATCAACGTCTTTGATGCCGGCTACACCAACAAGAGTACGACAGGCTTGCCACGCGAGAACGGCTATCAGATTTCCCTTGAATTACCGATCTTCGATTGGGGTGGCGCCAAGGTCGCACGGGCGGAAGCGCTCTATATGCAGTCCGTCCATCGCACCACCGACATCGCCGTGCGGGCACGCTCAGAGGTGCGGGAGGCCTACTCCGCATACCGTACCAGCTATGACATCGCCCGTCACTATCGCGACGATGTTGTGCCGCTGCGGAAAAAAATATCCGACGAGGTTCTGCTTCGCTACAACGGGATGCTTGCCAGCGTGTTCGAATTGTTGGCGGACTCGCGCGAGCAACTGGTGAGCGTGAATACCGCCATCGAAACCCAGCGCGACTTTTGGATAGCGGAAACCAAACTTCAATCCGCCATCAGCGGTGGAAGTATGAACGATACAAGGACCATGCCATGATTTCACGTAGAGACTTTTTCAGAGGTGCAGGTGCTGTAGCGGTGAGTGCCGTTGCCGTTAGCAAGGCTGGTGCCGCGTCATTGCCTGAGGCAATGTTGATGGACAATGCCAAGACACACATTCCCCCGGCGCCCCCCACTGGACGGCCCTACAATCCGGTCGTGACCCTAAACGGCTGGTCATTGCCATGGCGGATGAAAAATGGCGTAAAGGAATTCCATCTGGTGGCCGAACCCGTAGTGCGTGAACTTGCACCAGGAATGAAAGCCAACTTGTGGGGCTATAACGGACAATCCCCAGGGCCGACAATTGAAGTGGTAGAAGATGACCGTGTGCGTATCTTCGTGACCAACAAGCTACCTGAGCACACCAGTGTTCATTGGCATGGACAGCGATTGCCGAACGGCATGGATGGCGTCACGGGCCTTACGCAACCGGGTATCGCTCCTGGAAAGACTTTCGTCTACGAATTCGAGGCCAAACGGCCAGGTACGTTTATGTACCATCCCCACGCCGACGAGATGGCCCAAATGGCAATGGGGATGATGGGCTTCTGGGTCACCCATCCAAAGGATCCGTCGCTCCATGCTGTGGACCGTGATTTCGTCTTCCTGCTCAACGCGTATGACGTGGAGCCGGGAAGCTATACTCCGAAGATCAATACCATGCTGGACTTCAACCTGTGGACATTCAATAGCCGCGTCTTCCCCGGCATTGATTCATTGCCAGTGCGCCAAGGTGACAAGGTACGCATCCGTGTCGGCAACCTGACGATGACGAACCACCCTATTCATATACATGGCCATGAATTTTTCGTCACTGGCACGGATGGCGGCTGGACCCCACCGGCGTCGCGCTGGCCAGAAGTCACCACCGATGTCGCAGTTGGACAAATGCGCGCCATCGAGTTCGTCGCTACGGATCTGGGTGACTGGGCACTTCACTGCCATAAATCCCACCATACCATGAATGCAATGGGTCACTCGGTACCGACAATGATTGGCGTCAACCATCGCGGGGTTGCTGAAAAAATTAACAAAATTGTCCCTGAGTATATGGTGATGGGCGACAAGGGCGGCTCCATGGGAGGCATGGAAATGCCCTTGCCGGACAACACTTTACCGATGATGTCGGGCGAAGGACCGTTCGGTGGGGTTGAAATGGGGGGAATGTTTACCGTATTGAAGGTGCGCAAGGACCAGAAGCGTGGCGACTATTCCGATCCTGGCTGGTACAAGCATCCGGCCGGAACTGTGGCATACGAGTGGACGGGCGCCCTTCCTGAACCCGAACGTGCCACTAACGCTGGGGGGCAGTCGATGCCAACGATGAACAAACCCAATATTGAAGTCACTGTTCGTAAGCCGACCGGGCATAGCGGTCACTAATTTTTTAACTGAAAGGAAACATCATGAAAAACCTGCACAAAGTTGTATTGGCAACCTTGATTGGCCTGTCATCCGTGGCAACGACCTCCGTGGCGTTTGCCCAGCAGCAGAGCGCCTCCGCGACGCAAGACGCGATGAGCGATGGGGAAATCAAGAAAGTGGACAAGGATGCCGGCAAGCTGACCATCAAGCATGGTGAGCTGAAGAACCTGGGCATGCCAGGGATGACCATGATGTTCAAGGTCAAGGAGCCGTCAATGCTCGACAAGGTCAAACAAGGCGACAAAGTACGTTTCGTCGTGGAAAAAGTTGGCGGCGCATTGACGGTCACCTCCATCGAAGCAATAAAGTAAATTTAACAAAGAGAGTTGAAGATGAAGACCCTGCGGAACATTATTCTTGCCACATCCATATTGGCGGCAACGCTGGCTACCCCATTTGCCATGGCACATGCGAGCTTGAAGAGTGCCAGTCCCGAGCCTGGTGCCTCTCTGGCAGTTGCACCAAAGGCGATTACGCTGACCTTCAACGAAAAGGTGGAAGAAGCCTTTAGCTCGATCACGCTGAGTGATGGCGAAGGCAAAGCCGTCGCTGCAGACAAGGCAAAGGTCGATGCGGCGAATCCAGCTGTCTTACGCTTGGAAGTACCAACATTGAACGCTGGCGCCTATACCGTGAGCTGGGCAGTTGCAGGACACGATGGACATCGTCGTAAAGGCGACTTTAAGTTCACGGTGAAATAAATGGATGCAGTCTCGCTGTTGCAAGTCAGTTCAGCTTTGCTGCTGAACCTCGGCTTTGCCTGGCTCGTCGGATCATGGTTTGCACGTTACTGGATGCGTTCTAGCGGCGTCGACCATGATCATTTCGAGCCAGCGCTGCGCAAACTTGACTTGATGGCGGCGGCAATCAGCACGGTTGCTAGTGCATCAGCACTATTGAGCGCGACGGCGATCATGGGAGGTGTCGGCCTGCGCGAAGCGTGCCCGATGTTCTGGATGATGGTGTCTACAACCGACTACGGACATGCAGGCTGCGCCACTATTGTGGTAATGCTTGCTCTCTTTCTTGTGCGATTAGTAGGCGGAGTTGGCCGCAGCAGCGATATTGCTGTCGTTCTCCTTTTGGCTGTATTTTCTGCAATACGGGCGTCCATGGGGCATGCGGGCGAGGAAGGCTTCTGGACTATTCCGCTAGCAGTTGAAGCGATCCATTTTTTTGCCATAGGCCTATGGACTGGTGCGGTGATGGTTACCGGCTGGTTTGTTCTGCATAAGACGCGGATAAGGAAATTTGATACGGGGTCCACCGATCAATACCTCGAACTGATGTCCCAGGCAGCAATACTTGCAGTAGTTTCCATTATTGCTACTGGCATCTACAGCGCCTGGCACCGAGTGGGGAGTTCCGAGCATCTTGTTCATACCACCTACGGCATCACCTTACTGGTCAAAGTTGCATTGGTCCTTCTTGCCATTGCCTTGGGCGGCTACAACAAATTTCGCGGACTGCCTGCCGCCTCCCGCTCCTTGCGCGGCGTCACCCTGGTGAGAGTCGTTTTACAAATAGAGACCTTGCTACTGCTCGGTGCACTGTTTGCGGCGGCAATTCTTACCATTCAACAACCACCTACCGCGATGTAATGCCGCGACGGTTTTCTACAAGAGAGTACGATATGAAAAAGATGACCTTAAATGCAATTGCAATAATGTTACTGGCCAGCTTGAGCACTTTCAGCAATGCTGCGGTGCCGAATAGCAGCCCAGCAGCACATAGTGGCCACCAGCATGGCGCAAATGAGCAGAACGCATCTCTTGTGGGCAAGGCGGGCGACCCGAAAAAAGTGACGCGTAACGTCACTGTCGATATGAACGACACCATGCGCTTTAGCCCAGCGTCTATTGCCGTGAAACGGGGCGAGACCATTCGCTTTGTCGTCAACAATTCCGGCAAGATCAAGCATGAGATGGTCATTGGTTCTGAGAGCGAGTTGAAAGAACATGCCCAACAAATGGCAAAGTTTCCGGAGATGGAGCATGCGGAACCCAATCAGGTGAGCGTAACGCCAGGAAAATCGGGAACCATTGTCTGGCAGTTCGACAAAGCCGGCGAAGTGGAATTTGCTTGCTTACAACCCGGTCACTTTGAGGCGGGTATGAAGGGACTGGTATTGGTTTCTGCCAAATAGATGACTTCATTCGGCGGGAATGTTCAATTCCCGCCGTTGCCGCAATAGCTGGTTCCACCACAGCCAACGAAACAGGCGAATCTGCCCAAGGAGTGATTCATGAGTAGAACTGAAGCCGAGCATCATGCGCACGAGCATCATCATGGCACCCATAGCGAGACCGGGCCTGGCAATACGATGAAGACAGGGGATGAAAAACCATTCATCGATCCTGTATGCGGCATGCGCGTTGGCGCAAATCCCGAAAAAGAAATCACCTACAAAAGTATGGTCTACCACTTCTGTAGCGGGAAATGCATGACAAAGTTCAATGCTGCGCCAGATTCCTTCATCGATAGAGAGAATGCGGCGCCCAGCCCTGAGCACTCGCCCCAGCAGGGAGCGGTCTACACCTGCCCCATGCATCCCGAGATACGCCAGCCTGCACCGGGAACTTGCCCCATTTGCGGCATGTCGCTCGAACCTGAAATGCCGACGCTAGATGAGGCGGAAAATCCGGAGCTAGTCGATTTCCGCCACCGCTTCTGGTGGACGCTGCCGCTGACCCTGGTGGTATTCCTGTTGGCGATGTTTGGGCATGTGTTTCTTGAAATGGGGCTGCCAAGCCAGAACTGGATTGAATTCGCATTAAGTACCCCTGTCGTACTGTGGGCCGGCTGGCCATTTTTCACGCGCTGGGCGCAATCGCTGGCACGCATGCGCCCGAATATGTGGACCTTGATTGGTTTTGGCGTAATGGCTGCCTATGGCTATAGTGTCGTCGCCACCATCGCACCGGGCTTCTTCCCGCCTACTTTTGCAGCACATGGCCGCATAGGCGTCTATTTTGAAGCAGCTGCAGTCATTGTTTCGCTCACGCTACTGGGACAGATACTTGAGCTGCGCGCACGCTCCCAAACTTCCGCCGCAATCAAATCCTTACTCGGACTCGCTCCGAAGACGGCTCGACGCATTCAGGATGATGGCACCGAAGACGACATTCCTCTCACGCACGTCCACGTCGGCGACAAACTCCGTGTCCGACCCGGTGAGAAGGTGCCGGTTGATGGCGTAGTGCTTGATGGCGAGAGTTCGCTCGATGAATCAATGCTGACTGGCGAGCCCTTACCTGTGACAAAGCGTCCCGGCGACACGTTGATTGGCGCAACGATCAATACCAGTGGGAGCCTGATTATGCGTGCCGAGAAAATCGGCAGCGACACGATGTTGTCTCAAATCGTACAAATGGTCGCGCAGGCACAGCGTTCCCGCGCGCCTATGCAACGACTCGCCGATAGTGTCGCAGGCTATTTCGTGGTCGTGGTCGTGGCCATAGCGCTACTGACGTTCGTGTTATGGGGAATGTATGGCCCTGAACCGAGCTGGGTCTTTGGTTTTGTTAACGCCGTTGCAGTACTGATCATTGCTTGCCCATGTGCATTGGGGTTAGCCACGCCGATGTCCATTATGGCCGCCACTGGCCGCGCCGCCACCCAAGGGGTGCTCTTTCGGGATGCCGCGGCAATAGAAGACCTCAAGAAGGTCGACACACTGATTGTCGACAAGACGGGGACCCTCACTGAAGGTAAGCCTTCCTTTAACAGCGTGGTCGCAGCGCCTGGCTTCAAGGACGAAGACGTCCTGCAAATGGCGGCTAGCATAGACCAGGGCAGCGAACATCCTTTGGCACACGCGATCGTCAACGAAGCGAACCGGCGAGCATTGGTGCTGACCAAACCAGACAGTTTTGAGTCTGCCAGCGGTATTGGCGTGCGCGGCACGCTTGGCGGGGTTCACATCGCACTTGGCAACACCGCCCTGATGGATGCTGACAAAGTTGATTGGAGGCCGCTTGCTGAGGTCGCTGAACGCTTGCGAACAGAAGGTGCTAGCGTCATGTATCTATCCTCTGACGGCGTTTTGGCAGGACTGATCGCCGTGTCGGACCCCATCAAGGCAACGACGCGTGAGGCGATAGAGGGCCTGCGCGCTGAAGGGCTGACCGTGATTATGGCTACTGGCGATGGTGTCACTACCGCACGGTCCGTGGCCGAAAGGCTGGGCATCGCGGAGTTTTACGGAGAGGTAAAACCACAGGACAAGTTGGCCTTGGTAGAGAAACTGCAAAAGCAAGGCAAGGTGGTCGCAATGGCCGGCGATGGCATCAATGATGCCCCCGCACTGGCGAAGGCCAACGTTGGCATTGCCATGGGGACTGGAACAGATGTGGCTATCAACAGCGCTCACGTCGCCTTAGTCAAGGGAGATCTGCGTGGGATTGCCCTTGCCCGTCGAATCTCGGTCGACACTGTCCGAAATATGTGGCAGAACCTGGGCTTCGCGTTTATCTACAATGCCTTGGGCATTCCACTGGCTGCCGGTGTGCTGTATCCATTTACTGGCCAATTGCTGTCGCCGATGATCGCCGCGTTAGCGATGAGCCTAAGTTCCGTGTCTGTCATTACCAATGCACTGCGGTTGCGCGGCACCGGCCGGCCTTAGCCATTGACCATACCATCGAGAGACAATCTCGCGGACGCAAAAATGAATAAGCACGTGAATGGATGGGATCGCTCCAGGCTGCTTACGCTACCAGGAGCGGTCCCATCCAACGCTCAACGACGCGTTACTTCTTCTTCATCATTTCCTGACAATCCTTCATCATTTGATCCATTTTTTCGTGCATTTTCGGATCCATTTGATGATCCATTTTTGGGTCCATCTGGCGATCCATTTCAGCTTGTGGGGCTTTATTGGCGGCTTGCATCATTTGCGCCTGCTTGGCCTTGCGCCCTTGCTCAATCAGTTGCCAGTCGGGTCCGGCGAAGGCGGGAAATGCAGCGCTAAGGGTGCTGATACAGAGCAGCGTAAGTAGTAATTTTTTCATGATAATTCCTCAGTAAACCAGTTTGATGTACGTGTCTTCATCCCCGTCATCACGTGGCTAATTCAACCACCGACAATACAGAAAGCGCAGTGCAACCACGGAAACTTCTGAAATGTCAGAAAAAAATCTCCCGCTAACCGTTTGCGAAACATACCGCATCGTGGCTGCGGTAGCACCCGGATCCAGGTTGTCGCCGCTTGCTTTTTGTACGGCAAAAGGTGGACCGATACAGCACATGGCACATGGTCGGCAATTCGTCATGGCCATTGGCTGCGCGATCGCCGCAGATGCGCGCAGCTCAATTTGTAGTGGAAACGCCGGCACATGGCTGTGCCAGAAAAAGCCGAGCAACACAGCCGCACACTTCACGAAATACACGAAATGCTTAGCCGAGCGGTATGTGCCAAACAGTCTCATGACGGCTAAGCCTCCTCTGCCACTGCGGGGCCAGCTGCGCGAATCTGACGCCGACGTAGCAGCAGATAAACCGCTGGGACCACAAACATGGACAACAGCGGCGCGGTGATCATGCCGCCAACCATCGGCGCGGCGATGCGTTGCATGACCTCCGACCCGGTGCCGGTGCCCAGCATGATAGGCACCAGGCCGGCGATAATGACCGCCACCGTCATCGCTTTGGGGCGCACGCGCAAGACCGCACCTTCACGAATTGCATCGAGCAGATCGGTTTCGCTGGCGTTACCGTTCGCCAGACGTTCATCCCAGGCATGTTTTAAATAAAGCAACATGATTACGCCGAATTCGGCCGAGACACCAGCCAACGCGATGAAGCCGACGCCGCCGGCGACTGACAGGTGATAGTCGAGCAACCAGAGTAGCCAAATGCCACCGGCCAGCGCAAACGGCAGCGTTGCCATGATCAAGGCTGCTTCGTCGAAGCGCTTGAAGGTCAGATAGAGCAGCACGAAGATAATAAGCAAGGTCGCTGGCACGACGATTTTGAGTTTTTCAGTGGCACGCTCCAGATATTCGAACTGCCCCGACCATGCAATGGAGTAACCCGCCGGCAATTTGACTTCCCTGGCCACGACTTGCTTCATGTCATACACAGTCGAACTTAAGTCGCGATCGCGAATATCGACATACACCCAGCCTGACAGCCGGGCATTCTCACTCTTGAGCATCGGGGGACCGTCGTCGATGCGGATCGCGGCGACATCACCCAGCCGGATTTGCGCACCCCGCTCAGTCAGCACCGGTAGCTGGCGCAATTTCTCGACTGAGTCGCGCACCTCACGTGGATAGCGCACGTTGATAGGGAAACGCTGCAATCCTTCGACAGTTTCACCGATATTGTCGCCGCCGATCGCTGCTGACACCACGCTTTGCACGTCTGCAATATTCAAGCCGTAGCGGGCGGCCGCGTCGCGATCGATATTGACGTCGATGTACCGTCCGCCATTCAGGCGCTCGGCCAGTGCTGAGGAGACGCCCGGCACCTTCTTGACTGCGCGTTCTATCTCACCTGTGATGCGGTCAATTTCCTGCAAGCTAACGCCTGCGACCTTGACGCCGACCGGGCTTTTGATGCCGGTGGCCAACATGTCAATCCGGTTGCGGATCGGCGGCACCCAGATGTTGGACAGTCCAGGCACCTTGACGGTGCGGTCCAGTTCCTGTATCAATTTTTCCGGCGTCATGCCAGGGCGCCACTGATCGCGCGGCTTGAACTGGATCATGGTTTCGAACATTTCCAGTGGCGCCGGATCAGTGGCGCTCTCGGCTCGGCCGGCCTTGCCGAAGACGCTTTGTACCTCAGGTACCGTTTTGATCAGCCGGTCGGTCTGCTGCAACAACTGTGCGACCTTGCCGGCCGACAGACCTGGCAACGCCGACGGCATGTACAGCACATCGCCTTCATCCAGTGGCGGCATGAATTCGCCGCCGAGCCGGGTCATGGGCCAGATCGTGATGGCCGCTACCAGTGCTGCCGCCAGCAAAGTCAGCTTTGGAAAACGCAGTACGACATCGAGCAAGGGTCGGTATATCGCGATTAGGAAACGATTGAGGGGATTCTTTTGCTCATCGGGAATCCGGCCTCGGATCAGATAGCCCATTAAAATGGGAATCAGCGTCACTGCCAACCAAGCCGCCGCCGCCATCGCATACGTCTTGGTAAAGGCCAGCGGCGAAAACATGCGCCCCTCCTGCGCTTCCAGAGTGAACACGGGAATGAACGAGAGAACGATGATCAACAGCGAAAAGAACAGTGCTGGCCCGACCTCAACCGCAGCGTCGCCAATGACGCGCCAGTGCTCATTACCCTTCAGCTGTTTACCCGGATGGGCATGATTCCAGGCTTCAATATGCTTGTGGGCATTCTCAATCATCACCACGGCGGCATCGACCATCGCGCCGACGGCAATGGCGATACCGCCCAGCGACATGATATTGGCGTTAACTCCCTGATAATACATGACGATAAAAGCGATCAGGATACCGATCGGCAGCGTGATGATGGCCACTAACGCCGAGCGCAAGTGAAACAGGAATAGCACGCAAACGACCGCGACGACAATGAATTCCTCGATCAGCTTTTCTTTCAGGTTGCTCACAGCGCGCTTGATCAGATTCGACCGGTCGTAGGTGGGAATGATTTCGACGCCAGGAGGCAGGCTTGCTTTTAGTTTTTCCAGCTTGATCTTGACGGCATCGATGGTTTCCAGCGCATTTTTCCCGGAACGCATGATAATTACGCCGCCAGCAACTTCGCCCTCACCATTCAATTCGGCAATCCCGCGCCGCATTTCCGGCCCAATCTGGATGCGCGCGACATCGCCCAGCCGCACCGATACGCCGGCGTCAGTCGTCATCAAGGGAATCTTGCGGAAGTCGTCCAGCGACTTTAGATAACCAGAGACCCGTACCATGTATTCGGCCTCGCCCAATTCCAGCACGGAGCCGCCCGTTTCCTGATTGGCTTTCTGCACGGCATCGATAATTTTGCCATGCGGGATGTTAAAGGCGCGCATCTTGTCTGGATTGAGCACGATCTGGTACTGGCGCACCATGCCGCCAATGCTGGCCACTTCCGAGACGTTGGGCACCGCTTTCAACTCATACTTGAGAAACCAGTCCTGCAAGGCGCGCAATTGCGACAAATCGGTCTTGCCGCTACGGTCGACCAGCGCATATTCATAGACCCAGCCGACGCCGGTCGCATCTGGTCCGAGCGCCGTTTTTGCCTGCGGTGGCAGGCGTGACTGCACCTGGTTCAGATATTCCAGCACCCGTGAACGCGCCCAGTATGGATCGGTACCGTCTTCAAACAGAATGTAGACGAAGGAGTCACCGAAAAACGAGTATCCGCGCACCGTCTTGGCGCCCGGCACCGACAGCATCGTGGTGGTCAGTGGATACGTGACCTGGTTCTCGACGATTTGTGGCGCCTGCCCCGGATAGCTGGTGCGGATGATAACCTGCACGTCCGACAGGTCGGGAATCGCGTCGAGCGGCGTGCGCGCCAGCGACCATATGCCCCAGGCCGTAATGAAAACAGTCGCCAACAAGACCAAAAACCGGTTGCTGATAGACCAGCGGATCAGTTTTGCGATCATTTCGCCACTCCCGCTGGTGCCTTCATGCCACCCATGGGTTTGTTCTCGGGTTTCGGCGCACCGGAGGTCGGCGCAATGGCCACGATCTCAAAGCTGCCATCCTCGCCTTGCTTGATGTCGAAGGCGACTCGGTCACCTATACCGATATTGGGCGGCAAGCCCGTGGAAGGCACTTTGAAACCCATCGTCATCGACCCCCATTGCAGCGACGTGATAGGGCCATGCGAAATGGTGATTTCATCCTTGCCGATCTGTTCTACCTTGCCTACCCCATGGTGGCGCGGGGATCCCTTGTCTGCGTCCGGGGATGGCGTATCGCTCAAGCGTGTCGTCGTTCCCTTCAGGCTGGCCTCGGAATCGACCAGGAACTGCGCCGAGACGACCACTTTCTGGCCAGCGGACAGGCCCTTGCGGATTTCGGTGAGACCATTGCCTTCGCTGCCGACCTGCACATCGACGGGCATAAACTTGCCCCCCTCCTGGGCAAGCATGACAACGCTGCGTGTACCCGTCTGAATAACTGCCTCCGATGGCACCTGCAAAACATCGGCGCCCTTGTTTGACGCGAAGGTCAACGTAGCAAACATGCCGGGCAACAACTGAGCGCCGGGATTAGCCAGCTCCACACGGGCTTTCAGGGTTCGCGTCGTAGCATTAACTTCCGGCAAAATGGCATTCACCTTGCCTTTGAAAATACTTCCGGGTAGCGCTTGTACCCGCGCTTCGACGGCGTCACCGGGGAGAACCTTGGCCGCCACGCTCTCGGGCAACTCCGCATTGACCCACACTGTCGCGAGGCCATTGATGCGAAACAGCGGCGCACCGGCTGAGACGGTCATTCCTTCCCGGGCGCCAAGCTCTGCGATCACACCGCTGATGGGTGCTGAGACCGTCATGCGCGGATGGACCTTTCCACTCGATTCGACTAGGCGGATTTGCCCTTCAGTCATACCAACCAGCCGCATGCGCTGTCGGGCAGCATCGACCAGGGATGCTGTCTCATTGCCTTGCATACGACGGCTCGCCAGATAGTCTTCTTGTGCCGCGATCCAATCAGGAACATACAAGTCAGCCAAGGGTTGCCCCTTTTTCACCGGATCGAGCGTGGCACGCGCATACAGGCGCTCTACAAACCCACCGCTGCGCGCCTGCACCAGTGCCACGTCGCGCTCGTCATAGGCGACGTTACCGACGACAACCAAGCCGCCGGACATCTTTCCGAATGTGACGAGCGCTGTGCGCACTCCCAGGTTTTGCTGGACCCGTGGGCTGATCGTGACATTACTGTCCTCACCATCTCCCGCAGCATAGACGGGCACCAGCGGCATATCCATGAACGGTGACTTGCCGGGTTTGTCAAACTTCTGGCCCGGCACCATGGGGTCATGCCAATATAATGGTTTCTTGTTGGCAGCACTCGCGGCGCCTGCTGCGTTGCCGGATGCCACCTTGACGTCACCTGGAGATACTGCCTGATGTGCTTGTCGTACACCAAACTGGTAACCGGCATAAGCGACTGCTGCAAGGGATCCCGCAAGTACCAGGACGCGTAATTTCTTATTGTTCATTTGAATTCCTGCTGGCGATGTACTGCGGAAATCTGCGCGATTGCGGTGTCGGGAAAGAGGAAGCGAAGCTGTGCCCAAAACTGGGCTGTATTCATCTGTAGCTGCAGCAACTGAACGTGCATGTCTGCACTGTTACGCCTGGCAGCGAGCACCTCGGCCAAGGACGCTTTGCCGCCACGGTAGGAGGCCAGGACCGCCTGGCTTCGTTCGTCGGCAAGTGGCAATAGCTGGAGCGCGTAGCGCTCGCTACGTTCTTGGCCGCTCCTCCATTCGATGAGCAAGGCACGAATGTTGGCGGCATCTTCTCGCAGCAGTTCGTCGCGTTCGCTCCTGGCTTGTTCGACCAAGGCGAGTCTGGAGGTTAGCTCGCGGTCCTGCCGGTTCTTACGATCCCACTGCAATGGCAGGGACAGGCCAACGGAGACCATGTTCGAATAGGCCGCGCCGCGCTGCTGGAATGCGAACTCGATACTCCAGTCCGGGTGCCGGTTCGCTTGCGCCAGATTGACATCCGCCTGGGCGGCTTCTTCTTGCCGATTCAACACCACGATCTGCGGGCGGTGCGCCAGTTCAGTGTCGGGAAAAAGCGGGTCCAGAGGGATGGTGCCCAGGTCGGGCATGCCAGCCTCGGCAAGCTCGCCGCTGCTGCCGGTCCAACGCGCCAGCATGTTTTTTGCCGTATTGAGATCACGTTCGACCTGGCTGGCTCGGTCCTCAAGGGTTAACAAGGCAGAACGAGCAGCCAGCACGTCAGCCTGACTGCCACGCCCTCCCCTGTAGGCCGCCGCAGCAGCGTCTATTTCCTGGCGAGAAAAGGCCACTTGCTCTGTTAGTACAACTGACATTTTCCGAGTGTAGTAGACGTTGAGCCAGGAGACAGCCGTGTCGCGTTGAATCGCGGCGAGTGCGACATCTTTTTGCGCTTGCGCCTTGTCGGCTTCGCGCTCAAGGCGTGCGGAACGCCAGCGCAATTTATCGGCACGTGTCAGTTCCTGCGAAATGCCGATGCGCCGCATCGTCATAAAATCCCCGCTCAAACTAAAGCGATCACTGCCACTTAAGGGCACATTATCGATACCGACCTTGAGAGTTGGGTCGGGGCGCTGCGCCACTGCTACCGCCATTTCATGTGCGGCGACAGTTGCCTGGTCCTGCGCATGGAGTTGGCGCGAACGGGCGACAGCCTGCTGCAGCGCCTCGGTGAAGGTGATTGGCTGGGGGGCCGCGCGCGCATCATGAACGGAGGCAAGCAGCGGAAAAGTAAGGGCGAGAGCGAGCGCCGTCTTCATGAATGGGCGAAGACGGGCGACGCGTGCATGCGACTGCACGGAGTACGGGATAGACATGGCAGCTCCAGAATGCGATGGGCAACAACGCCCTGTCGAACCCGACAAGGCGATGACGATCTAGACAGTCTGGAGTATTAAATACGGAAACAGCAATGGCGGATGGAGATAGGCGGCGCCGTTGGCCTCGCCAAGGTAATGAGCAAGGGCGGTTTTGCTGTATACGCTAGGGGAGTGTCAAAAATAGCTAACGTCAGAACCAGGACAACAGGTACGAAAGATGGGTGGTCGGCAACAGGTGTCTTGTCCAGCGACTGCCTGGACGCATCTCCCACAGCATGAATTTGACACAAAGTCGACTGGTCAGTGTCCATGCCGGCGCAGTCTGCCATCGCGGGCATCGCAGATACCCCAACGCCTGCGGATACAACAGAACCACTGCCTCCCATCGGCACGCCAGGGCACAGGTACGAAGCGACCGCATGCTGCATGAACAGCATGCTAAGAATCGCGACAAGAGCCGTGAACAATCGCACTGTGCGGGAGGTCTTCATAAACTGTCTATATAGATGATATTCGTAGCCTAGGTGGTATCAAACTCACTGTCAAGGTATTGCTGCTCTGCACTTGACCTTGAGAGCCAGAATGTCTGGGCGCAGATAAAATCGGCCTCAAATCTGGATTTGGTCTGGGTGGACCGCCAAAGCGTACTTCCGACGGCGTGATTCATGTTCGTTCATTTCGATTCTGTCCAAGTGCGATCATGGCGCCCAATAGGCGGGGCCCTCTCTCCATGCTATGGTTCATGCAGAGCGTCATGCAAATTGTCTGAACGCCGCTCGACAGCGAAGTATTGCTTCGCATGCCCTGCTTGACTTTGCCTATCCCAAGGCCACAAAGGCATATCATCGACCTTTAAAAAACTGACTTCGCCTTCAAACCATGCCCTGCGTTTCTTATACATGTAATTCCACTTGCCTAAATGGCAATTTCTTTCAGCAGGTGAACTCTCAAAAAATCGACTGTAGTGACATAAATGTTGTTCATAAAATGCCACTTCAGTCCAGATATTTTCCAGGCCACTTTTAGGTCCATCAGACAAGCGTGCGTGCCAGAATGCATAGAGGGCGAAGAATGTCGCCAGCCATTCCAGCCGGGCGGTACGTCCGCCGCAGCATGCGATGTTTTGAAATAGCTTTCCACAGAGCACAGCGTTTTCCATCGCGCCGAGATTATGAGAGCCAGTTTGAACAAAACGGCTCTCCATGTGGCAGCGGAACGCCACAAAAGCCTGTAATCGCACAGAACACGCCGAGCTCTTCGCGAATGTGTGTTGAGAAACCAGGTCATTGAACTTCTCGAGCGGCAAGGATTCCCTCTCTGCAATCCATCGCCTTAGCCTGGCAAGCGTGTACCGGTACATCTTGCAGCCATGATCAGCTAAAGAGGAGTGCGCCCTGTAGGCAGGAACGGAGTCGTCATACCGACAGACCCAATTCAGTGTAACGATGCGATCATTCGCGTATCGCGATGGCAACAAATATTCAAGTTGAGGCGTTTTCTTGTAGACGGCAGCTCTGGCAAACTCGGTGGTGCTCCACCAAGGCTGATACATCGTTGGAGATGCCTCAAGGCATTCGACTTTGATATGCCTATGCGCAGTTCTGATTGCGGACCACCAGCTACTATGAGGTGTACTGTCAATAGCGGACACTCTTGTTTCAAGCCGCCTGTGGTTGTTTGCTGAATTTTTCAGCAAACAACGCGGGCGGAACATTGCCGAGGCGCGAGTGGCGCCGCTGGCG